>DASRHT010000105.1:0-58521 GCA_035650355.1 Ktedonobacteraceae bacterium
GGCGCACTGGGCGGGCAAGCTCTTCGATGCCGTGAACTGGTGCATCAATCAGGTCAATAGTGTCATCTATCACGCTGTCGATTGGGTTTTTGGCATCTCAGACATCTCCAACGATGCCGCTATTCTCAGCGATCCTAACGCAACGCCCGAGGAGAAGGCGATGGCGGGCACGATGATGGGCGTAACCGCCTTGCTGGATGTTGCCATGCTGATCCCAGGAGCTGACATTTTCGCCGCTGGCGGCAAACTTGCAGGGAAAGGCGCGATGGCGCTGCTGGAGAAGCTTGGCCTGGACGAGATGGCGAAAATGCTGGCAAGCAAAATCGCCGACAGCGTCGCAGCCTCCATTGTCAAGGACGTTGTCAGTGGCACGCTTGATACTGCTGGCAAAGGCATCACGAAGATGGTCGAGTACCTGGCGGACAAGGGCCTCATTAATTCCCTGACGAAAGATCAGATTCTAATGACCGCTGGGCATCTCCTGGGTCCCGATGCCGCTCAGATCTTTGAACACCTTTCCCCAGAAGGACAGCAATTCGTCGCAAACTATGCTCAACTGGTTCATGGCATGACAAATTTTGAGGATCCAGCTCTGCGCGGTCTCACAGCCGATCAGCGTGCGGCATTTTTCAAAGCGCAACAGCAGGCATGGTTCTCGCAACTGACGGACGCAGAAAAAGCTGCCATCAAAGCCTATACTGGCGACGACTGGTATAAAGCGATCAATACCTATGCGCGTACAGGCCAGGTGCTTCCAGGCTTTTCCGAGACGGAGCTCCAGCAATTCATTCAGCATCTGGACCCGGCCTTTAAAAATGCCATTATCCCGGCGGATACGGTTGCGCAGAGGGTGGTTGGCCCGAATATGCTGGATCTCTTTAAAGAGGGAAAGTTTTTCCAGGATGGTGGCTTCGTCTCCACTTCTATCGATCCCCAGCATAGCTGGTCCAATAGCATTCGTCTCTTTATCGATCTACCGGAGGGAGCGCCAGGAGCCTTTGTCAAGGATTTATCGGTCTATCCCAACGAATTTGAGGTACTTTTGCCGCGCAATAGCGTGATGCAAGTTGAGCGCGTCATTGATCTGCAAAAACTGGCGTTGCCAGCCGCAGATCAGAGCCTGCTTTCGAAGTTCCCTGAGTATATTATAGAATTGAAGTATGTTGGTATCGCGAAATAAGCATCGGGAGAGAGGAGATAGATTGTGGCTTCCCAACAAGAAGACGAGCGCGGGCAGGATAAGCAAGCTGACAACAAAAATGCTGAGGCGCAACGAAACGAGAAGGAGCGGCAGCGCAAAAGTACCAACGAGGAGAAATTTACCTGGCAGCCGGGAGATGTCAAGGTCTATGACAGCATTGATCAGATTCCCGGCTTTCAGCCTTTTCCCGTAAAAAAGAAAAAGACTGATAAAGCGCAGGAGGAGAACAAAGAAGACCGGCAAAGTTGATTGTCAGACCTTCAATGCGTAGCGCATTCCTCTTTGGATACCGGTAGCGAAGTCAATTTTCACGCTCAAAACGAGAAAGAGCGCTGTTTTCGACTTCGTCACCGGTATCTCTAAATGCCTATTCCTCCTGGTAGTCCTGGTAGTACTCCAGGCCGAGATGCGTGATCTGCTCTTCGCCCATCAGCCAGCGCAGGGTGTTCTTGAGCTTCGTCTGCTGGATGAAGAAGTCGTGCTCCGGGTACACAGTGGCAGCGTGCTGGGGACTCTTGAAGTAGAAGGATAACCATTCCTGGATGCCCTTCATGCCAGCTCGCTTGGCGAGATCGAGGAAAAGAGCGAGGTCAAGAAGAAGGGGAGCGGCGAGAATCGAATCGCGGCAGAGGAAGTCGATCTTTACCTGCATCGGGTAGCCGAGCCAACCGAAGATGTCAATATTGTCCCATCCCTCTTTGTTGTCGCCGCGGGGTGGGTAGTAGTTGATCCGCACCTTGTGATAGACGTTGCTATAGAGCTCGGGATAGAGCTCGGGCTGGAGGATGTACTCAAGGACGCCAAGCTTCGACTCCTCTTTGGTCTTGAAGCTCTCCGGGTCATCGAGCACCTCGCCGTCGCGGTTGCCGAGGATGTTCGTCGAGTACCAGCCGTTGAGGCCGAGCATCCGAGCCTTCAGCATCGGCGCGAGCGCCGTCTTGATGAGGGTCTGGCCGGTCTTGAAGTCCTTGCCACAGATCGGAACGCCCTGATCGGTCGCGAGCTTAACCAGCGCCGGGATATCAACAGTCAGGTTGGGGGCACCGTTGGCGAAGGGGATTCCTTCCAGCAGGGCTGCATAAGCATAGAGCATCGAGGGGGCGATAGTTTCGTCATTGGCGTCGAGCGCCGTCTCGAAGCTTTCCAAGTTGAGGTGGCTTGGTCCTTCTTCCATATAGATCTCGGTCGAGGCGCACCAGATCATGACCAGGCGGTCGCAATGGTTTGCGGACTTGAAGTTGCGAATGTCCGCGCGAATCTGCTCGGCCAGCTCCCTCTTGGTGCCGCACTTGACATTGGGTCCGTTGAGGCGCTTGACGTAGTACTGGTCGAAGGCCGCCGGCATTGGACTGATGGATTGTAGGAAATCGGCGATAGGCTCGATGTGTTCGTGGCGGTCGAGGACGCCGCACTTCACCACTGCTTCATAGGCGTTGTCTGGGAAGGGGTCCCAGGCGCCGAAGACGAGGTCGTCGAGCTTTGCGAGCGGGACGAAATCGCGGATGAGGGGCGAGCGGTTTTCCGTTCGCTTGCCGAGACGGATAGTGCCCATCTGGGAGAGCGAGCCTATGGGTTGGCCGCTGCCGCGACGGGCGTGCTCAACGCCGCTGATGAATGTCGAAGCGACGGCGCCAAGACCGACGAGAAGGATGCCGAGGCGGCCCTCTGCCGGCTGGATCGGGTTGGACTGGAGTTCGACGAAGTCTTTTGCTTCCAAGATCACACCTCTCTGACGACCGAGCGACATGAGTGGCATTTGCCATTGGGCAGGCACCCGCCCTGTCTTCGCCCAGTGTTCGATTGTACTCTGCCTCTTGCCGAGCAGGGCAGCAAGCGCGCTCTGGCCACCGAAGCGCCTGATTATCCGCTCAGCGGCATTCATTTTTTCTTCCATAGTAGATATGTTAACGAATTTTTCGTTATTATGCAAGTCGCAGCAGAAAGAGTCAGGACGACATAGACATCTGTGCAAGATTTTGATCACATGGATCGAGAGTACAACAAACACATACGCTTGAGAATGAGCCATTCGGGAATTTACAACCATAAGGCAAGGAAAGTAGAAGCTACTGAATACAACTTTTCAGTGCCTGATCCGTAACTACAGCATGTTTGCTTTATACGAAGGAAAAGGAGCTGATCAGTATGTCACAACAGGATATGGAATTTGAAGGTATTATGCGCGATGACCCCCAATCATCCTCTACTGGCTATCGAGGCGTTCCTCACTACAAAGATTACACTGCTAATTCCTATGGACAAAAGGTAGTCAGCGGTCGCAGCAACGCACCCTCCGCCGGGCATCGTCTGGCGCTGGCGATTGTTTCGCTCTCATTACTACTGGTGATGTTGCTAACGTCCATGTTAGCAGCAGCACATCTGCCCTGGTCTGACTCCCCTGGCGTCGCCTATACTGGCCTTTTTACCATCATCTTTATGTCTGCGCTCTTCGCTGTCGCTACAATGGTGATTAACTACTTCTTCAATCGCAGAAGCTAAAACTGAGCAACAAGCCAGAAATAGCGTTCATGTAATCCCACAACTTATGGTATACTGGGGTCTACCATCTATCGTTTTATCGATGAAGCGCAGGGATTTGCGCCTCAACAACAGTTGGAGGTGACACAGTGATTCCCGGTTCCTTCGATTATGTGATGGCGAATAGCGTGCCAGAAGCTATCGCCTTACTGGAACAACATGGCGAGGACGCCAAAATTCTGGCCGGTGGTCATAGCCTTATCCCTCTCCTACGCTTCCGCCTGGCCGCTCCATCCGTTTTAATCGATATTAACCGCATTACTGGATTGGAATATATCCGGGAAGCGGATGGAGCGTTGCACATCGGCGCATTGACACGCGAAGCGGAACTGGACCAGTCGCCCTTGATTCGCAGCCGCTACCCTATTTTGCTCGATACCTCTTCGGTGGTGGCTGATCCCGTGGTGCGCAACTGGGCGACCGTTGGCGGCAACCTTGCACACGCCGATCCCGCTAACGATCATCCCGCGACCATGCTGGCCCTGAATGCCAGCCTCGTAGCTGCTGGCCCTGCCGGGGAGCGCGTCATCCCCATCACAGAATTTTTCACCGACTCGATCTTTGAGACGACCCTTCGTCCCAACGAGATCCTGACCGAAATCCGCGTTCCGGCTCCGACCGGGCGCAGCGGCGGCGCATATTTTAAGCTGGAACGCAAAGTCGGCGACTATGCTATTGCCGGCGTGGCCGCGTACGTTACCCTTGATAGCAATGGTGTTGTGACGTATGCCGGCATTGGCCTGACCAACGTCGGGTCGCATCCCATCAAGGCGCGCGCTGCCGAACAGGCGCTGGTTGGCAAGCAGTTCAATGACGCCAGTATCAACCAGGCTGCCGATCTTGCCGCCGCCGCATCTCAGCCCACCAGTGATTCTCGCGGTCCTGCTGAGTACAAACGTTCAATGGTGCGTACGCTCTGCGCTCGCGCTTTGCGCAAGGCGCTGGCTCGTGCTACAGGAGGGGAATAAGATGAGCAAACATCACATCAGTGTCACCATTAACGGTACCGTCTACGAGGATGATGTTGATTCGCGCACGCTCCTCGTTCACTGGATTCGTGACGGGCTGCACCTGACCGGAACGCATATTGGCTGCGACACCACCTCTTGCGGAGCCTGTACCATTTTGGTCGATGGCAAGGCCACAAAATCTTGCACTATGTTCGCCGTCCAGGCCAATGGTCGCCAGGTTATGACGGTTGAGGGGCTGGAGCAGGGAGGGAAGCTGCATCCGATACAGGAAGGGTTTCACGAAATGCATGCTCTCCAATGTGGCTATTGCACCCCCGGCATGATGTTGACCAGCATTGCCCTTTTGCAGCGTAATGCTAATCCAACCGAGCAGGAGATACGCGAAGGCATCTCCGGCAACCTCTGCCGTTGTACTGGCTATGTCAATATCGTTAAAGCTGTTCAGTATGCCGCTGAGAAGATGCGTGAGTCCAATCAGGTGCCGGTTCCCGCCGGTGAGGGAGGCGAATGATGTCAACAGAGGTACATACACATCATGGCCTGGGTGAAGCATATAAGCGTAAAGAAGATGCGCGCTTCATTCGTGGACAGGGCAACTATGTCGATGACGTCCAATTGCCGGGCATGCTCTACGGCGATATCGTGCGTAGCCCTTACGCGCATGCCCTGATCAAAAAGCTCGATATTAGCGCCGCGCTGCAAGTGCCAGGCGTGCTGGCAGTAATCACCGGCAAAGATCTTGAGGCGGCGGGGCTGGCCTGGATGCCCACGCTTTCCGCCGATACAGAGGCCGTGCTGGCGGTTGATCGTGTGCATTATCAGATGCAGGAAGTGGCCTTCGTGGTAGCGACCAGCCGCTATGCCGCCGCCGACGGTGTAGCAGCAGTTGATGTCGAGTACGAACCCTTGCCCGTAGTGGTCGATCCGAAAAAAGCCCTTGATCCGTCAGCTCCTTTGCTGCGCCCGGATAAAAAGGATAAGCAGCCGACCAACCAGATTTATCACTGGGAGACGGGCGACAAAGAATCCACCGAGCAGGCATTTGCTGAAGCTGCCGCTAATGGCATCGTAGTCAGCCAGGATATGTATATCCCGCGCATCCATCCCGCGCCAATTGAAACCTGCGGCTGCGTTGCCGATTTCCATAAGGCTACCGGCAAGCTTACCGTCTGGCTGACCTCGCAAGCGCCGCACGCACATCGCACGCTCTTTGCTATCGTTGCGGGTCTGCCGGAGCACCGCATTCGCATTATTTCGCCCGATATCGGTGGCGGCTTTGGCAACAAGGTTCCCATCTACCCGGGCTATGTTTGCGCGGTCGTGGCCTCGATTACCACGGGCAAGCCCGTGAAATGGATCGAGGACCGCTCGGAGAATCTGAGCAGCACCGGCTTTGGTCGTGACTACCATATTCATGCCGAGATCGCTGCCGATAAGGATGGCAACGTCAACGCGCTACGCGTTCATACGCTGGCCGATCACGGTGCATTCGATGCTGCGGCGCAGCCGACGAAATTCCCGGCGGGCCTTTTCCACATCTGTACCGGCTCGTACAACTTCCAGCACGCCTTCGTTGATGTTGATGCCGTCCATACCAACAAGCCTCCCGGCGGGATCGCGTATCGCTGCTCGTTCCGTGTCACCGAGGCATCCTATCTGATTGAGCGCATAATGGATACCCTGGCGCACGATCTCGGCAAGGACCCGGCCCAGTTGCGCTTGCAGAACTTCATTAAGCCAGAAGCTTTCCCCTATCGTTCCGCGCTAGACTGGACCTACGATAGCGGCAATTATGAGGGCGCGCTCAAGCTGGCAATGGACAGGATCGGCTACGAGGATCTACGTCGTGAGCAGGCTGAAAAGCGGGCGCGTGGCGAACTGATGGGTATTGGTATCTCGTCCTTTACCGAGATCGTGGGGGCTGGTCCTGGCAAACACTTCGATATCGCGGGCATTCAGATGTTTGATAGCTGCGAGATTCGCGTGCATCCGACTGGCAAGGCGCTGGCGCGTATCGGCGTGCAGACGCAGGGACAGGGCCATGAAACGACCTTTGCCCAGATTATCGCCGCCGAGCTGGGCATGTCACCCGATGATATCGATGTCGAGCATGGCGATACCGATACCGCTCCCTACGGTCTGGGCACTTACGCCAGCCGCAGCACGCCGGTAGCGGGCGCGGCCACAGCCATAGCCGCTCGTAAAGTACGCGACAAGGCCAGGAAGATCGCGGCCTATCTGTTGGAGGTGGGCGAAGAAGACCTTGAATGGGAGCCTGGGCGTTTCTTTGTCAAGGGTTCTCCAAATAAGGGCAAAACCATTCAAGAGCTGGCTTTCGCGGCCTACACCAACTGCCCGCCCTTCTTAGAGCCGGGACTGGAAGCCGTCAACTATTACGATCCGCCCAACCTCACCTACCCGTTTGGCAGCTACATCTGCGTGGTTGACATTGATCGTGGCACGGGGCAGGTGCATATTCGCCGCTTCCTCGCCGTCGATGACTGCGGCACCATCATCAATCCGATGGTGGTTGAGGGACAGATCCACGGCGGTCTGACGCAGGGCCTGGCTCCGGCACTGTATGAGGAGCTTTATTACGACGAAGAGGGCAATATTCACGGCGGCAACTTCCAGGATTATCTCATTCCCACCTCGATGGAAACGCCGAAGTGGGAGACGGATCGCACCGTCACGCCCTCGCCGCACCATCCAATCGGCGCTAAAGGCGTGGGAGAATCGCCCACCGTCGGCGCGCCCCAGGCCATCGCCAACGCTGTCATTGACGCTCTGGCTCATAAAGGTGTGCGCCACATCGATATCCCGATCACGCCGTGGAAGGTGTGGAAGGTCCTGCAAGAGACGGGGCTGGCGCTTGGCGAGTAGTGTCGGGGCGTTCTGAATAAGTAGTACAATCAGGAGAGCATCTTACATACGCTGAAGATGCTCTCCTTTTCAATTGCAACTTCCTCAACCATTCTCAAGAACCCTCTCCTTTGCTAGTAGGAGAGCGTTGTGCCAAAAAACAGGAGATTTCAACTCTTCTATCTTTTGCCCGCTTATGTTACTGGTATTTTGCAAATAAATTAACTAATATATTGCCAAAAAAGTTAAAATATATTATACTAAAGGTGAGCTCAACCTGGTGATAATGCACTTTTTGCTCTTGCGAAGTATGAGGTTTCTCTAATGGATGAGTTGGAAGCAAAGAATGATGAGTTTGTCTACATACCCGTCCCTCTGCGCCTGTTGCCTGCATTCTATCGTGCGCTGGCGTCTGTAATTGCCGAGGAGTCCAGAAATGACGTTTCGGCATCATCAACCGCAGCGACGGGGGCAGCGAAACAAAATCTGATCGATCTCATTGTCAAGGTTGCCTATGGCATCGGAGCCGACCGGCACGCTGTATCACTTCCCGAACTGTACAGCGCTTATCTGCGTGCCTATCCTGGCATTGGCAAAGGCACGACGCGCGGAAGTTTTGACGCGACCGTCAACTATCACTGCGTCAACATGCGCTCGCGCTTTCCTGATGCCAACAATAGGCGTAAATCAGCCTACTGGCTCACCCGGCCCGCCTTCAAACGAACAGCAAGGGCGCGCTACATGCTGCTCTCTCCTGAAGAGATGAACTGGTTTCGCCGCTGTATCGAGGAGAACCATCCTTTGATTTACGAAGATGAATATGATGTTGCTGATCTCGCCGGATGTGATGATCAGGAGAAAGAGGATAGTCAGCATGGCCTCTAAGAGTTTTACCGATGTTGCCGAGATGGATCTGTCGTCTCAGCGTCATTTACTGTATAACGGTACGCCGGAAGAACAGGTCTGGGCTGCCTGGGCGCTCGGGCTGAAATTGGGTGAACAAGCGAAGCCCGATCTGCTCGCCATCCTTGATCAGGCTGATCAGGCTGGGGTGCGACAGCATGTGGTCGTCATCCTTGCTGGCTTGGGAGAACGCTCGCTGCTGGAAAGCCTGGCCGAACAAGAAGTGGATGATGCTGTGCGTGCGACCGCTTCACAGTACCTCCTGCAAACCGGCTCCGCCGCTGATCAGTCACGCACGCGCCCTTTTGTCGAGGCTCTCCTCCACGATCCTTCGGTAAAAGTACGCCGCGCATTGCTGGTTGCCTGTCTTGAAAGGCAAGCGGGGCTGATCTTCGATGATCTGGCATTGTTGGTTGCCGATAGCGACGCCGAAGTACGGGAGTTAGCTATCGAGGCCCTTCTGCGCTCTGTTGAGCTGAACCAGCTCTTTCCAGGCATCCTTGAAGACCGCCTGCCCGTTGAACCATATATTCCCCTCCGGCAACACCTCATGCGGCTCACCATTGAAGCCGGTCGGGCGCAGCATCTTTTAGAACTGGCAAAGGACGCTCCACTCTCACGCAAACAAGAACTGCTTAAAGCCCTGATGGATCGCCAACGCGTCTTTGCCTGGACCGAGTTAGCACCGCTTGCAGAGCAGGAAGCATCCTCAGCCGATTACTACCTGCCGTTTTTACTTGATGATCAGGCCGCCCTGGACGCCAGAGGCTGGCTCCTCGGGTGCTGCGTTCGTGCTCTCAAAGCGTTGTATCCTCCTGATCGCTCCGACCTTGAACGCTACAATTTCGGAACGCGCTGTTACATCTTGCTCGACCGGGCGTTGCAGGAAACCAGCGCGTCGGATCTGAGCGCGGCTGACTGGCAAGCGATTGAAGCGATAGGAGCCAATCTGGAAGCTTTCGATAAGCAACTGGGAAATGCGCTGGTTCAGTACCAGGAGGCAGGTCATCAGATAGACTGGTCGCAATACGATCATATTCAGCGACGGCGTCTGGTGCTGGACAAAATCCGCGCGCTCTCCAAAGATATGAAGAGGGAATGATCATGCGCAGAGACCGTTGACGCTTAGATTTGTGCAGAAGATATGAAGAGGGAATGATCATGCGCAGAGACCGTTGACGCTTAGATTTGTGCAGACGCATGTAGTGACTGCTTCTCTTCCCGCTCCTTTTGCCATTGTCGTTTGAGGAAATGGGTAAATGCCTGCATTTCAGCTTGTCCGAGTGTCAGGTAGGACGCTTTGAGGTGTTCTGGCAACTCATCAAGAGCCACGCTAAATCCTGGGACAATGCGGTACGTCCCCGGAAACTTGAGCCGCTCAATGAGCAAGCGGAAGGGAGAAGGTGATATTTTCTGCTCTGCATAAAAAGCATCAAGTAAAGCGGTAAGGCGACAGAAAAGGGGATCATTACGTTCCCATTGCATAATGGTCACTCATAGGCGTATGTCGGCGGAAAGATACTGATTATATGCCTCTGCCGTCCCAACAGTTTTTGCCTGATCTTCAAGAGCACAGATGTGGCTCCATTCTCTAGTGAGTAGGCGTTTGCGTTCAGCATCAACCACAGTGATCCAGGGATACGCGTATCCGTGGTCAAGATGGCCTTCACAGGATTGGACGGTTTGTATCCGCAGCAGATTGAGGGCGACAACGGTCTCGAAAATGCCAGAATCGATACCCAGCCCCAGTTTATCTGTGAACTGCTCCACTGCTTGACATCCCTCTTCCCAGGAAGCATGTTCCCAATCAATTGCTGATGGTTTCAGTATCGCCATTGACCATTCCTTCTTGCTTTCTATCCTGGGGGGCTCCAATTTGTTACGCGATCTCTTTAGACTTCGATTTTGCCATCACCCCCGCACATTGGGCAGGTATCCTGATCCTTGATTTTGCCTGTTCCCCGACAGGGGTAGCACTTGACCTTCTTTTTGATATTCTGATGAGAGAAGATCGAGATAGGCCAGACTTACGCCTGGCCTATCTCCTCCACTAGTTGGCTGTGCGGTAATTCTTGGCAGAACCGCTAGTTTTTTGAGGCGTAGCCTGACCAGCAGAGAGATGTACAAGCGTTGCGTTTGAAAGAATGTCGCAGGGATGCGAACCACCTGCTATCTCAATGCTTGCTGCATTCATAGCCTCGTTCAACTGCTGACCATTGGGAGCCTGGGCAACTGGAACGACCGTCACTCCTCGATTAAGCGCAATCGATGTGGAGATGTAATCGCCGGTCATAAATCCCTGGTCGGTACTTGCCAACCACGACTCACCCATTGGTCCTGCCAGGGCCTGGCTTGGGCTCCAGGTTGCCCCCCCATCGGTGGATGAGGCAAAGCCCGCAAACAATTGGCAGGGTTGGGCGCTACAGAACGCATCAGGAAAGTAGTAATAGGTGACTGCCAGATGAGCCTCACTGCCTGCTGTGGTGCTATCTACCGCCAGTCCCGCTGTTAGATGTTCGACTCCACTGCCTATCGGATCAAGCGGGATACGCTGCAACGGCGTCCAGGTGGTGCCGTCTGTGCTCGTCGTCAGCACAATATCGTCGGTGCTCACGCTGGGGAAATTGGCGGTACAGCCAGCTTCGAAGTAGCAACCAGCCCAGGCCACATAGACTTTGCCGCTGGCATCGATCTCTGCTGATGGCAGGGAACCTCCCCGATACGCGAAGGCTGGCGTTCCTGGATCGTTCTGGAACAAGGCGGGCGTAATCTTGATCAGATTGGTCCAGCTTATGCCCCCATCGGTGGACATAAAGGAGTAGATGCCCGATGCGCCTGTCGTCAGGTCAGTGCCGAAGGTGGGAACGATCACCGTGCCATTTGGCTGCACGACGGGCTGCCCCCCCAGGGCAGAAAATGTCTGGTTGGCCGGGCTGATGGGCGTTGACCAGGTTGCTCCTCCATCGGTGGAGACGCTCGCGACGATTTGTCCGTTATTGGCGCTATCGTCCCATTGCGCATAACAACGACCAAAGAACCTGCTCCAGGGATGCTGATCGCACACGATCCAGGGTTTGTCCCAGTTATTGTTAGGACCACTTGCCGAGACGATCACCGGGCCGCTCCAATGCAATCCATCGCTGGAGCGATTGACGATCACCGCCGTACTGCCGTTAACATCTGTCGTGGTCTGGACCGCAAGAGAAGCGATGAGCCAGGTATGGTGTGCCAGATCATAAGCGACTACCGAATCGCTGACCCGACCATAGCTTCCCCCATTAAAGACGGTTACCCCTTGCAAGTTCCCTGTTTTCCAGGTGAGGCCAGCATCGAAGGAGGTGGCCCAACTGATGCCGGAGCTTCCTCCGCCCGCAAAGAAGCGTCCGCTCTGGAACGCAGAAACAACAACAGGGCCGAAGGATAAAGTATCTGGCTCGACCTGCGTTTGATGCTGAGATGTGCTATTAGTAAAAGGGTCACTACTGATCTGTCTGGTCAGAGATGCCGAAGCTCGCGCTGGCTGTTGCGGGGTGCGAAAGAAGCTGAAACCCGCAACAGCAATGAGCAGGAGAACGATCAGGAATGACATCAGATAGGTACGACGTACAAAAACAGTTTTCATAGTGTGTCACTTTCTTTTCTTTATGATGTTTCTGCAAAAATTTGTGGAGGGTGATGTAGCGCAGTATGATTAGCATAGCCTTATGCAAGTGACAGTATACTGTATGGTCCGTTGTGTGTCTACATCAACTTCTCATCATATTACTCGTCAAATCCTCATTATTGTTTACAAAACTGTTCAAATTGGCCATTTGCTGATAACGCACGTTAATAAATTCATTTGGGAATAGCAAGCAAGTTTATTTCCGAATGGAATAGGTAATCTGCATCGTCTCGTCGCCACAGGGAACGGGGTTCCTTACTGGTGTGATATAGTATCGATAAGATTGGATGGATATGCTGCCATATCCTGGCATGGCGATCCCCATTGTTGGAGGATGATATGTCCCATAGCTTGCTTGAGCTTGCCTATCAGTTGACGCGGGACGAGGAGCCGTTTGTGCTGGCGACCGTGGTATGGTGCGAGCGACCAACGTCGGCCAAACCGGGCGCCCAGGCGCTGATTCAGAGCGATGGGCGGCTGACCGGCTGGATCGGCGGCAGTTGCGCCCAGCCCGTGGTTGTGCGCGAAGCCACACGCCTGCTGCGCGAAGGCGGCGCGTCTTTTCTCCTGCGCCTCGGCTCGCCTGAGATAGGCATTGATCGCCGCAATGTACGCATATTTCCCATGACCTGTACCAGTGGAGGCGCGCTCGATATTTATATGGAACCTCATCTGCCGCTCCCGAGATTATTGCTGGTCGGCGACTCGCCCGTGAATGTCGCGCTGAGCCGGCTCGCTCCAGTGCTCGATTTTGCCGTTGCGCAATTCGACCAGGATGCCTTAGCGCAAACCGCTATTAACGAGCGCACCTATATTCTGGTGGCTACCCACGGCGAGTACGATGAGGATGCGCTCGAACACGCATTGCGAAGCTCTGCCGCCTATGTTGGCATGGTCGCGAGCCGCAGACGCGCGGACGCCTGCCGCAACTACTTGCGCGGATCGGGCCTCACGGAGGAGCAGATCGCGCGTCTGAAAGCGCCTGCTGGCCTTGATATTGGAGCCATTACGCCGGAAGAAATCGCCTCCAGCATCCTGAGCGAACTGGTGCAGGTAAGGCGTAACATATCCGCTTCCACGCCTGCCACAACTGTGCCGGAAGGAAAGCTGCCTGCCAGTGAGGAGCTTGCCCCGGCAGCGTCTGGCACAGCTCTTGATCCCGTCTGTGGTATGATAGTGGAAATAGCGCATGCTCGTCATCGCAGCAGCTATGACGGACGAGACTTCTACTTTTGCTGTCCCGCCTGTAAGCGGCTGTTTGAGAGCAACCCACAGGAATACCTCGTTCGTAACGAAGGCTAGCTCTTGAAGCAAAAAATATAGCTGGATGATGGTATCAGGCCATCATTGCTGGCACAGAAAGGGGAAGCCCCTCATGGAATTTTCTGGCACCCAGACCATCGCAGCTCCTATTGAGAAGGTCTGGGCTTATCTGTTAGATGTCAATAAAGTGGCCGCGTGCGCTCCTGGCTTTCAGAGCCTGGAGGAACTGGAGCCGGAACATTGGAAGGCTGTTATCTCCGTCGGGGTCGGACCGGTCAAGGCCAAGTTCACTCTTGATGTGACGCGACCGGAGATGCGTGAGCCCGAATTGATGGTGGTAAAGGGGCGTGGCAAAGCGCCAGGCAGCGCCGTTGAGCTCTCTGGCACCATGAATCTTGCTGCTGTAGATGCCGAGCAGACGCGGATGGATTGGAGCGCGCATGTCGTGGTCAGCGGGACTATTGCCAGCGTGGGCGCACGCCTGTTGCAAGGCACAGCCGAGAAACTGACCGGGCAGTTCTTTGATTGTCTCAAGGAGAAGATAGCTGCTCCTAGCACAACCGCAGGCAGCTAGTTATGATGCAAAGTGCCATCGAACGTTGGCAAGCGTTGATTGATGCGCGAGCGCAACAAATGGATGCAGCTTATACGCATCTTGGCCGTACCAGCGCAGATTTCTGGGATCGGCGCGCTCGCGGCTTTCACCGCGCAACAAAAGATACCGCTGGCCGCGACCCGCTCTTTCAGCGTTTGCGGGAGGTCGTCACGCCACAGATGGATGTGCTGGATGTTGGCGCGGGCACCGGACGTTTCGCGCTGGCGCTGGCGCCACAGGCCCGGCAGGTCATCGCCGTCGAGCCGAATGCTACCATGCTCAACTATCTGCGACAGGATGCAACTGAAAAGAGCATTGCCAATATTACCTATGTTCCTACCACCTGGCAGGATGCTCCCACCGATCTCGCCGCCGATATCGTGATCTGTAGCCATGTGCTCTATCCCATTCGCGCTATTGAGGCGTTTCTGGCGAAGATGCGCCAGGCTACTCGTCAATCCTGTTATATCTATATGCGCGCCGTCCACTTCGACTGGATCACCAATCCCCTCTGGCGACATTTTCATGGTAGCGAACGAGCCCAACCGCCAACATATATCCATGCATTGGACGTGATGTATGAAATGGGGATATACGCGGATGTCGAGATCGTCAAGATGCCGCAAACGATGCGCTATCCCACGGTAGAGATCGCGCTGGACGAGCTGCAGGAACAGCTTATCTTGCCCGGCGATACCGAAACGCGGGCCGAACTGCGTAAATTGCTGGATGGCTGGCTGGTCGAGCGCGGCGACGTTTTGACGCCGCCGGTTGATGAGCTGATCTGCGCAATTATACGGATGGGGCCGTAGGGTCCCGCTTCAGCGGGACCGACGCGATTGATCGCGTTCCCCTTGAGTACACTCCCCTCCCCAAGAGACCCCTCACGAAGAGCATATCGGCCAGGTACAGAGCCGCGCTCACTCGTCGAGCAAACAACGGCTGGGAAGTTGGCTCCCCCATGACCGCTTCTCTCAAGGTTCATAGCCGCGCTCACTCGTCCAACCGAGAACTTCGATATGGTGACATATGCCGCGGAGAAAAGCATGTTGCATAGCCGCTGGTAAATGCCCCGAAAGCACCACAGTGTTTGCCCGGAAACCAGCATATGTGTCCCCAATCCTGTACAGCGTGACAAAGGCTCCTGGAAAAGTCGCTCCTCACCTGGTATACTCTTGCTGAGCATTGTAAATAGTACCTGCGTCTCTGGGAGAGACGCGCTATTTCCCCTAAGGAGCCAGGCAATGATGAAGCGTCCCGAGTCGCACGGTGAGCAGTATGCCGTGCGTTTTCAGCACCAGAGCGTGGTGGATCGCTATCACCTGCGCCCCACCTATCCACCTCAGACTTTCGAACTCCTCAATGACTTGATCGTTGACGAGCCGCGTACCGTGCTCGATGTTGGCTGTGGAACGGGGAAGGTCGCCCGCCCCCTGGCAGCCTTTGTCGAACGTGTGGATGCTGTCGATTTGTCGTTGCCGATGCTCGCGCGCGCCAGGACGGAGCCCGGAGGCGATTCACCCAAGATCCGCTGGCTGCATGGCCGGGCTGAGGACGTGGAACTGGAGCCGCCCTATGCTCTGGTCACGGCGGGCGAGAGCCTGCACTGGATGGAGTGGGGAGTGGTCCTGCCTCGTTTCGCACGACTCTTGACGCCGCGCGGTATGCTCGCCATTATCCATTTTGTGGATCAGCCGGTTCCTTGGCGCGAAGGCTATCAGCAGATCGAACGGCATTTCACGACCAATCCCGGCTATGTGCCGATCGATATGATCGCCGAATTGGAGAAGTATCGGCTGTTCCAGCAACTGGGCGAACGCCAGAGCGCGCCGGTCGTGGTGCGACAAACGGTCGAGGACTACATTGCGGCTCATCATGGACGTAGCTGTCTCTCGCTGGAAAGCATGACGGCTGAGCAGGCGGTACAGTTCAACGCAGAGATGCAGGCGCTCCTTTTGCCTTTTGCGCAAGATGGCCTGCTCACTCTCAATGTGGTGAGCGAGATCACCTGGGGCAAACCACTGAGTGGTGAAAGCTGAGGCGCGCAAACACGAAGATCCCACCGGCTCGGCTGCGTCTGCGATGATGTGACAGGGGAGCAACGGTGGACAGCGAGTGGGGGAACGCGATCAATCGCGTCGGTCGCGCTGAAGCGGGACCCTACGGAACCTATTCTAAGAGCACATCCTCATTAAGCCTCAATTCGCGTAACGCGATGCGTGCCTCGTCTATTTTTTGCTGCGAAATGCCGGCCCCTAGAATGAATTGCGTCGGCAAGAGAGCATTGCCCGCGCGAGGAGGAACGGCAATCGTACGCGTTTCCACTATGTGAGCAAGAGCGGTTAGCAGCGACAGGTCAAACGTATCGAGATCCTTTAAAAAAAGCACGCCTCCCTGTGCCAGGATGAGCTCTCCTGGCAGAGTCGCGTCGCCGAAAAAGGCATTGCTCCCGATATCAGCAGAAGGCTCGCGCAATGGGTGCGGTAGGGACGCTATGGGCAGGAGAGAAGGCAGGGCGCGGGCGAGCAGGGCCTTGCCCGCGCCGGGCGGACCAACAAGCAGGATATGGTGTTGTCCGGCTGCTGCAATTTCTAAAGCACGCTTGACGTGAGCCTGACCACGAATCTGCTGAATATCTTGCGCGCGCGCTGGCGTTGCCGTTTTGCTCGCAAAGGCTTGCAGAATTTGTAGCAACACATGCATAACGTGCTGCTGCTGCTCGTTGGTAAGCTCTTCCGTCCCCGCTCTCTTCTGCATTGCTTGTAACAATGCCAGCAGGGAAAGCTCTTGAGGCGTTTTTTTGCTCCTGGTCATGAAAGACTCCTCCTCCATTACTATAACAAGCCTACAAAAGCTATCCCATCCCCCTTCTGTCGGGAAGAGAGGTCCTCTTAACGGGATAACGGTTTTATTTAGCAATAGCGGCATCCAGGTTTTTGAAGAAAGCATTAAGGGAGCCTTTAATGGTGCGTTCGCCGAGCGGATTGTTGGCGAGCGCGGCAGCGCCTGTCAGTTCGGCATGGGCATTGTAAGCCAGCAGCGCGCCATCCGGCTCATCGGTCAGGTTGATCTTGCCCGTCGCGTTAACGGAGGCCCCCGCGCCTTTGCGCTGAACCTGAAATTCAAAGAAACTGGGCTCCTGGCGCTGGGTAATGGTGATAGGAATCCCAAAGGGTCCCTTCAGACCAGGCAGGGGCGTGGTCATACTCACCCGCAGCGTATTGGCATCCAGATACTCAACCGATTCGCAGCCGGGGATGCAAGATTTTAGAATTTCTGGATTGAGAGCGGCATGAAAGACCTGGGCGCTAGACGCTTTAAACTTGTGTGTTCCATTCAGTTTCATTCTGAGGTGATCCTTCCTTATCTCACGAAAATATATCGATAATTCTCTGTATATGGAGAAATAATAGACACAGCCTTATCGACTAATACGATCAAGCCTATGGTAGCGTTTCCACACGCAACGTTCAAGTATATAAATCTATTTTGCCAATACTCCTCCATTAAATAGGCATGCTGATCAGTCTATGTTCAGTATACGCTTTCACCCAAATGTGCTATTGGTTCTATTTGTAGAGAGCATCTGTGCTATACTGCCTCTGTACGTTCCAACGTGTATTGTGTCTGAAATAGAAATTTGAGTTTGGATATTGGGGATAGTGATGGTTTTGAACGATGATCGTGGTGAGCAGACTCAATCTGAATGGCGCTCTCGTCTGGCGCGTGAGCGGCTTGATCTTTCCGCTTCAGTAGAAGAAACGCTGGAGGAAAGTACTTCACAGGCATGGCGAGAAGATGAGCAGGATAGCGCAATGTATACGGCGCAGCATGCAGCGCATGGCGCATCCCTTATCCCGCCACGTTTAAGCTTACAATCGAAGGCACTGCCAGCCGTCCATTCGGGCAGTTTTATAGAAATGGCGTCGTCTATGTACCCGGCTCTACCAGTAAATACTGAAGTGGAGCGGAAACCGGCTGCTACAGCGCAAAATCCTAATCTACTGGCACGTCTGGCGCAACGCTTAACTTCATCGTTAGCCGCCTTCGGTTCAGCATTGCACCCTGAAGGAGCCGAAGCCGCCACTTTGTCAGCTCCAGCGTCGAGTGAGACAGCAGCGCCATCCCGCCCTGGCGGGGAGACCCCTAGAATCCCTGAAAGTACCGGGTTGCCGGCCAGTCATCCAAAAGAGAGTGTAACTGAGGAAAGTGCGGCGTGGCTGGCAATGCCTCAATGGCCGGACTTGACTGCCGAGCAGCCAGCTATTCAGGCAAGGGAAAGTAGGCTTGTCGAGGAGACCGGGACAGAACTGAGTGTGACAGCCTGCAACACCAGCTCGGCCAGCGCGACCCCAGTGGTACAGAGTAAACAGCGGCTGGCGGGTCATACGGCGAAGATCCGCTTACAAACAGCGAATGGCGCGGCCAGTGCTAAAACCAGCAGGCATCCCTCTGGCGTTGCCAGTGAAGCATCCGGTGAGGCGCGAAAGGTTAAGGAACAGACAACAGGCATGGCACATAACGAAATGGAAATTACCAGTATGCACTTACCGGCTATGGATGTATGGCGTAAAGAGATCAACATGACCAGCGCGCGTTTCCCTGTCGTGGATGTTTCGCGTGAAGAAGCTGGGGAAACGAGCGTTCGTATGCCGACGATGGGTGCAACCAATAGAGCAAGGAGTGCTGTGTTGCAGAAGCCACTTGCTGGAACCGGTGTGTTTGAGTACGGGCAAATGGATGTGATTGTGACTAATCCAGCCATCACGGCGACAAGCGTGGTCACGGTCATGCTGACAAGTAATCCTGGGCCAGTTGTGGTGCAATACGTTTCTTTGCAGCCGCGCGTGGGCTTTACCGTTCATCTCACCGCCCCCACCATGACTCGGACAACCTTTAACTACATCATCCTGGAAGGCGAAACTGCGTAGGGACCCGATTTATCGCGTTCTGCGCGCTTTATCGTCTTCCCAATACTAGAGTCTCCCCTCCACCTCCAGCCGCAGACGTTGGAAGAAGTCTTTCATATAGTCAAAACGCTCTTGCGCCAGGGCCTTGCCAGTGGCTGTTGTCATGCGTTCGGGCAGATTGCCAAAGAGCAATTGAAATTCGATGCTTGGCGAATAGTCCGGGCGGCGGCGCAGGGAGCGTACAACCAGGGGATCAACAGGCTCAACAACGTCCTCCGGTACGGGGGAGTAGACTTTCTGATTGTAGCGGCCTGTGATGCAATAGAGTCGTCCAATGCCGATAGCACCTAGAGAATCGATTTTATCCGCGTCATAGAGGATGCGCCCCTCCAGGGAACGCGGGTACTTGCCGCCGGTCATGCGATGATCAAGGATAGCATGCTGTACTGTGGGAAGAGATTGCTGGGGAAATTGGGTGTCGGTAAGCAGGTCGCTTGCCATTGCTGCACCAATGACGGCGTGATCGCCACCGTCACGCCGTTCGCGTTCCTGCCCTATATCGTGAAAGGCCACTGCTGCCCAGATCGTCGGCAGATCGCCGCCTTCTTGCGCCTGGATGGTCTCGGCCAGAGCCATCACTCGTACGATGTGGTCATGGTCGTGGGCAGCATCTTCAAATCCTTCACGCGCTATCAATTCCTGTGCCAACGCGAGGAGCCAGCTACGGAGTTCACTCATCAAGGTTTTCTTGTCTTTCTAACAATGGAAGAATAAGGATAAAGCGGCTTCCTTCCCCTTCAATGCCGCTGCTTACCACCTGGATCGTTCCGCCGTGGAGGTGCAGGAGTTCAGCCACCACATACAGACCCAGTCCCACCCCCCTGGTCCCGCTGCCCTCCGTGTTGGGGGCGCGATAGAACCGCTCGAACAGGCGAGGTTGGGCTTCCCTGGGGATACCGATGCCTTTATCTTCTACACAGATTTCAATAATCTTTTGCCCCTCGGCATTCATGCATTGTTTCAGTGAAATAGTGATGGGGCCGCCGAGCGGACTATATTTTATCGCATTTTGCAGTAAGTTCGCAAAAATTTGTTGCAGACGTGGCTTATCGCCTTCCACAAGATAGAGCTGCGGGCTCTGCTCGATCTTGTAGCTAATCTGGTGAATGGGCGAGGTGGTGCTATGGTTAGCTACCGATTGTTTCACCACCTCCTCCAGATCGACCTCTTCCAGCGTGAGTGTCAATTGGCCACGGTTCAGTCGTGTTACCTCCAGGAATGTGTTAACAATATTTGTCAACTGATGAGCCTGGATATCGATAAAAGAGATACTCTCCTGTAATTTACCACGCAGCCCCTGATCCATATCTGGCGTTCGCCGCATCGCACGCTCCATCATCTGGCTATGTGCCAGAATAACCGTCAGCGGCGTGCGGAATTCATGAGCGGTAATGGCCAGGAACTCGTCTTTCAGCGCATTGGACTCACGCATAATGGCCTCGTTCGTGCGGGCGATTTCGGCCTCTTGCTGCCAGCGCGTCTGCTCAATGGCCAGTCCCGCAAATTGCGCGATGCCTTCGGCCACAGCAATATCCCAGACGCTAAAGGCATGGGGGAGCGCATGCCGCGCCTTGCCGATGCTCATCTTTGGTCGTGATTTTTTTCTGATCTTGCCCTGTAGAGAGCGGTCAAGCAGCATGACGCCCAGGAGTTGACTATTATGGGTGATGGGGGCGGCGAGCACCATTGTGTTAGTGAAGGGATTGGGGTCCGCTTCGTATTGCTCCGCGCTTACCAGCGTTGCGTGTCCCGCCAGCAGTTGTGAGCGAAATCCCGCGAGCTGATCATTTTCGGGAGCGAGCCAGCGCTGTTGTTCCTTCAGCCATAGCTCCTCGTCCTCAATGGTGAAGCCGATGGAGAGCAATGGAGTGAATGCCTGCTGCTCTTCATCAAAAAGTTGTACGCCTCCCCGATCACAGGTCAGCGTTGTCATCGTCATAGCGAGAACGCGGTGCAGAATATCCCTGATCTCGGTCACATTCGAGACGGCCTCGGCGGCATGCAGCATCGTATCTAGGGCATGCCGGATACGCTGTTCAATGCGTACCTGTTCTGTGATATCGCGAAACGCGCTCACAATGCCGATTTGTCCGCCCTCGCTATCGTACAACGGGGCGATATTGACCTCTACCGAACGTTCTGATCCGTCGGCGCGCTGCGTGATAAAACGCTCTCCGCGGACGCGTTCACCTTGTAAAGCGCGCGAAAGGGGAAAATTTTCGGGAGGAATAGGGCGGCCTTGTAGCGTATAGATCGGATTGCGTTTTAAATAATATGTTAACTGGCCGTGGGCGCGTGGGGGAACGCCCAGGAAATGGGAAGCTGTTCTGTTGCTAACCAGCACCCGCCCTGTCATATCAAGCCCAATAATGCCCTCGGTCATGGCGTTAAACACGGCATCCAGTGTATTGGCGCGTTCGGTCGCGAGAGCTGCGGCTTGATGGGCCTCGGCAAGCAGGTTGGCTTTTTCGATGGCGAGAGCGCATTGGGCGGCAATATCCTGGGCGAATGCATATTGTCCTGGTGATGGATAATGCTCCATCTGGTGATAGCCGACAAAAGCGAAACCCAGGCAATCAGCCTTGTCAAATGAGGGCATTCTATCAATCGCCGCACGATCCCTCGCCGGGCTGCCCCCTATCAGCGGAATAATCATCATATTATCCAGACCGAGCTGGTGATACCAGTGCTTTTCCTTCTCTTCCGCCTCTTCTAGCGTGACAAAGAGCGGCACTTTTTGCTCGGCTGCGATCAGGCAATGCGGGAGATCCAGCAAACTGGCCGAAGGAATATGTGGGCTGGTGGAGGCAAGTGGCCCGGAAGGAATATGAAGATGGTGGTTGCTCTGACCGACGAGAGAGAGTGTATCGTGCTCCAGCAGCACGATAGCGGCTCCATTGGCGCTCAGCTCATGGGCCAGGTGGTGCGCCGCAATGTCTAGTACGGTTGCAAGATTTGAGCCGGAATTGACCGCTATTGCCACTTGATAAATGGATTGTGCGCGCCCGATCAGCCGCTCGGCCCTTTGACGCTCCATCTGAGCTTGCTGGTAGAGCCGCGCGTTATCAATGGCGATAGCCGCCTGCTGGCCGATAGAGCGCGCTAGCTGTTGCAAGTCTTCCGAAAATGATCGGATGTTACCGGGGTCATCAAGACACATCATCCCGACCGGGCGTCCCTCTCGCACCAGCGCCACCAGGAGCACCGAATGCACCAGGAATTTTTCTGCAATCTGCTGCATGCTCGGCTCGGTCCGCAGATCCTCCTCGATCAAAATTCCGTCAGTGAGCAAGAGGCGATGAATAAGAGGACTGTGGAATGGTAATGAGCTATGATGCCACCATATGTTGTCCCCTGCCTGTACATCTCTGCTATTAAGATGGGGGGCGGCCAGGTGATAGGCGGAAGGGCGGAAGGTAGTGCGTGCTTCATCGAGTAACCAGACGGCACATCGCTGGACATCGCAGACCTCGGTGGTGCGCTTGACCAGGACCTGGAGGATGTGGGTGGGATCAAGGGAGGATGCTAATAACTCCGATAGCTCACGCAAAATCTCACTTTCACGAAATGCTTTCAGCAGTCGCTGATGTTCCTGGTTATTGGTGGATAATGGGCTGTCACCGGGCATACACTTGACCTCTTATGGCAGGCACAACCTGTTGAACGTACGTTAGGTACAGGGCATGCGATTGATCGACATATTAGAGATCTCAAGATCCACGATACGGGGCGTCTTGTCTGGTTGAGTCAAAGTGTAGCAGATCAATACAGGTGGCGTCAAGAATTATTGTCATCTGGACGCAGGCATTCTTGCCTGCTTATGCTAAAAGCAGGCAAGAATGCCTCCAGGTTACTTTGCGGTGCGACGCAGCCGGAACCACTCGATCATAGCGGCCAGCATTGAGCCTGCCATGACCTGGAAGGCGGTGCTTAATCTGGAGGGACGTTGAGTTTTGGGTTTTTCGGGGCGGGTTTTCGCCTGCGTCTGGGAAGTGACCTGTTGCTGCTTATCCGTATTAGTCTGGCGTTGTTGTTCTTCCTTACTGCGCGCGTCTGCGATATGGGCTTGATCAGCTCTATCGGTAGGGCCGGGGTCCTGATGGGGGTGTGCTTCGGTTTTAGGAATATCCCGGTTCAACCTGCCCGCCATTGTGCTAACGAACGTCGCCAGGTCGTTAGGCAGGGGTTGTACGCCCTCGGAGAAGTAGGCATTAACCTCGGCTCCCAGCAGTAGAATGACGGCAAAGTAATAGAAGAAGAGCAGTAGAATAACCGCAAAGCCGATCTGGCCCCCATAGCCACCAAGAAAGCGGCTGATATAGAATGGGAAAAGAATCAGGAAAAGCATCAGCGCAATCGCGGCAATAACGCCCCCCCGCCAGCTATTGCGCCAGCTAATACGCTGATTGGGTACAACAACATAAATCGTTTCGAGCAGGATGAAAGAGGCAATAAAGCCGCCGAGAATGCCACCGAGGCTAAAGAGAAAGCTCAGGCCGGGCACACCTTTTAAAGGCGTGTTCTGAACTATCGAGAAGACCAGTGATGGTCCTGCGGAAGCAAAAACCATGATGGGGATCAGGACAATAAAGAGCAGCAGCATGGCAATAGCCATCACATTCTGGCGGATGATTGTGCGTGGCCGAACGCGATAGATGATGTCCATACATGCTTCGATGGTAATAAATAAGCGCGAACCGCCGAAGATGGCAAGCAGGATCGCGATCACCCATAAAAGGCCACTCGATTTCGCTAGTTGCTGCGACGCGAGGTTAAGCGCGTTCTGTTGTCCGGCCAATCCTGGAAAAATGCCTGTTATCTGTTTAAAGATACTGTCGCGGAGCGTAGGGTCGCTCAAGGCCATACCGAGAATGGCAATCAGCGCAATGGCGATAGGGAGCATCGCCATGAGCAGGTTGTAGGCGATCAGGCCCGCGAAATTCATGCACCAATCGTTATTGAATTTAGTAAAAAACGTCCGTAAGGATTTTGCCTCTTTTACAACGGTCTGCTCAATTTCAGTCGCTGGGCTCTGCTCAGCTTTGGTCGTAGAACTTTTTGCTGTTGTCATCGTAAGCTTCCTCCCGGACGTTTCCCGCTCCATTTACATGGAGCCGTTCATCACAATCAAGAATTAGAAGCGATCAATCCATGCTTTGATGCGCTCTTTCCATTGCCCTTTACGCGCGCGAGCGGTTCCTGCCATCTGGTCTTTCTCGCCCTCGGCTTTAAGGCGTTCATTGCCGGTAAGCGCGCCCCAGCTCTCTTTGGCCCGTCCTTTTGCCTGCGTTGTATCACCTGCGAGTCGATCATTGGCGGCACTATCTCTATTTTCATTCCGTTGAGTATCTTCAGACATCGCTTTTATAGCCTCCTTATAACATCGGAAAAGTGGTACTATTTCATAAACATTCAGGAGTACACCGTAATTTCAAACTCCTGTCTTATAATTCACGGATAAAGTGGTTTTTACGTTTCATAATCAATAAAAAAGAATCCTGTATACTATACTGGTAGGGCTGGAAAAAAATATGAGTTCACGACCGCCAAAATCATTTGCATCGCTTCTCTGGGACGTTCTGCGCTTCGGAGTACGCTCATTCTGGAACAGCGGCGCCAATCCCGCGCGCTCCCTCTTAGAGCGGCAGCAGGCGCTCTCTGTGCTGGGGCTACCGGTGAATGCCACGCCGCAGCAGATTAAGCGGCGCTATCGCACGCTGGCGAAACGGTATCATCCTGATCGGGGAGGAGATCAGCGGCAGATGCAGCGCATCATTGCCGCTTACGAATATCTGATGAAAGAGCAGACAAAATGAGCAGCGCGTTTTGTCTGCTCTCGGCGCTAGGGAAGCTGTGCGCCACACTGGCTACAAAAGCGTTTACCGGGTCGAGCGCGCGCGCCACACTGGTCGCAGTAGATGGCTTCCACTCCCCCCAGAGATGGTTGCTGAGGGGCAGGTTGTGGCGGTTGAACGGGTGGAACATGCTGTATCGGTGGTGCCTGGTTGCTATTGACTGGCGCAGGCGGCCCTTGTTGTGCTGCCTGGGGCGGTGTATATGGCTGCTGGACCGCTTGTCCATGCTGAGGGTCCTGTTTGTCGTGTTGACCTGGCTGCAAAGTATCCTGGAGCGTCTTGACCGCTTTCACTGCCATTCCGCCAATCGTACTGGCGATTTTTAATCCTTTGGCAATATCTTCCATGTCTTTTTTCATGCGGTGCGTTGGGGGCAGGAGCGTTGAGTCGGAAACTTTGTTGAAGTAATTAGGTCCAAGTTGTAGCCCCTCGCCATTGATGTTGAGCGTGCCTCGCTCCTGGCCGCCGTCATCAAAATTGAGCGTGAGGTTATTGCCCTGCTGGATATAGCTCCCCTCGCGCCGTATCTCCGGGGCCGCTGCGGTCACCTGTTGCCCGCTCACGATGGATTGGGCGGCGTTGGCCAGACGGCTCTGGCTCTGGACCGTCAAAATAAAGCGCCCGTTCGCTTGTAATGTCACGCGGTCAATACGAGAGGTGAAGTAATCAAGACCTACGGCGGAACGATGCACGCACTCGTACTGACCTGTAATCGGTTTCATATGGCTATCCTTCCCAGCAAACAGACCGGGACCTGGTAATTTCTTCAGACCATCACTGTATTATATATTATGTACTACGCCAGAGTGGGGTCTTCGGTTGGAGCTGTGAGATCGCTTTTAGAGACGAGTGCGGAAAGGCGATGAGCCTGCTCTATTTCCTGTTCGGCCTCTTCTGTTTTCCCAATCTTAAAGAGGTGACGGCCCAGACGCATATGGGCCTGAATCTGCGCTGAAATACGGTCTGTGTCGCTGAGTACATTGATCGCCTGACGGAAGGCTTGTTCGGCCTCTGGATCTTTTGGATTGATATATTCTAATATGCGGCCCAGCATAATGTAGGCATCGGCGCGCCTGAGCTTGTAGCTACGTTTTCCTGCCGCCAGAGCGATCTTCACAAGGGTGAGAGCTTCCTCTGGATGCCCTGCTTCAAGCTCTGTGTTGGCAATGGCGCAGGCTGCCGCTGCAACAACGCCGGCGGCCTCCTGTTGATTAATCCTGGCAGCCGCTAAGGTCGCTTCGGGTTCATCAAGCACCTGTTTCCAGCTATCCAGCAGCTCTTCCAGATGTTTGCGGGCCTGTTCTTTTTCTCCCAGCGTCTGCTCAATCTGCGCGATCTGGCACATCACCGATGCGGCCCGCAGTGGTTCATTGATCGAATGATAAAGCACATGTGCTGTCTCTGCGTGATGTAGGGCGGTATGCAGTAATTGCTCTTTACATGGCACATTGTTCTGTGGTCCGCTTGAAGCCATGTTCGCCTGCGCAAAGGTCGCAAGGGCCAATCCCCAGTGCGCCTCCGCAACATAACCGAGAGGTGTATCCTGGGTAGTCATTGACAGCGTGAAGTTAAATTGCTCAACCGCGGCGTTAATCTGTTGTAATTCGCGGTAAGCGCCAGCCAGATGCAGATGCAACAGCAGGTATTCCTGCTTTTGAGCCTGTAGCAGGTTCTCGCCACCAGGCTGCTCGTTTTCCGCATAGACAAAATCGTGCTGCGCTTTGAGAAATTTGCGCTGTTCAAAGTAGCAGTGGCCGCGCAATGCTGCCAGGCGCCAGCGATGTTGCTGGGGGATATGAGGAAAATAGAGATCATCCAAAAGATGAAGCGCTTCAGCTATATTTTTATGAGCCAGTAATTGGGCTGCGTCAACTCTTAGCTCTTCATAGTATTTGTCGGGATTGGCCTCGGTGGCTGCTTCACGGTGCTGTTGAGCCAGCGCGTTGAGTTCGTCGAACGGCAAGTGAAGCCGTTCGGCCAGGTGGCGCAAGCTTTCAGGTGAAGGCTCTATTCTATTACGCTCGATTTGCGAAATAAGGCTCGTACTGTAGCGACCGTCGGCAACTTCTGCTAATGAAAGATGTAGATGCTCGCGTGCCGCTCGGATGCGTCCCCCCAGTGTATCAGGAGAAACGTGTTTAGACGGACGGGGCATAATCCTATGCCATCCTTCCTATTTTAAAGTTAATAATCAGTAAGAAGAGAGTATATAACAATTAGAGTAATTATAATCGATGCTAAAAAAAAATACAATCCTGTCTGTGCAAACGATAGGAGTATAGCGAAAATATAATATGCGAATTGATTTTCTGTGGAGAGGCCCTTTAGAATTTCCCGGCAATCGCTCCTGGGAAATGGCGGAGAGGGGAGGCCAGGGCGAATTTCTCATTCCATCAGGGCTGCATTTTTCCGCCTGCGTGAATCGGTTACCGGATAGTACTGGCTGCTGAAGAATAGAGAAAAAAGTACTGTTTGCTCTATAACAACTCGCTTCCTTTAAAATATAGAACTTTTGGTCTAGTAATCTCTTGACTTTCGGGAGCGAAGGCTGTATGCTGATTAAGCAATAAAAGCATTTCGAAAAGAGGTACAGGGTTGATGTCTCGTTCCCCTAAATCATTATCTTCCAGGCAGGATGAGCCGGAGGTAGTACAGGAGTCGCTTTCATTCTTTCCATCAGAACAGCCGCACCAGGCGGAAATCAGTGCAACTAGAACGGAGGGCAGGACAACGTCACGAGCAAAGAAGCAGGCGGCCTACTCTGCCGCCGACATCCAGGTGCTTGAGGGCATGGCTGCCATTCGGCATCGTCCTGGAATGTACATTGGTTCCACATCCACCTCTGGCCTGGTCCATCTGATCTGGGAGGCGCTGGATAATGCCGTTGACGAGGCTGTGGCGGGCTTTGGGAAGCATATCTGGGTTGGCATTGACCAGCAAGGCTGGGTGACGGTACGCGATGAGGGACGCGGCATGCCGTTTGATCCGATGCTCTACCAGGGCGATTATCTGCCCGCCGCGACCGTTATTCTGACGATCCCGCACTCGGGGGGCAAGTTTGCCGAAGGCGTCTATAAGACTGCCGGCGGCTTGCACGGCGTTGGCGCGACAATTATCAACGCGCTCTCTGAGAAGCTAGAATTGACCATCTGGAAAGATGGACAGCAGTTCTCGCAGGTGTTCAGCCGTGGGACCGCCCTGCCGCATCATATCACTGCTTGCGATCCAAAGTTGCACGGTACGCAGTTGCGCTGGCTGTATGATCGTTCGATCTTTGATCCCGACGCCTACTATTCTCTGGAGGCGATTGAGAGCCGCCTGAAAGCCTCCACGTACCTCAACCGGGGAGTAACCTTCCATCTTGACGCCTGGGATGATGCCGAAAGCCAGCAGGTGAATCATACCTACTACTCGCGCGATGGGCTGACCGATTATGTGCGCGACCTTGCCACAACCACCAGCCCGCCACTGTTCAAGCAGGTCATCGGGATGGCGAAAGAGAAAGACGATGTACGCGTAGAGGTGGCGCTCCAACCCACTACTGGTTATAAGATCGCGCTCTATAGTTATGCGAATGCTGTTCGCACGCGTGATGGTGGCGTGCATGAAGCGGGATTTAAGGCGGCGCTGACAAAAGTTATCAATGATTATGCGCTAAAACTGGGTATTATCAAAAATCGTGAAAAAGAGGGTTTTAAGCCGGAGGTGATCCAGCAGGGGCTGAACGCGGTTATTTCGGTGAAGCTTACCAATCCGCAGTTCCAGGGCCAGACGAAAAACCGCCTCAATAACGCGCCTGTCGAGGGTATTGTGCGCTCCGTGGTTGATGAAGGGCTGAAAGACTGGTTTGAGAGCAATGGCAGCACCGGCAAAGAGTGGCTCAAGAAGATCCTGCAAATGCAGAAGGCGCGCAACGAGGCGCAGTTAGTGGAGGAACTGGCGCGAGCTGGCACTAAAAAGAACGGCGAATTGATCGATACCAGCCTCTCGAAAAAGTTCCTGCGCTGCAACACCAGCGATCCGTCGCGGGCGGAATTGTTTATCGTCGAGGGCGATTCGGCTGGTGGGAGCGCTGGTCAGGGGCGCTTTTCGGACTTCCAGGCCGTACTCAAGCTCAAGGGCAAGCCGTTGAATGTGGCGAAAGCTGATCTCAAGAGCATTGTCGAAAATGAAGAAATTCGCACTATCATCAATGTGTTAGGGACGGGAACGCGCGACGTTTTTGATATTAGCCGTCTCAAGTTTAACCGTATCATTATCGCCACCGATGCCGACGTGGATGGTCTGCATATTCAATGTCTGTTATTGACGCTCTTTCACCAGGAATTTAACGATCTGATTGAGCGCGGCTACGTCTATATCGCCTGCCCTCCGCTCTACTCGGTCAAATATAAGGGCAAGGTACACTGGCTGCTCGATGATGACGTGAGAGCGCAATTTATCAGGACCCACCCGGATGCGCAGGGATTGGAGTTTAAGCGTTTCAAGGGCCTGGGTGAGATGAATCCCAAAGAACTGCGCGATACCACCTTCGATCCCGCTCGTCGCGTGCTCAAGCGGGTCACGATGGAAGATGGGGTACTGGCCGCCAGGCTGGTCGCGGAATTGATGGAAGATAAAAATGCCGAAAGACGCCGTGTTTTCCTCGCCGAGCATGCGCGCAAGATCAAAGAACTGGATGTATAAACGATGGCTCGTACGTTACCTGAGAATTCAGCAGAGAACGCTGCTGCCGAAAATGGAATAGTTCGTGAAGATTTCTCCGTGATCCTGGCCCAGGCTTTTGCCACCTATGGCCTCTCGGTGGTGACAGATCGGGCACTGCCAGATGCGCGCGATGGCTTGAAACCGGTGCAGCGGCGCATCCTGGCAGGGATGCGCGAGGCGCGCTATCTCTCCAGCCGCCCAACGGTCAAAAGTGCCGAAGTCGTCGGCCTGATCCTGGGAAATTATCATCCTCACGGCGATGTCTCCGTCTATGAAGCGGCTGTGCGCATGGCTCAGCCCTTCACGATGCGCTACCCTCTGATCGAAGGCCAGGGCAATATGGGCAGCGAAGATGGCGATGCGCCCGCTGCTTACCGCTATACGGAGATGCGTCTCTCGCCCTTAGCTGAGGCGATGATGGCCGATATGGAGCGCGAAACGGTGCCGCTCCATCCCACATACAAGCAAGATCCCAAAGTCGTTGAACCTGATTACATGCCCGGACGTATTCCGCCCGTGGTCAATCCCTCAAGCGGCATCGCCGTGGGCCTTTCCACCAATATTCCTCCCCATAATCTCAGTGAGGTCCTGCGTGCCTGCATTGCGTTGCTGGATCGACCTGATATGAACGTTGAACAATTGATGAGCTATATACCAGGGCCGGATTTTTCTCAGGGTGGACGCATCATCGGCGTAGATGGCATCAGGGACTACTTTACCACGGGCAAGGGACGCATCATTGTACGCGCTGAGGTGCGTTTAGAAGAGACGCCGCGTAGCCGCTCCCTGATTATTACCCAGATCCCGCCGATTGGCCGCGATAAGGTCAAAGCCTCTATCGTCAAAGCGATTAATGCGCGCAAGCTCGAAGGCTTGATGCCCGATCTGCGTGATGAGAGCGACACGGAAAAAGGCATGCGCATTGTGCTGGAACTGCGCAAAGATGCCGATGCCGCCCAGACGCTTTCGCAACTCTTTAGCGAGACCGATCTCCAGGTGGCGCTCTCCTTCCAGATGGTCTTCTTGTTTGGCGTACCAATGGAGGCGGCACGGCAGCCGAAGCAGGTCGGGATGATCGAACTGCTCAACTACTGGAATGCTCACCAGATTGACGTGCTGGTGCGCCGCAGCGAGTTTGATCTGCGCAAGGCCCGCGAACGTCTGCATATCGTTGAAGGCTTGATCATCGGCGCGGCTCATGCTGATCGCATCGTCAAGATCTTTCAGCAGGCTGAGGACCGTGCGGCTGCCCGTAAAACCATCGAGGCGGCTTATAAGCTCACGCCGATCCAGTCCGATGTCATCGCCTCAATGACGCTGGCCCAGGTAACGCGGCTGGATGCGAACAAATACGCCAAAGAGAAAGAAGAACTGCAAGCGCGTATTGCCGAACTCGAACAGTTGCTTTCTGATCGTAAAGCACTTATCTCGCTGCTAAAAAAAGAGATGCAGCAGTTGATCAAGCAGTTTGGTGATGCGCGTCGTACGGCAATTGATGCTGAGGGGCAGGCTCACACGCCGATCAAAGAAGTGGCAAGCCTGCACGAACGTGAGCCTATAGCCATTGCTCTGACGCGCTCAGGCACCATCAAAGCCCTTGCCGCAGATACATATAAGCCCAAAGGCAAAAATGGCGATGCCAGCTACACTCCTGTGCGCGGCGATGAGCAACTGCGCCAGCTCATCGATACCACTTCGCAAGATTACCTGCTCTGCATCTGCTCATCAGGACGCGTTTACCAGATTGCCACCCACCGCATTCCCGTTGGCATGCGTTCAACAAAAGGCGAGCCGTTGCGTAAGCTGCTGGAGCTTGATCATAACGAGCAGGTGGTCAGCGTCTTGCCCATCGAAGCCTACGACGAGGACCGCTACCTGGTCACGTTCAGCAAACTGGGGAAGGTCAAGAAGTCGCCATTAAGCGAATACAAAACGGTAGATGTGGATGGGGCGCAGGATATGAAGCTGGCCGATGGTGATAGTGTGGTGGCGGCGCTGATCTCGCGTGGACAGGGCGAGTATTTTGTCACTACGGATGCGGCCCAGACGCTGCGTTTCAGTGATGAGGCGCTGCGTGCGCAGGGACGCGTTGGTCAGGGCGTTGCCGCGATGGCGCTGGGGAAAGATGCAACGGTGGTGAGTGCGTCGTATCTGGATAGCGAACAGGCCATGACCGGCGGTTTTATCAGTCTGCTGGTAATTACCGCTCAGGGGATAGGGAAGAAGGTGCCGGTCGGTCAATATCCGCAGAAGGGCCGCGCCACCGCAGGTGTGGTGACAACGGAACTGGCGCTGAGAGACCGCGTCTTGCTCACGATGCTCATCAACGAAGAAGATCATCTGTTGATAGCCTGGTCGGGCGAAAATGGTGAGCAGGTCACAGCTATGAAAGCCAGGGACGTCAAAGCGTTCCCGCGCGCGCGCAAAGGTGTCCCGCTGGTCAATGGGTCCATCACCAGCGTGCTAAAGCTTTAGCGTCTGAAACTGGCTAAGAGATAGCCGAGGCCCAGGACAAGCAGCCCTATACCGGGGAGCCAGAGCGAGAGCGCGAAGGGGATGAACCAGGAAGGGGTCAATCCTTTTGCCAGCAAATATTCGACGATCCCGACGATGATCACGATAATGGCTGGCGAGAAGGCTCCCCTTCCCACATATCTGCGGCGGCCAGCCAGGGCAATGGCGAATAAACCAACGCCGATGGCGAAAATATAGGCCGAGAGGATCTGGTTGCCGGGGATAATTTGCCTGAAAGCCAGAAAGACAGCAACCCCCAATGCCGTCGTCAGGCAGGCGGCAATCACCAGGCGAGCAGGATTCAGCAGCGAGGCCACCAGCATGCCCAGGCCAAAGCACAATATTCCTAGCGGATAAGCCAGTGGATTGAGCTTGAGCAGCCAGGCTGCAAGCAGAAATATCGCTCCTAGAAGAAGCAGGACGTATGCCTGCCGCAAATTAGTGCGGGTTGTAGCACTCGGTGCGATGGTCCTTCGCATAGTAAAATCTTCCCTTTGCCTCGTGAAAAAATAAGTGTGAAACATCCAGGTTATTAGGTAGCTGGTCTTCGTCCCATTTAATGATATAATAAAAACCTTAAAGTGATCAGGTGCTAAGATACGTCACCGTATGAGTGAGGTAGATTAGTTCTTTACAGTGACGTTGTACTGACAAGAACTACTGACCTTGTTTCTGCTGGCCGCTATGGTCGAAAAGCTTTGTTATGCTGTCAGAGATTGGGGAAATGCCAAATGCGTTTAGGACACATCCTACTATCAGAACGACAGTGTTCATCCCATCCGTTTTATTCGTTATTAAAGCGATGACTACGAGAATTATAGCTGCTAATGCCCCAATTATGCCCTTCGCAACGGACAACTCGGTTGTATTCCATCCGAAGAAGCTTTTTACATCGACCTGTACTTGCTCTGTTTTAACTACTATTGGCTCAGATATAGCAGATTTCCTCGTCACTTGTTCCACATGCTCTGTTGTCGGCGTTCCATTATTAGGTGAGCTTGTTGTGTCGGTCGTTGTCTTCTCAAGTTGCTCTGAGGTATCGTCGAGCTCTGCTAGATCTACCTTTCTGGGGGCATAGGAGATAACGACAGCGAGGATACAAGCTTCTGCTTTCAAGGGCTTTATGAGAAAGCTAAACACAGTTGGCTCACCTTTTTCGAGTACCTTCATTTGTTTGGTTGTCGTTGCACTGCACTCCTCTTGCGCAGATTGTATTTCAACTTGAATAGGTGGCTTTTCCTCGCATGCTGGAAACCGCAGTGTGTCGCCTTGAGGTGACACTTCTTTGCCTGTTGTCTGAGGAGGCTCCTTATTCTCTCCAGCGATAAAAACTTTCAACTCAAAGGGCTGGTTAATATAGATGCTGGCGGGAAGGGTGATGCGGAACTTTCTATCGATGTTGATTGTAGGTGGATGTTCTGTTTCTATCAGTCCAGCGACTCTTCTAAGAGCTGATACATCTAAATTTTTATACCTCATCTCAAAAGCGGCGCGGAACTCGGTTCGGTTTCCCTGTAATTTACTCAAGTCGGGTTCTTTACTCAAATCTGATCCCTTGTTTACACCTAATTTATAGCCTGGTTTCTGCTTAATCTGAGAATTTATCCAGCTAACGTAGAGAAGGCAGAGAAGGAAAAGAAACAGGGCTACGATTATCAAAAACAGCATGGTTTGATATCCTCCTTAACTTTTAATAGGGTTGTTCCCTCCCCCTATCAAAATTCATTCTCGACCTTACCCGTACTTGAGGGGCAGTAAAGTAGGAAAGTGATCAAAGATAAATAGATATATTATCATAAAGATGATTTTAGATGAAATACATTAAAAAATCAACAAACAAGCAGTAAAGACGCAAAAAACCAGATAAGCCATGTAGTAGCCACATAGCACTTTACAATGCTTACTATAGATGACTAAAAAAGCAGCAATTAGAAGCAAAACGAAACCGTCTGTGACGAGGGTTCACAGACGGTAGATGTGCAGTGAGCGCGAAACATCCCGGCTTCGCGCTCACTCTTGTCAATAATTTGGGTTGCCGCGGACGGCACAGGGAAGTGCTGTTAGAGCTCGGCCACGTCGGTCGGCTTCTCGCTGCGTACAATCTGGATCGAGCAGTGGGTTACCAGAGCGCACAACGCGCCGATAGCGGCCAGTTGTGGCGCGGCCAGGACACCCACTACGCCGACGGTCAGCGGAATTTCCATGATGGTGTGGTCGTCTTGCCGGATAATAATGCGACGCACATTCCCCTCGTGGATCAGTTCCTTCACCTTAGCGAGCAACTGTTCGCCAGCTACCTGTAGCTCTTCATATGGCGGTCGCTGCTGGATATTGGGATCGGTCTGAGTCATAATGGTTCCTCCTCTTTATCTGTCTTCTTAACGTATACTTACTTACTTCTTTTCCGCGTTCCGTAGGGGCAGGGCTTGCCTCTGCCCGTTAGCGCGTCAGAACGCGGAACGTTTCAAGGTATTCAGAAGCTCTAGTCGTTACTACAAAGGATGATAGTGCATTCAGCGTTATCACTGATCCCCCTTTGTTTGCTCTTCCACGTTAATTTTCTACAACGTATGGCCATGTTGTATGTTGCTGTCGTCTTTATTCTTACGACCTCGTAGATATATACGCAAATATCGGCGTCAGGTTAGGAAAAATTATCACAAAAATCTCTCACTTTATCTTTGCCTGTTGTGTTGTTCAGTCGGATGTGAGAATATAATCTGGCTAGATGCCTATCGTCTTATCTCGATAGGGCGAGGCGATAGTATTTTAACTAACGCGATGTGCCAGTTGCTTCACGCCGCCTGCGGCGGCCAGGGGATGGGCGGTGCCACTGCCGCACCACCCATCACAGCGAACTGCGTAACGGTGAGGACATGGAACAACATGCGCAATGTGTTACATAAAAAAACGGGCAGGTGTTGTATGGCTTATTTTCTGGCAAAGACCGATCCTGAGAGCTACTCCATTGAGCAGTTGGCGCATGATCAAACAACCACCTGGGACGGTGTGCGCAATGCCCAGGCGGTGCGCGTGATTCAAGCGATGCGTCCGGGGGATCTGGTGTTGATTTATCACAGTCAGGGCGAGGCGGCGATTGTGGGGGTGGCTCGCGTTATCTCGGAGCCCCGCCCCGCCCCACAGGATAACAAAAGTTGGGTTGTCGATATGGCATTCGTAAGCCGTTTTACGCGACCTGTCACGCTCCACGAGATCAAAGAGAGCCATCTTTTCGATGACTGGAGCCTGGTGCGCCAGGGACGTCTTTCAACTATGAGCGTGCCCGATGAGGTTGTGAAGTGGCTCGAAGAGAAAAAGATGCTATAAATGTTGTTGTCAAAACAAGTTGTGAGGAGCTTTTTTTATGGATACCGCCGCTTATTGGTATATCAATGGCCGCTGGGTTCATCCCAACGAGGCCACGATCTCGATTAATGACGTGGCCGTGCTGCGTGGCTACTGCGCCTTCGAGGCTTTGCGGACCTATAATCGTCGCCCATTTCACCTGGATGCCCACCTGGAGCGGCTTTATCGTTCAGCCGGGATCATGATGCTGGAAATTCCTTATATGCAAAATGAAATAGCAGCAATAGTACAGGAAATTATTGATCGCAATCCATACACCCATGCCGCGATTCGCCTCCTGGTCACGGGCGGCGAGAGCGAGGATGGCATCATGCCCTCTGGAAAGCCTGTGCTGGCGGTCCTGATCACGCCGCTGGGTGAGCGCGATATGGAGCGTTTCGCGCGCGGGATCAGGCTGATCACAACGCGCCTGCAACGGCAATTACCGGAAGCCAAAACCTCAAATTATGTTGTGGCGATCCAGGCTTTGAAGAAAGCGGCGCGTCACAATGCCTCAGATGCTCTTTTCGTCGATGAGCAAGGCCATGTGCTGGAGGGGACGCGGAGCAACTTTTTTGTCTTCCGTGGTGATACGCTGATCACGCCACGCTCCGAAATATTAATCGGGATAACGCGCAATGCAGTGCTGTCACTGGCAAAAGGTCGCTTTGCCATTGAAGAGCGTCCCATTTTGCTCAGTGAGCTGTCGCAGGTGGATGAGGCGTTTATGACCTCCTCATCACGAGAGATCACGCCTGTGGTACAAATTGATGAGATAGTAATTGGTAGTGGTAGGCCCGGTCCGCGTACCTACGAGCTGGAGCAGCGCTTTATCGAGATGGTTGAGCGTGGGGATTTTTGAAGGAAGTAGGACTAGAGAAGGGGCGGAATCAGGTCTGTGGACGGATGTCAGGCAAAGCTGATGGGGATATACTTCTTCTATCAAGTCAATTAGATACAAGAAAAGGAAAATGCTATGTTTACTACAGAAAACAGTCAGACACAGAACTACTCCAAATTCTCTAGATTCCTGGTCGCATGTGGCGCATTTGGTCCGATCTTCTTCATCCTGGTATTTCTGGTTGAAGGAGCTACCCGTCCTGGTTATAGTGCGTGGCATAATTTCGTCAGTTCGCTCAGCTTGAGCGATCAAGGCTGGATGCAGATTGCGAATTTCCTCATCTGTGGATCGCTTGTGCTCCTCTTCGCTATCGGGTTCCGACAGGTCCTGCAAACTGGCCGGGGATCTGTTGGCGGGCCATTGCTGCTGGGCATTTTCGGCTTTGGTCTCATTATTGCTGGCCTTTTCGTGACCGATCCGAGCCTGAGCTATCCGATGGGGACGCATGGCAACGGCCCTCAAACGCTCCACGGCACCATTCACGGCGTTGCTGGTCTCATCTGTTTCAGCTCTGTCGCAATCGCCAGCTTTGTGATGGCGCGCCGCTTCGCAGGCGATCCTGCCTGGAAAGGCTGGGCGCTCTACTCCACCATCACCGGCATCGTGGTATTAGCGTTCTTCGTCGCCTCTCTCGCAGTAGCCGTCCTTGAAGAGCATGCTGTCCTTGCAAACGCGCCGGTGGGTTTGTTCCAGCGCATTGCGATTATCGCTGGCTGGGGCTGGATCTCGGTTGTGGCGCTGCGAGTCCTGAGTCAGATGCACTCGTCATCTTCAGCGTATTTCGCAGGAGAAGCGGGCGTTTAGAGCGTATGCTGATCAGGTGCAAGTGTATACGGGAAACAAAGTTGTTCTGTTGTCCGAGATCCAAAAGAGAGCGACGAGCATGTCGGATATGCTCGTCGCTCTCTTTTAGACTGACATCGCTTTTATGCTGTTCTTAATCGTTATAATTGTTTTGTGCCTATTAACTTTCTTATACAGAACTTTAATATCTTTTTAATAGACAAACGGTTCAAAATATCTTATGAACTGTTATATTATATTCGTCTTATTATCTATTTAGCACGCCAGGCCCGCTGCGACGAGCAAACTTCCAGTGGTCTATGGAGATCATAATTCTCTGGAAAGGATTCACCTGTTGTATGTCACCGTGGTTTTTCAAACGCCCCTCGCGGAACAAAGTCATTACTCCCTCAGCCATAGCCTCGTCGCAGAAAGGCGCTCCTGGTCGGCGGTTCCGCGAAGATGTACCCTATGCCTTGCCCAAAGATCTGGAGGAGGGCCAGCGGCTCAATTTTCAACACTACATCATCCGCTCTATCCTGCGTGGCACTCATGTCGTGCCCCTCGATCAGTCTGTGAAAAATATCCTGGATGTTGGTAGCGGCACGGGCATCTGGGGCCACGAGATAGCGCAGGTCTTTCCGCTGGCTCGCGTCTATGGGCTCGATCTGGAGCCGCCTCAGACCATCTCGCTGGCGGCTCCTGCGATATCGGTTCCTGATAATTATCATTTTATCCAGGGCAATGTGCTCAAAGGGCTACCGTTTCCCGATAACATGTTCGATTATGTTCATCAACGCCTGCTTTTTCTGGGCATTCCACAGAATAGCTGGCCCACTGTTATCGGGGAGTTATCGCGAGTGACGCGACCGGGAGGATGGGTGGAGATCTATGAGGCGGATATCCTATTTCCAGATGCAGGACCAGCCACACGCGAACTCAACTCCTGGACAAGCCTGTTTATGGGGATGCGCGGGGTCGATACAAAGCAGATGCGCCAGTTGGGAGACCTGCTCAGGCGACAGGGCTTGCGGAATGTCATCGCCCATACCTTCGAGGTGCCTCTGGGAAGCTGGGACCGCCTGGGACAATTGCTGGAGAAAGATTACCTCAGCGGCATACGCGCCTTGAAGGAACCAGCCTGTGCCGCGCTTAAACTTTCCCCACAGAAGTACGAGCAGATTTTGCTAACGGCCAGCAAAGAGTGGGCACAAACTCGCGCCACGTATCGTCATTATCTGGCATATGGGCAGGCCTGAGGTAGAACTCCCACAACTACAGCAAGCGGATCGGTCATCACCTGAACGATCCCTTCTCTAATAACTGTTAACGTGGTGTGGATTGTTTTGAGGAGGCCAGGGATATAGTCCCTGGACCTCGTGCCGCCTGCGTGGCAGGCAAAACTGGCACAAAAATTTGGACTAAAGAGCAAGCTCATTATCCCACAGAGGTCGGTATCACTTCATGAACCGTGGCAAGTGCAGCATCGATGATGTCCAGTGCCTCTTGCAACTGCTCATCCGTGATGTTTAAGGGAACGAGCACGCGCACGATATTATCGTACATGCCGGCTTTGATCAGCACCAGGCCGAGCCTGTGGGCGACCGCGATAACCTCGCTGGCAATGTGAGCGTCGGGCTCTCTGGTTGTGCGATCCTTCACAAACTCCATTGCCACCATGCCACCCAGGCCGCGCACCTCGCCGATGGTTGGATAACGCTGTTGTAGTTGTGAGAAGCGTTCCATCACAATCTTGCCGATTGTTTGTGAGCGTGCGGCCAGATCCTCTTGCGCGTAAATATCGAGCACTGCCAGAGCAGCCGCGCAGGCAACGGGATTGCCGCTATAGGTCCCGCCCAATGTGCCTGGCGGGGGAGCGTCCATAATTTCCGCGCGCCCTACGACGCCGCTGATCGGCATGCCAGCGCCCATCGACTTGGCAATAATAACCATATCGGGTTCTACCCCGTCATGTTCAACTGCGAACATCTTGCCTGTGCGACAGAAACCGGTCTGAATCTCATCGGCAATGAAAAGAATGCCATGTTTTTCGCAGAGAGCTTTGAGATCGCGCAAAAATCCTGGCGGGGCGATCATGAAGCCGCCCTCGCCCTGAACCGGTTCAATAACCACAGCAGCCACCTGGTCCGGGGCCACTTCGCCGGTGAACATGCGCTCAAGCTCCTGGATGCAGAACTGTGAAGCTGCTGTGGGGGTCATCTGCATACGGTAGGGATAGGGGAAAGGGGCTCGATAGACTTCTGGGGCGTAGGGGCCGAAGCGATATTTATACGGCTTGACTTTGGCGGTCATCGTCATCGTCATCAGCGTGCGTCCATGATAGGCGTTGTCGAAGGTAATGATGGCCGGTCGTCCTGTGGCATAGCGAGCAATCTTAACCGCGTTCTCCACAGCTTCCGCGCCGCTATTAAAGAAAATCGCTTTTTTGGCAAACTTGCCAGGAGTAATATTGACGATTCGTTCCGCCAGGGCAATATATGGCTCGTACATCACCACGCTGAAGCAGGTATGGGTAAATTTCTCGGCCTGCTCCGTGATAGCCTTGACCACTTCCGGGCGGCTGTGTCCCATGTTCATAGAGCCAATGCCGCCGGCGAAATCGATAAAGCGGTTGCCGTCCACATCCTCTATCACCGCCCCATCGGCCTTCGCTGCAAAAACGCTCATCGTGGAGGCGACACCGCGAGCAACGAACTCCTGCCGACGGGCCAGTAGTTCCTGCGATTTCGCCCCAGGAATGTTCAAATGTGCTTTGCTGTTGGTCATGAGGTGCCTCCTTGATTAGAAAATAGTATGATTGGTTGAGGGTAAAGCGGTAGCGCCTGTTGCAGTACTGCTTTACCCTCATTCTATCATATTTCTAGAGAGGCATAAGACCTGGAAAGGGCTATGCAGCGCCTCCTAGCGGCTGCTCCTTGTCCTTGTTTTTTTTCAACAGCTTCTCCGCCGCCGCTTTCAGACGGGCCTCGCTGCGAACGCCGAAACCTGGCAGTTTGCGGATTTGTTGCTGCTGAGCTGCCCACCAGAGCTTCTTGGGCGAATCGATGCCTAGCTCTTCATGCAAGCGAATGGCGGTGTAGGGGCCGATGTGCTCGATGGACATCAGGGTGCGAACGCCCGCCGGTAATGTTTGCATGCAAAGGCCATTCTGGAAAGTCATGGTGCCAAGTTGAACAAGTTCCGCGATACGCATGCGCAGGCGTTCTCCTAGCCCCGCGATGGGAAGCGTTTCATCGCGGGCAAGAATATCGGCGGCGGGCTCCGGCAGGTCCAGGACGCCGCGAGCCGCGTTGCGATATGCCTGAATGCGATATGGGTTGCCATTTTGCGCTTCGATCAGGTCGGCAATGCCTGAAAGGACCTCAGCGATCTGGCGGTTAGTCACCTTTGGACGCGCCTCCGGCTCAAACTCCATTCCCGGCAAAGCGGGTTGTGTTGGGCGCTTGCCTCCTCTACTCTGTCTCGTTGGCAAAATCTGTATTGTCTGGGTAAGCTGCATGATGCTCATATGGTCTGCCCCCCTTCTTCTGCGGGCGCATTCTTCTCTACTCTCTCTATCTACTTATTCTTTCAGATAGGCGAAAACATGGTAAAAACTGTGCCTTAGTGTACAAACTACATTGAAATCATGTTCTAATTATACCATGAAACAAGTTGGGCGTCAAATATGCTGCACGACGGTAATTGTGCTTTTATTAAGATCGTGAGCAGGTCTTTGCAAACGCCGTCGCAGGCTCTGACTGCTCGCGCCGAAGGCGCTCACAGGGAGAGGAAGGTGCCAGGCGTGGGCGCGCCTACGCCTGGCACCTTCCTCTCCCGAACGGCTCGCATGCGAGCCGTTCGGGATGAAAAGACAACGTTTGAGAAACCCTAAGGTCATGAAGTACGCCCCTTGTCCAAAGGCTGAGCTGACTATACAATAAGAGGAAGTGTCCGAAGAAGTGTCCGAAATAGAATAAGGAGAGCTACATGAGCGAGGTTACTGATCTGTTACGCCAACTGGTGGCTATAGACTCTATTAACCCTTCTCTGGTGCCAGGTGGGACGGGCGAGGGCGAGATTGCACGTTTTGTTGCAGGCTGGCTTGAAGACGCTGGTCTGGAAGTGCAGATAGACGAGGTATTGCCTGGACGCCCCAACGTCATCGGCGTTGCGCGCGGCCTGGGAGGGGGACATTCTTTGCTGCTCAATGCGCATATGGATACAGTGGGGGTAGATGGGATGGAACGTCCTCACGAGCCTTATATCGTTGATAATCGTCTGTATGGGCGCGGCGCTTTTGATATGAAGAGTGGCCTTGCCGCCATTATGCTTGCCGCTAAAGAGGCACAAAAGCTGCAACTGCACGGCGATGTGATAGTAACCGCCGTTATGGACGAGGAATATGCCAGCGCCGGGACACAATCCATCGTGAAGCGTTGGCAAGCGGATGCGGCCATTGTGACTGAACCCACGGGTCTGGATATTTGTATCGCTCATAAGGGCTTCGCCTGGTTTGAGATTGAAACAACAGGTGTGGCGGCTCATGGCTCTTTGCCTGATGTGGGCGTTGATGCGATTGTGAAGATGGGCAAAATACTGGTGGGCCTGGAGGAGCTTGAACGCTCTTTACGCACTAAACCATCTCACCCTTTATTGGGCAGTGGTTCAGTGCATGCCTCATTGATTGAGGGCGGGCAGGAGCTTTCGAGCTATCCCCAACGCTGTGTGCTGAGTCTGGAGCGTAGGACGGTCCCCGGCGAGCTCAATATCGAAGCAGAGATGCAGGAGCTGATTGATCAGGCGGGCCGCTCCGATCCCCATTTCAAAGCTGCATTGCGAGCGGGGCTGGTGCGCCAGCCATTTGAGGTATCCGAGGATGAAGCCATTGTGCGGATTGTATGCGGTCAGGCTGAAAAAATACTTGGACATGAAGTTGGTATTGCTGGGGCCACGGGATGGATGGATTCGGCGTTGCTCTCTGCGGCTGGCATCCCGACGGTGGTATTCGGACCGGGCGGGGAAGGTGCGCACGCAGTAGAAGAATGGGCTGACCTTGAGCAGTTGCAGCGTTGCACAGAGATATTGCTGGCAACCATTCAGCACTTTTGCGCGTAATTGACAAATATAGCGAAAGAGCGACTTGAAATGTTTTCGATGCCTCAAGTCGCCCTTTCTCTTTGCTTGCGCTTTTACTATCATAGCTCAAGAAAAATGTCACCGTTGAGCTATTGTGATACGTGACAAATTTGGTGGCATAGTGAGACAGAGAGATGCCACTGGCTGTGAAATGGAAATTTCCCTTGACCTGTTATAAGGAGCTTTATATATGTCATATCGTGCCATACGGATTGATCAGGACCCGCTCAACTACTTCCTGCAACCAGGCGATAAGGCGCCGCATGTGCGTGTTTCGGATATTGTGCTGCGCGAGAATAAAAACCCTAAAGAAGTTTTCGCGCATATGATTCGCATCGCGACCGGCAGTAAATGGAGCCATTCTGCTATCTTCTATTTGGTCAGTAATCCCCAGAGGGGTTTCGATAATACGTTTCTGGTTGAGGCGCTCACAAAAGGCGTTCATATCGCGAGCTGGCGCAACGAAGTAATCCCGTTCGAGCAGTTTACTGTTGGCATTAAGCGCCCCTGCCTGGATTGGTATACGGAAACACCTTATGAAGCCTCTCATCACGATCCTTGTAATCCGAGAGATGTGCCTGGCGTTGCTTACCTACATCATGCACGAGGAATAGCGATGGACCAGCTTAACGGCCTCTATGACCATAAAACGGTACTTGAGCTTGCGGCGTTATATGCCGAACGTGTAGCCAGGCGCCATCTTAGTATGATTCCCCAGGCTGCCGAAGCCGCTGACGCTGTTGCGAACTTTTTTAAAAGGTGGGATGAGAAGAGTTCATCGGCTGAGTCAATGTTGCGTTTCATCTGTAGCGGGCTGGTGCAGTATAGCTTCTTTGAGGCGTTGCGCATACGCATTAAAAATGATATTGACGTTCCTGAAAATAGGGAAGCTGCACTGAGTAATTTGAGCAATATGCATCGTGTCATTTTTCGCGAAGATCCCGATAACGTTATTCCGACCTATATTCGGCAGGTGCAGGATGGCAAGCTGGATATCCACGATCCTGCGCCGGAAGATGTGCTGGACCTGCTCAAGACCGCTACCCCGGCTGACTTCAACAACAGTCCGAATCTGGAATGGCGCTATGTGATTCTCAAAGGCATCGTCTGGCAGATTGACAGGGCGCCCGAAGATTATCAGCCACAGAGCGAAGACGAGGCGAGCGTGCTGGAACTGCTCGGCCCTGAGCATCCCAGTGTGGATAAAATGGATAAGTAGTATGATGAATCTCAGGGCCTCTCAGAAGTCGCTGCACGCTCGGACCACTCGCGCCTTCGGCGCTCACGGGGAGAGGAAGGTGCAGGCTGTGGGCGCAGCCCACAGCCTGCACCTTCCTCTCCAGAACGCTCGCTTGCGAGCCGTTCTGATGAAAAGATAACGTTTGAGAAGCCCTGAGATGAATCCGAGATCGCTTGACAAATCGCAACATCTGTGGGTATGATTGGATCAGAAAAAAAACAGCCAAAGACCTGGAACGAGCGGAGTAGAAAGCGCCGGGCTGCCAGAGAAGAGGGGTCACCGGGTGGAAGCCCCTTTCAGTTACAGCTTTCGAACGTGGCTCGTGAGTCGAAGATCCGAGACGATACGCGTGCTAAGATCTTCCGGGGACAGCCCGTTAACGCTGTTCTGAGGATAGCTGATTCTAGATGGGTTGGGTGAATCAACTATCGAAACAAGGTGGTACCGCGAGCGCTGCCCTCGTCCTTGCGAGGTGGCAGCGTTTTTTAGTAAAAAGGAGTACCTACCAATGTTACCCAACCGTTACAATTTCCGCGAGGCTGAGCCGGAGCTGGCTCGTCTCTGGGCCGAAACTGACCTGTATGCGTTCGACGCCGGCGGCTCCGGCCCCATTTATATCATCGATACGCCGCCCGCCACTGTCTCCGGCGAATTGCACATCGGCCATTGTTATTCTTACACGCAAACAGACGTGATTGCGCGCTTTCACCGCATGCGTGGCGAACGCGTTTTTTACCCGATGGGCTTTGATGACAATGGCCTGCCCACCGAGCGCTACGTTGAGAAGACGATCAGGCGCAAAGCAACCGAGATGGAGCGCGAGGAGTTTATCAGACGGTGCCTGGAACTGACCCGCCAGACCGAGGATCGCTTTGAAAACATCTGGCGACGCCTGGGTTTGAGCGTTGATTGGCGCTATCGCTACTCGACCATCTCATCTGAGGCCCGGCGTACATCACAGTGGTCGTTTATTCAACTTCATCAAACCGGGCGTGCATATACGCAGATTGCGCCGACGCTCTGGTGTCCAGAGTGCCAGACAGCCATCGCGCAGGCTGAGGTTGATGATACCATGCTGCCAACGCTGTTCTCAACGCTGGCATTTCGCCTGCCGGATGGTGGCACTCTGCCTATCGCGACCACGCGCCCGGAGCTGCTGCCGGCCTGCGTCGCCATTTTCGTTCATCCCGACGATACGCGCTATGCTCATTTGATCGGGACGACGGCGAGCATCGCTAGTGAAGGCTTCTCTCGGCAGGAGCGCATCGAGGTTCCGATCCTGGCCGACGAGCTGGCGAATCCTGCTAAGGGCAGCGGGGCCGTGATGTGCTGCACTTTTGGCGATTCCACCGATGTTTACTGGTGGCGCACGCATCAATTACCTTTGCGTGCCGCCATCGGGCGTGATGGACGCATGACGGAACTCGCGGGGCCGCTGGCAGGTTTAGCGGTCGCAGAGGCGCGGCGGCTGCTCCTCCAGCATCTAGCCGGTGCAGGGCTGCTCCTGGGGCAGGAAACTATTGAACATACCGTTGGTACCCATGAGCGTTGTGGGACGCCCGTTGAGTACCTGCATACGCGGCAATGGTTTATTCGCGTTCTGGATCAGAAGAAAAGCTTGATTGAGGCTGGGCGACAGATCCGCTGGTTTCCAGAGCATATGCAGATTCGCTATGAGCATTGGGTCGAGAATCTCCAGTGGGACTGGTGCATCTCGCGCCAGCGCTTCTTTGGCGTTCCGTTCCCTGCCTGGACATGTCGCTCCTGCGGCGAATTAATCCTGGCAGCGTTGGAACAGTTGCCCATTGAGCCACGTACTGCTGCGCCGTTACATCCCTGCGCCTGTGGCTCGACCGACTTTGAGCCGGAGCAGGATGTGATGGATACCTGGGCAACCTCATCCTGTACGCCTCTCATCATCGGGCGTTGGATGGATGATCCGGCCTGGTTTGCTCAGCACTTCCCGGCAGACCTGCGTCCACAGGCGCACGATATTATTCGCACCTGGGCATTCTATACAATAGTAAAATCGCTGTATCACACAGGCAAAATTCCCTGGCGTTCTATAATGGTTTCTGGTCATGCATTATCGGCGCAACGCAGCAAAATCTCCAAGTCGAAGCAGCATGAAGAGGCCGGATCACATAGGGAAGCTGGGCCAATAGAGCTAATAGAGCAGGAATCCGCCGATGCCCTGCGCTATTGGGCCACCTCGATTAAAACCGGGAGCGATACCATCTTCAACCCAGAGATGATTGCCACAGGCCGTCGTCTGGTCAACAAGCTCTGGAGCGCCTGCCGTTTTGCCGAGAGCCGTTTGCAGGATGCTGTCACGACCATCAACAGCAACACGCCCCCGGCAACCCTCTTGCCGACAGATCGCTGGTTGCTCTCTCGCCTGGCTCGCACCATTGCTACGGCTACTAACGAGCTGAATAATAACGAGTATGCAGCAGCGCGCGCGGAGATTGAGCATTTCTTCTGGTCGGAGCTATGCGATAATTACCTGGAACTGGTCAAAGCTCGCCTGTACCGGGACGATGAACCGGCACGAGGCGAGGCGCAGTGGACGCTGTATCAGTCGTTACTTGCTGTCCTGAAGTTGCTGGCTCCGTACCTGCCGTATGTTACCGAGACGCTTTACCAGCAGATGTTCCGCGCCTGGGATGGGGCGGCGTCAATCCATATTGCGGCGTGGCCTGCGGAACATGGCGAGTGGATCGACCCTGCGGCGGAGGAGATCGGAAAGGCTATGCTGGAACTGTTGCGCCAGGTTCGCCGTCATAAAGCCGAGCAGGGGCTCTCTGTCGGCGCTGAACTGGAGACTTTGCGTATTCAGACTCAACCAGCGTTCTATGTTGCATTACAGGAGGCTTTGATCGATCTCAAAAGCGCGACTCGCGCTCGCGCTATCATACTGGAGTTATGTACGTCTGCAATGAGTGGAGGCATATCACAGCCTTTAGATGCTTCAGGTGTAACTGCACTGTTTTGATGAGAAAAGAGCCAGGGGTATATACTGTGTATCCCTGGCTCCTAATGAGCAGAGGCATGCTAGATGAGTTTCCAGCCGCTGATAGCCAGTACGGTTGCCAGAATTGGACGCATAAAGCGATCAGGAATATATTTGCTAAACTTACTTCCCAGAAATACCCCCGGCAATGAGCCACAGAGCAGTAACAACACAATCGTCCAGTTAATCGTATTGGCCGTCAAATAGCCGATGACGCCCGCTGCCAGCAGCATAAATGCCTGGAAGATATCGGTTGCAACAAGTTCTTTTGGCCCAAGCTTCGGGAAAAGAAATGCCAGCGATACAATAATCAAAGTGCCACTACCTACTGAAGTCAGACCAACCAGAAAACCGACAATAGCGCCTACCAGCACGGTTACCGGGGCGCGGTAACGTTTTTCCCACATACCGGAACCCTGAATGCTTTTTCCTTCGGCGGCACGCCGTTTCTCCTTCTCAATACGCCTCTTTTCCAGATTTTTAATCAGAAAAGGTTTCAGCACAAGGAGTATGGCAACCATTATGAGCGTAAAGCCAAGCGCATGCAGGATAAACCCGTCAATAAGGTTGCTATAGTGCTGACGGATATATTGGACGAGACCGACGCTCAATAAGGTGGCGGGCACGCTGCCCGCAGCCAGTAAAAAAGCGATTTTGAAGTTGACGGTTTTGTGTCGAATGTGAACAATAGAGCCAACGGCTTTTGTGACAGTAGAATAGGCGATATCCGTTCCAATGGCCCAGACAGGAGGAACGCGGAAGAAAAGGATCAGGATTGGCGCCAGCAGTGATCCCCCTCCCATACCTGTCAGCCCTACAAGAAAACCGATAAGCAAACCGGCAATTGAAATACGATAGTCCACGGTATTACCTCCGTAATGTCTGTTACATCCCGCCACTTACTTTTGCTTGTAACGGCGTGTCGAGAGAGTAACAACACTGCTCTTCCGTGAATTGAAACTGTAGTTACATTCCCTAGAGAAAGCATACTCGTAACCTTGAGAGAAGTCAATGGATATTGTCGTTGAATCAGTGATAACTACGCGGGACAATTGCCCAGGCGAGCGGTAAGGGTAGAATGCCTGGGCAATGCAACAAAAGTTACATGAGTTGTAGGAAATCTCGCTCATTCGAATAATGTGGGGGTAGTCACCAGCGGACTGAGCTTTCGCGGCGAGCCATCACGTTTGATCAAATACGGGTTGAGGATACCGTCTTCGTCGGTGGGGGTTAGCCCGGCCTCTTGAATGAAACGGGATGGCAGGGCGTCGCTGCCGCGATAACGCAGGATAGAGGAGAGGAAGAGCAGCTTTTGCGCGCGTGTGAATGCGACATAGGCCAGACGGCGCTCCTCAGCAATGCCGGATATGGCAACCGGCCCATCTTCCGCCATCGTAAAGGAGCGGTGATGCGGAAAAATCCCTTCTGTGAGTCCCATCACGAAAACGATCCTGTTCTCCAACCCTTTGGCTTTGTGAACCGTCATCAGGCTAACGCAGTCGCGCTTGTTCTTACTGTTATCCTCGGCGCGCTCTTTGAGTTGGGCCATCGCGGTCAGAAAGTGGCGAATGGTATGATGGCGTTGGGCGATCTGCATCAGTTCCTCCAATTCATCGTAGCGACCTTCTAGCCGCGTTTCCTCATGGTGCGTGGGCGTCTCAGCTTCCTCCTCCTGGCTTTCCTTGTGCTTACTATCATAATGACGCAGGTGCGTATCATAGGCGTGCTGCCGCAGCAGCGTAATAGCTGTTGCCGGATGATTGTTGCACTGTGTGCCTACCTTCTTAATCAAGGCCACGAGATCTTTTACTGCGGGCTGGTACTCGGCGGCGATAGTGTACGCTTGCTCTTCGCAAAATTGCAGCAGAGGACGCCCGGCTGAGAAAGCTGTAAGATTGCCATAGAATGTGGGCGTAAAGCGGTGGGATGTTTTGCCGGTGCGGGCAAAGTACTCTTTTGAGGGAATATTGGCGATGGTACGGAAGGCTGCATTCTGCTCGCCGCAATGAACGGGAGTAAAGACCTCTTCCCACTTTTTGGGCGAAGGTCCCTGCCGGGCGGCCAGGTATTCCTGATGCAGGCGAACCCCATCAATCAACGCGAGATAAGCCAGCATATCGCGGGTGGTTTTGCGCTTGAAAAACGATGAGCCGCCGATGCTGCGATAGGGAATACCCCCGCGCGCCATTGCAATTTCTAACGAGGCGAGGTGGTGGTTTGTGCGCGAGAGCACGAAAATGTCGCGATAGGAAAGCTCTTCTTGCTGTTCGCGCCATGCACGCAGCAGGGTGTTGATACGCGTGGCGATGCCGTCTGCTTCGCTCTCCTGATCTTCGTAAGCGGTGACGCATACCGGCGCGCCGTCGGCTTGCGTGGGGCGCAGCATCTTCTCGAAGCCGGGAGCCGTATCGTTATGCGCGATCAGATTGTTCGCGGCTGCGAGTATCTGCGGCGTTGAGCGGTAGTTGTGTTCGATACGGTAGATTTTGCCTTTAGGATACATCGCCTGGAACGAGAGGATCGATGCCTCCGGGCTGGCTCCGCGAAATTGATAAATGGCCTGGTCGGGATCGCCCACAACGACGACGTTCTGTTTGGAGGCGGCAAGATGCTGGATGAGCTGGTATTGTGATGGATTGGTATCCTGAGTCTCATCAACCTGTAAATAAAGGTAGCGCGATTGCCAGGTTTTGCGAAACTTAGGGCTGCTTTCAAGCAACTGGAGTGGAACATAGATCAGGTCGGATAGATCGTACAGCTTTTCTTTTTGCTTGGTCTGCTCGTACAGCACAAAAAATTCTTGATAGCGTTCGGCCAGTTCGGTCTCGACCCCCAGATGAGAGCGGAAAAAGGCGGTCGATTGTTCCGGTTTGACCATTGCCTCTTTGGCGCGATCAACGGCTGCCAGCACGCCAGCAATCTCAATATCCCAGTTCATCCCGCGTGCTCGATTGCTGCGCCAGGGACGGATAATATCTTCCGCGAGCCACTGACGCGGATCTCCACTGATCAGTCGCTTGTTCAATTCCTGAGGCGCCCATTGCAGTTTCTCGCGCAGCATCAGATGGCCCAGCCCGTGAAAGGTCGTGACGCGTACCGCCTTAATCGCCTGAGCCGTCATCCCGCGCGCCTTTAACGCCTTCACCGCTCGCTTTTCCATCTCATCGGCGGCGGCCCGTGTAAAGGTGACGCAAAGAATAGATTCCGGCGCAATGCCCTCCTCGGCAATCAGACGGACAAGCCGCTGTACCAGGATGGATGTTTTGCCCGTACCGGCTGCGGCAATAAAGGCTGCCGGGCCGTTTGTGTGCGCGATAGCTGCCAGTTGCTGAGCGTTGGGAGTAAAGGGAACCGCCGGAGTTGTGCGTGTATGTGTTTTACGTCCTGATCTTTGTGAAGTCATCCTGCGAACTATTTCCTAGCTGTTTAGAATTTTTGTCTCACATGAGTATGTAATATAGCATGTTGCGCGATATCCTGGCAATGGCTATTTTTGGTTTCGCACCCGGTTTTTACGTACTCGTGTGCGTGCCCTCCTGCACTCTCTTCGTTTAAAATGGGACTGGCTGATGCCCGAGTGCTATATAAAAAGCTCTACGAAAAGCGTCTAAAAGACTGGCTTGAAGAGGGTTACTTTTGTCTTTGATCAAGCGATACAATAAGCACGGATACATAGCATACATCTATTGTAGAGTGAGGAAGAAGTATGATCCGCAATCTGAGCGCAATTGAGATTGCCGAAGGAGCGTTACTGGCGGATATCGCCGTGATTTTTCAATTACTGACTTTATATCTTCCCATTGGTGGCATATTCTTTCATATCCCCGCTTTTATCGTCTTCGCTTTGCTGGTATTGCGGCGCGGCCTCTACGTTGGTATTATGGGGCTATGCGTGGCGCTTTTTATTACCGGCGTCATGACCGGCCACGCCCTGCCGATCATGTTCTTATCGGGGGCAGGAGGGCTTTTTTTAGGCATTACGATGAAACTGCGCCTGCGCCATGTCCCCTTGCTCCTGCTAGGCATCACGGGTGGCGCGCTAACTTTCTATGGTCTGCTCTTTGCTCTTTCTTTGGTCATAGGCCCTCCCCTGGCTACGATAGTACCATCCTTACATCGCGCATATGATAGCGTTGTTTCACTGCTGGGGCTGATCGCTGCCAATCTTGGGTTGGAGACATGGTGGAGACAGAATTTGCGACCCCTCTTCGGCTGGCTAGCAACGCCTCTCTTTACTTACTGGTGGATCACCTTCTATCTCGCCCTCTGGACGCTCTTGAGCCCGTTTGTCTTTCTCATCTATGTGATGACGAACTGGTTTATGCGCCTGCTCGGCTACGATGTGCGTCCATTTCCCAGCGCCGGTTTCGAGAAGCTGGTGCTGCGTATCGGGCGCGGCCTGGTCAAAAGCGGTATCAGGCGGGGCATCATTAAAAGATCGGGGGCGAAGGCATGAGCGCGTCGCCGTTGATCGATATTCAGCATATCAGCTATTCCTATCCGGCTCCTAAAGGGAAAAAGGGTGAGATACAACCTGTGGCGGCATTGCGGGAGGTGGATCTTCAGGTGCAGCAGGGGGAATACCTGGTGCTGCTGGGCCATAACGGGAGCGGGAAATCGACATTGGCACGCCACTGTAATGCGTTGCTGCTTCCTGATTGTGGTCACGTTCTGGTATCAGGACTTGATACGCGCGATACAAGTAAGCAACAGACGATTCGGGAGCGAGTGGGGATCATCTTTCAAAATCCAGATAACCAGATTATCGCGACCGTGGTTGAGGATGATGTGGCCTGGGCGCTTGCCGTACGTGGTTTGCCCACAGAGGTCATTCGCGAACGGGTTGACGCTGCGATGGCGATGGTAGGCATTACACATTTGCGTCAGCTCCCGCCGCATAAGCTCTCCGGCGGGCAGCGTCAGCGCCTGGCGATTGCGGGTGTGCTAGCGTTGCGCCCACAATGCATTATCGCGGACGAGGCAACGGCCATGCTCGATCCGCTCTCGCGCCAGGAGATTACGCTGTTACTGCACCAGATCAATCAAGAATATGGACTGACGATTATACAGGTGACGCATTTGTTAGAGGAAGCGGCTCTGGGACAGCGGGTGGTAGTAATGGAGCAAGGACGAATCGTGCTGGAGGGGTCGCCCGCAACCATCTTCGCCGATCTCGAACGATTGCGGGCGCTGAAGTTGGCGATCCCCGATCCGATTGAACTGGCTGATCGCTTGCGCCGAGCTGGCGTTGCGCTCTCTGCGTCAGCCATTACCGTCGAGGCTATTGCACAGGAGATCGTGCCATGAGCGATGCAATTATCGTGACTCAGCACCTCTCGCATACCTATCAATCCGGCCCCTTGCAGAAAGCTGCCCTGATCGATGTGAGCCTGGAGATTGAGCGTGGAAGCTGCGTTGCTATTATCGGCTTCAACGGCTCCGGCAAGACAACACTGGTACAGCATTTTAACGGTCTGTTGCGCCCATCGGAGGGAACAGTCCTGGTCGATGGAGTTAACGTGGGATCTGGCAATGTCGATCTGCGAACGTTGCGCCAGCATGTGGGAATGCTCTTTCAATTTCCCGAGGGACAACTGTTTGAGCGCACAGTTTTTGCCGATGTCGCCTTTGGTCCACGCAGGATGAAGCTTAGCCGGCGCGAGATACGGACGCGGGTGCTTGAAGCGTTAGAGGCTGTGGGGCTGCCTCAGCATGAATACGCGTGGCGCTCCCCCTTCGATCTCAGTGGCGGCCAGAGGCGGCGCGTTGCCCTTGCCGGTGTGCTTGCCATGCGACCCTCGATTCTGGTGCTGGACGAACCGACCGTGGGGCTTGATGCCAGCGGACGAGAGGAATTTTACTCGTACCTCGGTCACATCCGACGAGAGCAGGGGGTCACAATTGTGCTGGTCTCGCACGATATGACGGAGGTGGCCTCGTTAGCTGACCAGCTCTTTGTGATGTACGAGGGGCGTCTCGTACTGGAGGGCACGCCGCGCGCAGTCTTTGCTCAGGGAGATCGGTTGCGCGTGTGGAGGCTGGCGCCGCCTCCTTTAAGCGAGCTGCTTGCCCTCTTGCGTCAGCGCGGATTGACGATTCCATCCGACGCTTTTACGGTAGATGAGGTTTTCGCCGTTTTGCAACATAGTGGACAAAGCGGGCGATAAAATAGTACTTTTTGTGATAATGGATGCACTATGATATTCAAAAACATCCCTCTGGGGATCTATTATCCTGGCAGCAGCCTGGTCCACCGCCTCCAGGCCAGGACGAAGCTGCTGCTTCTGGGCTGGTTCGTGGCGTGCCTGGTGATAGCCGATCACCGCCAATGGCATTTTGCACCCTATATCGTGATTGTGGCATTGACCTGGCTGGCGGTTCGGCTCTCCGGCGTCTCTTTTCGTGAAATGTGGCGGCGCATGTGGCTGCTGCTTTTGTTGCTAGCCCTGGGCGCTATTCCTACATTATTTACGACTGAAGACACAAACCAGCCGCTCTACCCGCTCGGCCCGGTGGTCACTTCGTACGGATTGGCGCGAGAGGTGCTGCTGATTATGGGGGGAATCTCGCTCGCGCTCTTGCTATCATCATTCTTGCCCGGTCTGCGCGCGCTGTGGCGAAGTCGCTGGGCGCGACGCCTGCGAATATTGCTGGCGATCATCATGGTGGCAGCATTACTGACCCTCTGGCTCATCAGCCGTCCGGCAGCAACGGCGCCATTGAGCATTGGCCCCTTCATCATTACCTATTTTGGTGTCTGGCTCCAGCTATCGTTTTTTGTTGTTCTGGTGGTGCTCTTCACCTTTTCCCTGCTGCTCACCATGACAACCTCGCCCGTGGCCTTAATCGAGGGCATGACCATATTGCTTTCACCACTGCGCCGCTTCAAGCTGCCAGTTGATGATTTTGCCCTGATGGTCTTGCTGGCGCTACGTTTCATTCCGACCTTGATCGAGGAAGTAGAGCAGTTAATGAAGGCTCAGACGTCGCGTGGCGCTGATCTAAATAGTGGAACCATCCGCGAGCGCGTACAAAGCCTGGCAACGCTGCTTGTGCCACTGGTGCAGGGAGCGTTGCGCCGGGCCTCAGATCTGGCAACCGCGCTGGAAGCTCGCGGCTACGCAGGCGAAGGACGGCAGACATACCTCCATGAGCAATCGCTTGAGCGGCTCGATTATACAGTGCTAATTATGGTGGGACTTTTGACGATTGCGGCGCTGATACCGTAATTCAACCCCTTGATCATTGCCTGATGATGTGCTATAATCGTACCGTATAGTACGATACGTAATAAGAGAGGAATGATGAAATCAGGCAGCACCCAACGCACTCAACAGACACGCGAACGCATTCTCGTCGCAGCTCAGCGCCTGTTTCTGCGGCATGGCTATCTGGCAACCAGCACCGATGCCGTGCTGGCGGAGGCGGGCATTGCCTCAAAAGAGACGTTGTATCGCTATTATGGCAGTAAGGAGGAACTCTTTACCGCTGTGTTGCGTCGGCTCACTCTGGAGCAGCAAGACGTTGCGGAGAAAGTAGCGACACTTTCCACGCCGCACAATCTGGCAGAGCTACGCCAGATGCTCACGGACCTGGCACACGCCATTCTCACCAGGATGAGCCAGCCAGAGTATCTGGCAATACTGCGCATCATCCTGACTGAGGCGCCGCGCTTTCCGCAACTGGGTTCCCTGTTCGTCTCCACCGTCCCGCAACGCGGGATCGCCTTGCTCATCACACTGCTGCGAGAGGCTCGAGCGCACGAGATCATTGCCGAGGTGAATCTTGAAGCGGTGGCGCGTATGCTGCTCGGCGGACTGCTGACCTATGTCATCACGAATCTTGCCGTTGTGGAAGAGCAAAGATCGCAGCCCTCGCTGGATGGGGCCGATGCCATCGTAGAGATTGTTATGCGTGCGGTGACGCCATAGTCACCGTTCGTTACTTGTTTCAAGGAGCATGTCATGTTTCCCAATCGCATGCGCTACGTCGCTAAACATATGATCAATCGTCTGACCATCCGGCACGCCGGGAGCGCTTCCAGCCCGTTTGCTATTCTGAGGCATGTGGGACGCCGCAGCGGCAAGCCGTTCGAGACGCCCATCATGGTAGCCAGGCTTGGCGAAGATTTTGTTTTGGCATTAACCTATGGACCTAAAGTGGACTGGTATCGCAATTTGCAGGCCAATGGGAAGGGCACGCTGATATGGCATGGCAAGGCGTATCCTATCGAGGCAGTGGAGCCGCTTGAGCACAGCATCGGCCTGCATACTCACCCACTCCACGAGCGAGTGATCTTGCGCATACTCAATGTGCAGCAGTTTTTACGGGTCAAGGTTGCTGCACCAGAGCCAGTGGAGGTCTAAACGCCCGCTTCAGGATTCACTGAGATATTCATGCAGCTCAGCTTTCAGTGCTCGAAGCTTTTTAAGATCAAATCTGAATAGTTTTTTCTTGACAATAGCCTATGCAATTGAAGGTCGCGCATGCTATAATAGCAAAAGGCCAAATCTGGCTCGTGTCCTGCGTATTTGCGTTTTTCCGGCTGCCAACCGGAGTAGTGTACATGTCCCGGCAATGTACACCAAAAGACTTTCGCGTACCCCCTCTGAACAATCGTTACCGGTATTGCTTCCTATCATTGCCACATATTGATGTGGTAACGCGTAGTGCCATGCAGAGCATGGCAGGAGGAAAACATGAGCGAGGCCATAGGCGCCAGTAAATCATCATCCATCGGACGAGTAGCTCTGGCAAGCTGGATCGGCACATCCATCGAGTGGTACGACTTCTTCCTCTATAGTACCGCCGCTTCCCTGGTTTTCAGCAAGCTCTTCTTCCCAACATTGAATCCCTTCGCCGGGCAGTTAGCAGCTTTTGCCACCTTCTGGGTTGGCTTCGGGGCGCGACCCGTGGGCGGCATTTTCTTTGGCCACTTTGGCGATAGGATTGGCCGTAAGAATATGCTGATCCTGACCATTTTGATTATGGGACTTGGCACCTTCCTCATCGGTTGTTTACCCGGGTATAGTACTATTGGTATTTTTGCGCCCATTCTGCTGGTCGTCCTGCGTTTCGCCCAGGGGTTCGCGGTCGGCGGCGAGTGGGGAGGCGCAGTGCTGATGGCGACGGAACATTCCCCGACAGCCAGGCGCGGCTTCTTCGGGAGCTGGCCGCAAATGGGTGTGCCTGTTGGACTACTTCTTTCGTCGTTGCTCTTCAGTTGGACTGCGTCCACCTTCTCTAGCGCACAATTTCTTGCCATCGGCTGGCGCATTCCTTTCCTGGTCAGCATTGTCATGGTTCTTATTGGCCTGTTTATCCGGCTCAGGATTACGGAAACCCCCCATTTCGAGGAAGTAAAAGAGCGACGGGCTATTGTGAGAGTGCCCCTTTTGCAAGTATTGCGCAAGGATTTCAAGAATGTGCTGCTTGCAGCAGGCATCTTCTTTGTCGCCAACGGCGGTTTCTACGTTTTTATTACTTTTGTCGTCACTTACGGGACAACTATTCTGAAGATGCCCAGCACCGTTTTCCTAAACGGCACGCTGGTCAGTGCCGTTGTGCTGTTCTTCACTTTACCGCTGGCGGGCGTGCTCTCTGATCGCTATGGTCGCAGAACGCTCTGCCTCATCGGCTCGGCCTTCACAGCCTTGATGGCCTTTCCAATGTTCATGCTGATTGACACCAAGTCAGCAGTATTGATTACGTTAGCTCTGTGCTTAGCGCAATTTGGCACCGGACTGGTTTACGGCCCATTGGCAGCTTTCTTTACGGAACTGTTCGGCACCAATGTGCGTTATAGCGGAGCTTCTCTTGGCTACCAGGCGGCATCAGTCCTTGCCGGTGGACCAGCACCGTTCGTTGCGGCTTTACTGCTTGGGGTGAGCCATGACGGGTCCTGGATTATTGCTCTCTATGTTGCGATCATGGCGTTGATCACCCTTGTCTCGTCCTATCTGGCACCGGAGACCAAGCCTGTTGGCTCTGTCGATGCAGCGGCTGTTAGTGGAGCTGTGGGCGACTAAGAAGGTACGGCGGGCTACAGCCAGGTAGCAACGAGTAGCCCGACAGAATAACGCAGGACAAACCGAAAAACATTTGCCCTGTTTAGCAAAATGGCTATAATAAAGATGCCATTGCGCTAAACAGGGCATTTTTCAAAGAACGTCAGACCGCTTATCAAAACGAGCAGCTAAGTTTTGCTGGAAGGTAGTTAACCATAATCTGGCTGTAAATCGTTTGATTCTGTGATGACAAATAGATCCATTGAATCTCAATGTCTAATAGTTAGGAGAAGGCATGCATGAATAAAACCTTACCGCAGTCTCGACCAATGCAGTTGGCGATGCAAGTTATGAGAAAAGTGCCGGAAGTTACCATCTACTTCTGGATTATTAAATTATTGTCAACGGCGATGGGCGAGTCAACCTCTGACTACCTGGTGCGCGCTATCAACCCTTATCTCGCAGTTGCTCTTGGCTTTGCTGGTCTTGTCGTATCGCTGGTACTCCAGCTCTCGGTCCGCCGCTATATCACCTGGGTCTACTGGCTGGCCGTTGTCATGGTTGCGATCTTTGGGACGATGGCTGCTGATGTTGCCTATGTGGTGCTGAATATTCCCTATCTCATTTCAACCATATTCTTTGCAGCCGTGCTGGCCGCGGTCTTCGTTGTCTGGTATAGGAGCGAGAAAACTCTGTCCATTCATAGCATTACTACTCGTCGCCGCGAGCTATTTTATTGGGCGACCGTCATTGCTACTTTTGCTCTCGGCACCGCTGTGGGGGACTTCACGGCGGCTACCCTGCATCTGGGGTACTTTGCTTCTGGCGTGCTGTTTGCCGTCTTGTTCGCAGCTCCGGCTGTGGCATATCGCCTGGGCTGGCTAAACGAGGTGGCGGCCTTCTGGTTTGCCTACATCATGACTCGACCGCTCGGCGCATCGTTTGCCGACTGGTTTGGCAAGCCCTTCCTGGATGGTCTGGGGCTGGGCGATGAAAAAGTCTCGCTGGTCCTGACCATCCTGATCATTGGTATGGTCGCCTATTTGACTATCACGCGCAAGGAGATGAAGGGCGAGCAGCAATAACTTGCTCTGTTGAAGCATATAGCTTTATTGCTGCTCTTTCCCGCGTAGCACCATCAATTGAACATGTTCCTCCCACTTCTCTCGTGGAAGTGTTTTAGTGGTAAAGGAGACAAGATCAAAAAACTGAGTCGTGATCTGTTGCATGAACTCATCTGTATGGCGGGCAAAGAAACGCGGCGGATTATGCCAGTCGTCCGGCGCGATGCCCTCGAACTCGACGCCACCGTAGACGGCGAGGAAGAAGAGTCCTCCTGGACGCAGCAAACTCTGGAGTTTACGCAGAACGGTCGGAAGATCAGCCGTGGGGACGTGCAGCAGGCAGTTCATGGCATAAAGGGCGTCGAAGGAGGCAGGTGGGAAATCCAGGCTCAAAAAGTCCATCACGTATGCCTCCAGCCCCTTCTCTCGACATAACTCGACCATATCGGGGGAAAGGTCGGTACAGACGACCTGCAGGCCATTATCTTGAAAGAATAAGCTATCTGCTCCTGTTCCGGCTCCGATCTCCAGGAGCCTCGTTTTATGTTCTTGCTGCAAAAGGCTGAGAAACTGCTGCCGCGCGTCTATTTTCCAGGGGTCTTTGTCCGCCTTATCTCGGTTAGTCGCGCTCTTGCGATTGTACGCGTTGCGCAACGAGGTGATGATTTGCTGGTAGTCGTGCATTGTCTGGTGCTCCTGTTTTTGTGACACGATAATAGAGGGCAAGCGCGAGGCATTGCCCCTACAGGGTTGTATCATAATGTTGGCGAGAGGGCAAGCCCCTACAGGGTTGTATCATAATGTTGGCGAGAGGGCAAGCCCCCTACAGATTGATGATACTATTCCCCTGGCCCGCTTTTATGCGCTGCTGCAATACGCGACCGCCGGTGCGCACAACTATCTCGTATTCCTGGCGCGAGGGACGATAGCCGCTGTGCTGTTCATCGATGCTGACGGTAACGGTATCTGCATCGACGCGGCAGCTT
>DASRHT010000106.1:0-36704 GCA_035650355.1 Ktedonobacteraceae bacterium
TATCCTGCACCATAGCCAGGTTTGCGACTTGTGCAAGATCAAGCATGTCATCGTGGGCAGGCGAGCGGAGATCATAGGCAGAGCGGGCTTGCCACAGGACATAGGATAGGCTACTGACGATTAGCATTTTTCTCGCTTCAATATCTCCAGCACGAGCACTTGCCACTAGACTTCGTTCCTCCTCTCGCGAGAGTCGGGGAACACGCGCAATCTCTGCATGGTAGAGCGTCTTCGCCATCAAGTCGGGCAGAGTCTTCAAAGTCTCACTGTCTAACATGAGTAGAACCTTTCTATGACGGCATCGCTTTTCTGCCAGAATTTCCACCTGGGGCTTTGTTTCTGCTCGGGAATGTGATATGTTTCCTGTTGAGTTGTGATTTGCATTGATACCATCTCCTTTAGAGCACATGTAAGGGATCTAAAAGCAACAGATGACGCGGTTTTGGTCATCGGGAGTATTGCCTACTGGAGAGTTAAATCCGCTCGCGTCGAGTGACGCGAAAACGGTATGAGTGCGGTATCTATTTCGAGGTTTGGAGAGTATTTCCCTGAGTTCTGCGATAATTAAGGAGAGGTTTTGGAGAGTGCCAAATTGGGAACGTCGTCTATCTGATTTACTTTGAGGAGGCGCGGAGCCACTATTTTAATCAGCTCGATGCCTGGCTCAAGCAGTGGCCCTCAAAACAGGAGGATCAGGAAGCTGAGATAAGCGATGAACCATCTCCCAACCCGCGTATCCAGACTGGCAGGCGTGGGCACCATTATGGCACTCTGGTAAAGGAAGTTACCTGCACTTATGAACTTCCCCTGATCCGCTCAGACCTGGCCGAAGTGGGCGTCAGGGTGAGCAGAATTGGCCGCTCAAGCTTTGTGATGGAGCATCAGATCCGCGATAGAAACGATCATACGCGCATCTTCGCCACCGGTCGCTCCGTCATGGTCTGGGCCAATTACTATACTGGTCGCTCTCATCCACTGCCGCCGTCGCTGCGCTCCGCTTTTGAGCAGATGGAAGGTCATACTTTTTCTGAGGTTGCCAAACAATAGCCACCTGAAATTTTTATCATCGCGCTCTTACAGGCATGTCATGATTTTGTCGTGACATGCTTTTCTTTTTTTGCGCCCTGGTAAACCCTTCTGCAAAATGAAGAGAAAATATAGTTCATATACTAAGAGTATATCACCGAATAATAGAAGCATTAATAATTGCCAAATTATGAATAGCTAATAGGTTTTGTTGAGTAAGATATATTGTGATTAAGTTGATAGAAAGTTTTTCCACAGTATGTAACTTTTTGGACGAGTTATTCGTATACACGATGGGGAACGATGCTATCTGCTTATCTGGCAGGATAATGATGAGACTGCGTAATTGTAGGGTGTCGTTTGTATGAGCTGTTCTAGACATGTGCCAAGTGAATGGGGGATTTTATGAAAATAGCACACATTGCCCCTCCCTGGATCGCGATTCCGCCGAAGAACTACGGAGGGACTGAGGCTGTACTCTACAACCTTGTAGAGGAGCAAGTTGCTCAAGGGCATGACGTAACCTTATTTGCACCGGATGATGCCAGGGTAACGGCAAAAGTCGTCTCGTTTTTCCCTTTGTCGTTGATCGATTCTGGCGTACCCTGGTCGGCTCATCTTAAAGCGTATTATCACATATACAAGTCGGTAGAGCACATTCGTCAGCATGATTTTGACATCGTGCATACACACCTTTCGTCAGCCGCGGATATGTACCTGTTTCCCTTGACCGCCGACCTTGATAAGCCTCATGTAATGACGCTTCATAGCCGTTTCCCTTTTGATCGTGTAGGCTCCTGGATGGGAGATGCTGACACGCTCTACATGGAGTGGGCGTCAACGGTGCCAATGGTGGCGATTAGCGCGCGAGCGCGCGAGGATGTTCCTCATAAGCTAAACTTTGTCGGTACTGTCCATCATGGTTTGCCCATGAAACACTATCAACCAACCACAAAGGTGGTAGAAGACCACTTTGTATGGCTGGGGCGCATTTTCCCTGAAAAAGGTACCCATCTGGCGATTAAAGCTGCGAAGATGGCGGGTGCGAAGCTGGTGATAGCGGGTACGGTTGACCGGCACATGCCCGACTCCGTTCATTACTTTGAGGATGTCATTAAACCGCAAATTGACCATCAGCAGATTAAGTATATTGGTCCGGTCAATATGGAGCAGAAACTCGACCTGTTAAGTGGCGCGCGTGGCCTGCTCAACCCGATTGAATGGGAAGAGCCGTTTGGCGTGGTAATGGTCGAGGCGATGGCCGTGGGATGTCCGGTGATCTCCTATGCCCGCGGAGCCGCTCCTGAAATTGTCGTTCATCGCAAGAGCGGTTTTCTTGTGCATGATCTCGCTGAGATGGTCCAGTATATGAAAAAAATTGGCGGGCTTGACCGGGCGGTGGTGCGCGCTCACATCGAGCAGAACTTTTCTGCCAGGGCAATGGTGGAGAAGTATGTCAGCATCTATAAGAAGGTAGCCGCTTCCTGGATTCAGGCGCGTGTCCCGGTGGCCGTTACCACGAAAATCCGCCCAGTCCTCACGCCTCCCGCGATCAGAACAATCGAGCCTGTTGTGGTCCCGAAGCGTCCTTCCCCTCTGGCTGCCATACCATCGGTGGAAGTAGAGCCGGAAGCTCTGTCCTGACGCGCTGATACCATTCGGCGCAGATGCCAGGCGAGTGTTCTTCGTATGGGCAGTGGCAAAAAGCATAGAGCGTCAGCCCCTGTGCAAGCCACTGCCTTGTTTGCCGGACCCACTCCTGCAAAAATGGCTCGTTCTCTTCCATACGCGGATGACCGATGTAGCGCACAAAGGCAAAATCGGTCGTCACGGAGATACGCAACGGCAGATTGGGCTTGCGCTCGCGGGCCTGTAACACCTGCTGCTCCTGCTCTGGTCCAACCCTAATCGGGCGTGTATCCATGATGACAAACCCGACGTTGTGTTGCTTGAGCAGCGAATCTAACCGTGCTGCGTGCGGTTCCGCAAAGAAATCGGGATGGCGTACCTCCACAGCCAACCGCGCATCAGTGGGCCAGAACTGGAGAAAGCTCTCCAATTGAGCAAACTGAGCGGGCGAGAATGATGGTGGCAGTTGTAAAAACATCGGACCCAGCCGCTCGCCCAGTCCCCGCATCCTTGCCACGAAGCGCAGCGTCTCATCCTTGCTTTGATCCAATGGTAATGTGTGACTGATGCTGCGCGAGATTTTGGGGCAGAAGCGAAACGTTGGCGGCGTCTCCTGGCGCCAGCGCGCTATCGTCTCCTCTGATGGGGTGGCATAAAATGTCGTGTTGCCCTCTACGGTCGAGAGTTGCTTACTGTAGATGCGCAGAAACTCGCTCTGAGGGGTGCGAGGCGGAAAAAACTGCCCAATCCATGCTTTATACCCCCACATCGGACAGCCAATATAGAACATCAGACTCGCTCCTGATTCTAGGGCAAGCGCAAGGCCCCCGCATTCCCACCGCCCATCCCCTTACCCCTACCGTTGCTCTCCACGAGAACGCATGCCGCCGCATCTTTTTCGCCGAACTATTCAGCGTTATCGTTGCCCATTCCCCAAAAATCTAAACGGAACAAACGGAATGCACGCTGCTGGACGACGATGGTAGGGGCAAGGGGAGGCTGGTTGGGGGCGGATGGGGCCTTGCGCTTGCCCTGCATCCCACCTGTTATCTGTTCGGTCTTCAGGGATTCTAAACCTGCTCGCAGGAAAAGTCCCTTTTCAATTGTGTTGTTGTTAGTATAGCACGGGAAGCTGTTTCAGGCAAGCATTTTCGCTGTGCGAGTGTCTCAGGATACCACTTTATAGACGGGCTATATAGCACTATTTGGCTGTTTTTTGGCTAAATACGCCCGATTAGCTCTTGTGTGTACTATACTTGATAGGTGAATAACTACCAATCGAAGTCGATTTAGCGAGGTTAATGTATGTTGTCTGCCATCATTTCAGTGCTTTTGCTCATTGTGATGGCGCTGATGATTATTGGCTTTATTGTCAGTGCATGGCGTGAGCAACAGCGCTATAAACAAAAATTAGCAGCCCAGTCGAATATGCCGACGCATCCCCTTGACCGGCACGTCACGGCGATTTTACACTTGCAGAACGGCAATGTAGTTGGCATCGAAAAACCTGTGCAAATGCGAGTAATGGCGCTGCCAGCTTCGTGGTACAGGCGTCGTCGCACTATTGTCTCGCTTGGTCTGCTGGTGATGCTCCTGCTCACCTTTTTTGTGCAGGATAGCCTGGGGGGTGGGGCGATTCAAAGCCTGACAAAGAGCCTGGGCTTTACCTTTCTCAGCAACGGTCAGCCGACCGATTTCACGCCAATGGCTCATCCCCTGCCCGACACTGCCAGCGTTCGCCTGGTGCGCGTCGATTCTGCCGCACGTAACCAATATTACACGGATTATCAGTTCCGTGTCTGGGGCTACTCTTCCTGCTCGGGTATTGCGATGGAAGAGGTCATGAACGCCTATGGGCGGCACCTGATCGCGGCAGATGTCCTCCAGAAGGAGCTTGATCTGGGCGTGTGGAACGTCAATCTGGGTTTGTTGCGCGAAGAGGGGATTGCTATGACCGCAGCCACCTATGGTTTCGATACCAGCGCCGGGCATACGCGCTCCTTGCAGGATATTATCACTATTGCCAATCAAGGCTCTCCCGTCATTGTCGGTGTGCGTGATAGCTACTACTATCCTGGAGGACATTTATTTGTGGTGCGTGGCGGCGATAGCCAGTACGTCTATCTCGCGGACTCTTCTCCCGCCAACTTCCAGCGCATGACGTATGCCATGTTTACCAATATGTGGCAGGGCTTTAGCGCCGTACTCACGCCGCGTCCGTAGCTTTTAACGAAGAAATACCTCTACACGGGGAATAATCAAGGTCTCTTCGGTGGCCAAGCATCGAAGAGACCTTGATTATTTTTCTGTTCAAGAATATTGAACCCTAGTAAATGATGATAGGTGTGTACACCTGCACGAAGTTGTACAGCCAGCCCGCATTGTCTTTAGAGAGATTGACGCAGCCGTGTGAGCCCTGGGCCGAGAAAGGGTCGCCACTGGCATCGGCATGCGGATAGTTGGTGCCGGGACCATAGTCGGCGCGCCACCAGCTATCATGGAGGAAGTAGCCGTTGCTGTGGTACTGCATCGCGAAATTGATCGGCGTGTCAGGATACCACTCAGGCGAATTATGGGGCGTTCCTGGCGCGGGCTTGAAAACGGTCGGCGATTGTTTGCCCTCAACCCACCACACGCCTGGAGGCGTCGGTAGATTGGGACGCCCCGTTGTTACCAGGAAGGCATTGACCAGCTTGCCGTTGTCGTAGACGCGCATGGCCTGCTCTTGTAATGAAACAATAACAACCCTGGAGTTGGTCTTCCCATAGTGTTGTATCAACTGAAGGTCGGTCCGGTGCGGCTGATTATAGGGCGTTTTGTCTGTGCTATTGGCTGTCATGGCCTGGAAGTTGTCCAGGTACATATGCTCGTTTTCAATGGCTTGCTGGTAGTCCGCCAGCGTCTGAGCGGAATTCAGATCGTCTTGCACCCAGCCGCCAATGCCGTTCGGTCCATACTCATAGCCGAGCGGGTAGTTGGTGTTGTCAAAAGCATTATGATATTGATGCTGCTGTCCCCAACTGGCGACTTCCTGCTGCAATTGCTGCTGTAATTTCACGGTTTCCGCTTTCATCGCGGGCAGTTTGATGGCTTCAACATGTGAGTTCAGCGCCGTCAATGCGGTTTTATAGGCCGCCGTGGTTTTTGCGCTTTGCAGCGCCTGCGCATCGGTATTGTATTGCTGCTGGTAGGTGGTCGTATCGCCACCATACTGCTGCATCAAGGCGATCCATTGCTGGAAGACCTGTAATTGTGCAGTACCCTGATGCTGGATAGCGATGTCAACGAGCGGCGTTGGCATCGGTCTGATCGTATTGCCACCAGGGGTTGAGCCACTTGAACTGCACCCGCTGAGCAGCAAGAGGCAGAGGATGAGTCCGCTTAGAAAGTATATTGAAATGTTCCGCGTTCCAACGGCGCTCCCGCGTCTCCCACGATCAATTGGGGAGCTACAGGGCAACCGCAAGGGATTGCCCCTACGGAACGTGGAATCGAGGTATATCGGCGCATGATGCCGAAGAGTATTACTTTTTTTGTATTGCATAAGTCATCATCTCTCCGCAAAAAAACAGTAGGATCGTTACTATCATATCATATTCTTTTACTTACACTATACGAATATGTACCTTATAATGTGACACTTTGCTATGAGCTACCTCACAGAGTGCGAATTCGCTTCAGAAGAGCCGTATGAAGCTCTTTCGTGCCTGCAATCACCAGCGAAAACTTTTCGTGTAGACCAGTAATAGGACGTAATGGTTTGCCTTCGTGGTCGCTAACGATAGCCCCTGCTTCGAGCGCAATGCAGGCGGAGGCCAGAAACGACTCGGCTGTCAGCTCACCACGAATATCAATATACGCGTCATAAGCGCCACTGGCGACGTAGACGCTATCAAGCGCGGAACTGCCGGAGCGCCGTATATGTCCGGGAGCGGGCTCTTGCTCAAAGAGTGAGTGGATGGCTTCTCTGTCGCGCCCATCGAAGTTGACACCTATCAGGCAGCTCTCAATGGTTTTGGTATCGCTGGCCTGGCAACGCCGCCCGTTACGAAAAGCGCCGCCGCCGTTTTTAGCTTCATAGACAGTGCCGGTGAATAGCTCGCCCACCAGCGCCCATTGGACTTGCTCGGGAAGAATAGGGGCGTCGATAGGCAGGACCGCCAGCGCGACCCCGGCTGTCAGAATGCCTCGTGCCACGTTAGTGGAACCATCGATAGGATCGATGATAATGCGATAGGAGGGATCAGGAGCCGTGATAAAGGGGGGGCTTTCCTCGGTGAGTACCTCAAAACCAATACCACTTTCCTTGAGTCCACTGATAATCAGGTCTTCCGCATCACGGTCAAATTGCATCGTGATATGTTCATGGGATTGCTGATGTATGTGATCGCGATCAAATCGCTCGGAATGTATGTAAATGCGCACTTGGCGGAATAATTGTTCAAGTAGTTCTAGCATAATTACTCTTTGGCTTGTCTTCCAATCTGCTCAACTTTCTGTGATTATACCATATAAAGTAAAAGGTCCATAACCTCTACAATTGAAGCAGGATCGCGTCGGCTATTTGCTGAGATGAGATGTGGTCGAATAAATTCCGGCCTCTCAGATTGTACGCTTCTTTTGAAAAACCAGGTCGAAAGGCTGTCTGTTCTTTTCTTCCCCATCCCACAATGGTTGAGCGCCTGCTGTAACCATAGTAGCCCGGATTGGTACCGCCAAAGAGGGCAACGATCTGCACCGAGTTCTGGGGTACAAAGCAGGTGTCCTCCTCTCTTAACTGTTTATGTGCCGCCGCCAGGTGCATCACGCCAGTGTCGCCGGTGACAAAAATGTCTGCCTGATCGATCAGCGCCGCAATCTCCAGCAGATGCGTTCGTGGCTCGGCAGGCATGAGGAAGACACGATGGGGATGATGCTCCCTGAGAACTTTCAGCAGGTGGAGCGAACGTGTGGTCTCCGTGTAACTTGGCAGAATATAGACAATCAGTTGCGGACACGCAGCTAGAACGCTAGAAAAAGCTGCTATGAGCAACTCGATAGGGGGCCTGGTAACCGCAGAGGCTGTATCTGGAGCGATCACCAGCACCTTCCCACCTTCTTTCTCCATCGATGCCTCTGCCCTCAGGATCGCTATCGCCCTTCTAGCTATTTGTACATGTTTCGAGGATATATAGAGCGGAATGCCTTGCTCTCCCGAAACTGTTGCTGTGGTTTTCCTAAAATAATAGTTGATCATAGACTTGACCACTGTGCTAACATGGATATCGGCTTGCCAGCGAAAAGCTAGAAAGTGGCGGGCCATTTCAATGGGATGTGGGTACATCACGCGCGAATGGAGGCGGAAGTAGAGTCCTGGAGCCACTATGCTGGGAAAAATGGCCTCGTAGTGTCTCTGCCTCAGGAAATAAGCGACATCGGCAGCTTCTGGCTCAAGTGTAATTCCTCGGAGCCATTGCGTAATATGTGCTCCTGGGAAAAAAACCTTATTGGTCTCGATAACCCGGTTGATCCGTGGATCATACGCGAAAACCTGAGCCTGGGTGCTATTACAAAGCACATCTATTGCCCCAGAGGCACAGGGGTCATGTTTTATTATCTGGTCCACGGCGCTCAGTCCTACCACAACGGCATCGCCTATTCCCACGTCCAGCGTTACCAGAAAACGAGGGGTATCCGGTTTCTCCTGTTTGCAAGGCCTATAGCAGTGTAGATAGCATTCAGGCATAGGGAAAACTTCGTTATCACCTTGATAATAGAATAGATCAACCGATATAGATAGTTACATGGATACTGTCACACAGGAACGTATCTTCCTATAGGCTGTCACGAAAAGAAAGAGAAGGACGTGTACACAAAAAGGAGAGAAAATCACTACCTGTTGATGATCGCCGTTGAATGGTGCATGCAGTACAGCTATTGCCAAAAAAGCTGTTTTTACTATACGTAAGTTAGTGATATCTTATGAATTTGAATACACCGCCACGACGCCTCACTGTGCGCGAGCAACTGGTGCTGAGTCTTTTATGGTTTGCCCTGAACCTCCCATTGTCGGCGTTGCTGCCAATAGTGATTCCAACCCAGATATTGCTTTTTGTAGCGCCGGGATATGTAGGGAACGCGCAGCAGGTTACATTGCTTGCCTGGCTCTCGGCTCTCGGGGCTATCATCACGTTATTCGTCCCGCCTGTGGTTGGCATGCTCTCAGATTACACGCCAGGTCCTCTTGGCCGTCGCCGTCCCTATATCATCGCTGGCGCTATAGCGGTATTTATCAGCGTGCCTTTGCTCATCGATGCTGGTAGCAGCATTCTGCTGATAGCTGGTCTGGGAGTTTTACTCCTGGGGCTCAATATCATCATGGCAGGATACCAGGGACTGATCCCGGATCTTGTGCCCAACGAGCAGCGAGGGACTTCCTCAGGCTATATGGGATTCATGACGATTTTTGGGAATGTGGGGAGTCTTGCGCTCGCGGCCTGGCTTTTTGCATCGGTGAACTTGCATTCCACGGGGGCGGAGATTATACGCAGAGGAGCGACCCTTTATTACAGCAGCACCATTGTGGTTTTGCTCATCGGCGTCCTCATCACCGTCGTAGGGGTGCATGAGACGGTCCTGCCATCTAAGTCCGTGACCCTGGCCCAGGTGGAGTCGAAAATAGCGTTTCAGTTCCATCAATGGTTTGCGCGCACCTGGCTGAAGCCCTGGCGCGAATATAATTTCACCGTGGTGTTCCTCACGCGTGCCGCGGTTATGATGGGACTGGCCTTATTTATGACGTTTATCGAATATTATCTTGCGAATGTGGAACATGTCGCGAACTTCGTCCAGGCCACGGCCACTGTCGCGGTCCTGGCATTGCTTGGTGCCGTCTTCAGTGCTCTACTGGCGGGGATATTTTCTGATCGTGTCAAGCGTGTCCCGCTGGTAAGCCTGGCAACAACCTGCATGGCGCTGGCGGCGTTCGCCTTTGCGGCCTTTCCTGGTCGTTTTCCCCTCTGGCTGCTTGGAGCGATCTTTGGATTGGGCTATGGCGCGTATATGAGCGTCGATTGGGCTTTAGCCGTCGATGTTTTGCCCTCTTTAGAGACGGCGGGTAAAGATCTGGGGCTATGGAATGCCTCTTCGACCTTACCCACTGTGATTGCCCCTTTACTGGGGAGCTTTATTATCATCCTGGTTCAGGCGCATGCATCAACCGTTCTGGGATACCGCCTCGTCTTTGCGGCTGCAACGTTTTTTCTTATTCTGGCTGCAGTAGGAGTGCTATTTGTGCGTGAACAAAAAAAAAGCGATCCAGAGTCTGTTGCTAATGAACAGGCTCAGCGGAAGGTGACAATCGGATGGAAACTGGCGTTTCAAACGCGAGCAGGTAAAGCGCGTGGGCTTCTTCTTTTCTGGCCGTTGTGGGAACGCTTTACGCGCTCTATATGGCATCTACAACCTATTCCTCACGCTCCACACCATTTACTGGAGGTACGCTTTACGCGTTATAACGGTCGGGCCATTGATTTGCCTGATGGCACACACGTAAGCAGGGGAGATCCTATTATTGAACTGCATTTTCGCAATCGGGCGCTGCTTGAAATGGGAGAGCAGTTTCCGGTATGGAAATATATGCATCTGGTCGTGCAAAATCTCAGAGCTCTCGCTTGCTGGATGCAGAGCCCAGAGTTCCCCGGTGAGCCATTGGCGATATATAGCACGACGTTATTATACCGTGCTGCACCACGCCTGGGCTTTACTCTGCGGCCCCGTCCTAAGAGCGTACACGCCCACCTGGAGCGTTTCTTTATGATGGGTCTGCTGGTGCTTTACCACCGGCAAGGCGGCGCGCGTCTTCTTCAGGGGACGACCTATGGAACATACCCACAGGAGACCTGGATGTCACGAGAAGAGTTGCTCAAACGTTATGCAACTCATGCTCTCTCTTCCTAAGAACATATCTAATTCTCAACGCTCTCACCTTCTCGTGGCCAGAAGTTGCGCGGTGAAACCGCGCAAAAGAGGAGAGGTGTTGCAGGATATGCGCTTCGCACATATCCTGCAACACCTCTCCTGAAAGTGAGCGCCACAGGCGCGAACCCTCAGAGAGCAAGCCAGCAGTGGGCACCGTTATCAAATACTATCTAAGAGAACGATGACGTTTGCTGCTGGGCTGCGGCCTTCCCCTCGCGCACAAATAAGATGGATATTGCTGCTATGATGAGGCAAAGGGACGCCACCAGGAAGATCAGGCGGTATCCCAGCTCTATCTGTCCAGATCTATTCGCGACGTTGATGATAAGATTCCCAAGCAGCGGAGCAAGAATAGCTGGTAAGTTCATGGAGGCATTCCACATTCCCAGCCCCTCACCGGCTGTCTCTAAGGATGGCAAGGCATCGACCGACAGGGCCCAATCAACGCTGGTATACGCTCCGTAGCCTAAGCCGAAGAGCGCTCCTAGAGGCCAGAGCCAGCTTATCATGTTAGCGGAAGTCACGACGAAGGCGAGGGAAGTCAGGCTCATGCTAAGAGTGGCCACGCAGACAAGCGGTGCGCGCCGCTTCAAGCGGTCAGAGAGCACACCAAATACAATCCCACTCACAACTCCTCCACCCAGCGCCAGCACTGCTACCAGCGCCGTTACTTGCACAAAATTCGTGATATGTTGCACGCGCGCAAAGTAGTACTCAACATACGTCATGAACAGGGCGAGACCGAGCATGATAGAGGAACGCGTCAGGAACACAATGATGAAATTGTAGGAGTGCCAGGGAGCGCTCCATCCGTGCGCAAACCAGTGGGCAAACTTGGTTAAGAACTTCTCCTGACTCTCTTCGGATGAAGATTTATCGGGCGCCAGAGGCCTTTCATGGACAAAAATAAGCGTAATAATTATGGCGACGAATAAGGCTGCGGCGCCGATGATATAATAGATACTGGCATGAGTGCGAATGATGCTCTGGCTGTAAGTATTCTGGTTGACCCCGCCAAGAAGCAAGGCGGCCAGGCCCAGGCTCACGACGTTGCCGAAAATAGTCATCGCTCCCACATAGCCCGAAGTTTCCCCTCGCTGCTCCTTAGGCACAAGGTCCGGTACCAGGCTTTGATATGCCGGGGTAAGAATATTATTGCCCAGATGCAGAAGCGAAAGGCCGATCAGAAAAATCAAGACATTGGTGGATAACGATAGGAAAGGTGTACTGCTGATCAATAAGAGCCCTCCAATAGCGATATAGGGCCGCCTCCGACCGAACTTTCCTATTGTATGGTCTGAGAGGGTACCTACCAATGGTGGCATACAAAGAGAGACAAAGGAGGCCACTGCCGAGAGCCAGCCAAGAAATATCGCTTGTTGAGCGTCCCCCACCCTCCCAGCAGGAATAAAAAGCAAGATCTGGATGGGAATGACCACCGGTAAGAGCGCTGCATATTGCAGATTAATGGAAAACCATAATGTATTGAGCGCCAGTTCATTGCGAATCGAAAGTCGAGCCATTTTATTCATATTCCTGGAAAAACCCTTTATCTGTTAACCTGTGAAGTAAGATACTACGCCTTTGATACGGGGAGGAAAACGAATACTATCTTCTGTGTAATGTTTTATACACGTTCCTAAGATACTATACTATATCTATCGCGCAAATTCACCTTGCCTGGAGAAAAAGAACTCCCTCGGAGGCTACTATTAAGCAGCACGTTATACATAGCACTATGGTTACAAGGGATGCCAAAGATGGACTGACATAAAGGTTTAGTACTGCCTGGTACAATGATAGTTGATAGAGTCTGCATTTTTTATCATGTATTCCTTTACGGCGGGCTTCAGGGTTTCTCAAACGTCGCTGCACGCTTTGACTCCTCGCGCCACAGGCGTTCACAGGGAGAGGAAGGTGCTGGCGGTGGGCTGCGCCCACCGCCAGCACCTTCCTCTCGAACGGCTCGCTTGCGAGCCGTTCTGTCTGAAAAAACCACGTTTGAGAAACCCTGGGCGGGCTTTACCAGTAAGCGTCTTAACGGAGCAGATGTGATATGATGGGGTTTATTATCTTCTCTTACACGATAACCGGTTTTCTCCTTCTCCTTTGCGCCCACCTGTTGATCAACTTGCTAAGCGTTCGCCGTTTACGCACTGGCATGCAAAAAGGTACATTAGATGAGCCCTTCGTCTCCCTGCTGGTGCCGGCGCGCAACGAGGAGGCGTCAATTGAGATGTGTGTGTACTCGTTGCTGAAGCAGCGTTATGAGCGGCTGGAAGTGCTTGTGCTTGACGACCGGAGCAGCGATGCGACGGCGTCAATTGTCCAGCGCATCATCGATGCATTACCGCTCGAACAAAAGGAACGCTTGCAGCTCTTTTATGGAGAAGCATTGCCGCCTGGTTGGGTGGGCAAAAATTTCGCCTGTCACCAGTTATTCCGGCACGCGCGGGGCGATTACCTTTTCTTCACCGATGCTGATACCGTCCATGCGCCAGAGATGGTGGGAGCGGTTATTGATCGGATGCGCAGCCTCAATGTTGATCTACTTACGGCTCAGTTAGGCTACGAACTCAAAGGCATAGGGGAACGCCTGATTGTGCCTTTGCTCTATTTCCGTGTCTTTACGTTGTTGCCCCTGACGCTGGTGAGTCGGCGACCGGAGCCGATCCTGGCGGTGGGGAATGGGCCGCTGCTCTGCTTGCGTCGTACGGCATATGCAGCGGCGGGAGGGCACCAGGCAATCAAAGGGCGTATTTTAGAGGATGTTTCCCTGGCCCGCGCCGTCAAAGCGGCAGGCTACCGCATGACGTTTGTGGATGCGGTCGACATGATCTACTGCCATATGTATACCTCTTTCGCAAATACATGGGTGGGCTTCTCAAAAACCTTTTTTGCTTTCTATAACTACTCGCCGCTTGCTGCGCTTGCCATCATTCTGCTTGACCTCGCGCTTTTCGTCGTCCCCCCGTTGCTTCTTTTGCTCTCGCTCATTGCGCCTCTTCCATCCACAGTGGTACTCCTTGCTTTGAGTAACTACGGCATGGCGGTGATGATGCGCTTACTGCTAGCGATACGCTTTGCGCGCTTTCAGAAATTGTTGGCGCTGCTCCTTTGCTTCCTCCATCCGGTCGCGATCATTCTAGGATGCTTGATTTTGCTGAACTCGATGCGCTGGCATTACCGCAAGCGAGGAACGGCATGGAAAGGACGATATTATTCTTCTTAACAAGGGAGTATGGCAAGCCATTCCTTGCAGATGGCCTGAGCGAAGCTAGCGCGTCAGCGGCGTTGGCAATCTGCATAGCAAGACAGAATGCTACCGGGAGCATTGCCAGTAACGTTCGACAAAGCGAGAGGGTGTCTCGGTGCGCGCATACTCTCTGATCATCTCCCTAAAAGAGGAAGGGGGGAAAAAAAGCATGGCGTGCTGCGATTGGTACAAGCCAGCCGCGCGAATGCGTTGTTCCAGGCAATGCGTGATATCGATCTCAAGAGGCACGAGATGATATAATTGTGTCCGTTCCGTCACCTCATCCGGCAGATAAGCTGCATAGGGGAAGTCTTCGAAGAAAAGTAATGTGGCATGGTCAAGTGTACTGAGAACTGCCTGGAAGATCACGCAATGATCCCGATGGCCGCCAATCCCAAGCGGCGCAACCACCTTCGCGCCTGGATAGGCCGCGTGCAGGTCTCCGAGCCAGCGGCAGAGGATGGGGAAAAGAGGTTCGCGATGGAAGTCAACATCATAGCTGTTAATATCGCTGAGTTCAGACAAGTTGGGATCGCGATAAATTACCTCTAGCCAGTTCAGCCATAGATAATCAACGCCGAGCGCCGCCATAGCCCGCTCGTCCTCCTCTTTACGCACGCGATAGGGAGGAATTCCTTCCGGCACCTGCCAGAGCTGGTGACAATCTCGCGCCAGGGGCGGAAAAGGAGGCTGAGGATCGCCCGCGAAAAGAGTTATTACAAGTGCCTGTAACCCCTGTGCTTTCTGTGTGCAAATGCTTCCAGCGCATGAGAATGTTACATCATCAAGGTGAGGGGAAAGATAGATATAGTCATAATCCTTCTCGCTCATGACTTTTCTGGCATACGGATAGTTCTTGAGCAACGCTGAAACCATCGTCTTCCTCGCGGACCATTACTATAGGCATGGTACCATTATATTGCAAGAGCCAACAATCGACCTGCAAAATGATTGCAGGGCTTCTCAACAGGTGTCTTTTCTTACCGAGCGGCTCGCTAGCGAGCCGCTCGGTAAAGAGGTGTCGGGCTTGTGGGCGCAGCCCACAAGCCCGACACCTCTTTACCAGTGAGCGCCGAAGGCGCGAGCAGCGACGTTTGAGAAACCCTAAAGATGATTGTTGGCTAGCAGGCATGCAGATATTCTATCTATCCAAACAGGAGGCAGCTATGGCAGATATCATCCCATATTTAGAGCAGATCTGCGCCCGCTTCGCTCAACCGGAGATGCGAGCGGCTTTTCGGGGCTTTGCCAAAACTATGCAGTTTACCTTCCCCGATCTGCAGCGCGATTTTACATTGAGCATTGCCGAGGATGGCAGCGCGACTTTGGCGGAACAGACGGTTCCCAGGCCAGACGTCAAGGTGACGGCGAGCAGCGATCTATTAGCAGGCATCATAGACCGCACGGTCAATCCTATTCAGGCGTACATCACCCGTAAGCTCAAAGTAACGGGCCAGATGGAGGATTTGTTGAGGTTACAGAAGTTACTTTGAGATTGATAGTCTTATGCTTTTGGATTATGCAGCGATATATCTTAAAAATACGAGGTAATGCCTATGCTTCGCTGAATAGATAAAATTTATACGAGCATAAGGAGTGGGGGATTGAGGCTCCTTGAGCGCAGGGGCAAAACGTCTCTCAGCCAATAACCATGCGAGATACCATCCAGAACGTTTTTCAACGCTACCACGAGGAGATTCTTGAAGAGCTGCACCATGCATTTCTCTTACAACATCGGTCGCTAGCTGAAGAGGTCAACTGTGACGCTCTTTTACAGGTATATGGGCAGATGCAGTATCACCTGGGCTGGCTTGATCAGCAATTTCGTCCTATCGAGGGGCATCCAGGCAAACTGCTGCGCCCCAAGTTGCTCTTATTAAGCTATGAGCTGGCGTGGGCGCAGGAGCATCTCTCCGCGACTCACCTGCAAGCACCCTCGCTACGGCCAGCATTGCCCGCGGCGGCTGCCATCGAGCTGGCTCATAATTTTACGCTGCTGCATGATGATATTCAGGACGGAGACGTCGAGCGCCGTCATCGTGCCACAGTCTGGTCTCTCTGGGGCATTCCCCAGGCGATTCTCGTCGGCGATGCTATGCTGGCGCTGGCGCGTCTCCATCTCTGGAGGATGCTGGATGAGGATGTAGAGCCTGCAACTGCTCTCCAGTTGGCGAAATTGTTCGATGTTGCACTGCTCAAAGTGACCGAGGGACAACACCTCGATATGTCCTTTGAGCGGCAGCCAGAGGTGTCCCTCCCAGGCTATGAGGAGATGATCAGTCGCAAAACTGCGGCCTTGATGGCGTGCGCGACGGCGATGGGGGCCAGGCTTGGTGCCTGTAATCAGGAGATGATAGGGGGCCTAGCGCGTTTCGGTCATATGCTAGGACTGGCATTTCAGGTACGAGATGATATGCTGGGAATCTGGGCGACCGAGGCGGAATCTGGCAAGCAATCTGCCGGTGATATCTATCGACGTAAAAAAAGCCTGCCCCTTCTCCATGCCTTCCAGGATGCTTCGGCGGCTGATCGGGAGTTTATGGCAAGAATGTATGCTCAGGAAGCGCCGGTTACCGGGGAGCAGGTGCAAGAGGTCCTGGCGATCTTTGCTCGGACCAGGACTAGAGAGTATTGCAAGCAGTTCCTTGTCCGGCAGTGTCAACTGGCGCGGTCGGCGCTGGCTCGGGTGGCTACAGCTAATCATGCGCTTGCCGGGCGCGTTCTGGCAGATCTGGAGGCGCTGATCGATTTTGTAGAGGGAGAGTAGCACTACTCCCCCTAAGATCGATCTAGAGCTGGCAAAGCTGCGGAGCTTTTGGGCAACCGCAGGCGGCCAGTTATATGGACCCGGGGGCGTACTGGTTAACGATCTGGACTACGGTGCTGCGACTGAGCTTTCCATCGCCACGAGCTAAAGCGTCCAGGGTCGCATAGGCCAGAGCAAGCGGGATGATACAAAAGTCTAACACGGGACCGGGAGGAAGGGCGCGATTATAAGCATCAGCCAGAGCGAGATTGCGCCGGGCATAGGTATGCATATCCTCTGCTTGCCAACCGGGCGGAAAGAACTCTACCCCACGCGCTACGTCCTCCGGGTGGTTGCGCAGGATATTGACGGCTTGCAAGCCCCGCCCGAAGCCCACAGCGTGGGCGCGGTTAGATGATGTTCCGTTGTACCAGGTCCACAGGTCTGACAGGAGCAGGCCAACCGAGCCAGCTACTCCAAACGTGTAGCGGTCCAGGTCCGCTTCCGTCTGGATACTCCAGCCGTTGTCCGCCCACTGAGCCATGCGGTCAGCCATAGTCGCCGTTGCCTCCCACACGCGGGGAGCGATGGCGGGAGGCGCCAGCGAGGCCCAGTCGCCTATGCGCAGCGTTACCTCAGGAAGCTCCTGTTGATGATGACTGAAAGCCATTGTAAAGTCACTGGCAGCAAAAGTTGTTTGCAGGATGCGGCTGATGGAGCGTAACAGCATAGACTTTGTCTGATTATCCAGCCCGGGATGGTCTTCTATCTCATCAATAGCGCGCAGGCATAAGTAGCCAGCCATCACGGCATCCTGTAGCCCGGTGGGCAAGCGACTGATAGGGATAAAAAACGTCCGGCTGGTTTTTGCCAGCATCGCCAGCGCATTTTCATTCATGCTCATGATGTTAACTCCTTTCACTAACAACCTTTACTCAACAGCCATGTTGCCTGACATGATGCCAAGCCCGACTTTCAGTACCTGCCCTGCCCGTAGAGCGTAGCGGGGCGCTTCATGGCTGAGCCAGAGCAGTTCTCGCCAGAGCTGTGGTTGCAGCAGCGCTCTGGTGGGCTGTAACCAGTCTGGCGAGATGCCATGTTCTGGATTATCCAGTACGACCCGAATCGTCGCCACGCGCAAGTTTCGTGCCGCAAGCAGCCCCGTCTCCATATCGGCAGCCACAAAGCCCTGGTGGTACCAGCGATAGCGATCATCACCGACAACCAGGGATTGGGCGGTCAGCAATGGACCGGTGTGCAGCCGGAAATGTAACCTGCGCGCAGCAGCCTCCAACGCTTGCCTCATGGTGGTATCGCAATGCATGATGCTACCGTCTGCAAGGCCAACCCATCTGGGGACCAGCACCGTTCCTGGCAGCAGATCAGGCGCGAGCGCGCCCGCCAGCCCACACACAACCATGATGGATCTTCGGCGGGCGCCTCGCCAACGAGCTAGCTGCACCCCTGCAAGGTTCACACGCGCATGGGGAAGCGTCCAGCGCACAGCCCAGTATTCAAGGAGGGTTGGCGCCAGAATCTCCACATTATGTATTGCCTGTAACGATGCAGCATTTTGGTGATCAGTATGATAGTGCCTCAAAGCTTCTCCATTGTTGGTATGTCGTATAGCCATTGTCCCGATACCACCGAACCGCGCGTTCCAGGGCCGCTGTCACCGATGTTGCTTCATAGCCAAGCTCTGATCGGGCTTTGGCAGAGCTAGCATACATGTGATGGCGAGCCATACGCACACCTTCAAGAGGGACCAGCGGCGCGGCCATGCCGTCTGCCCTGTGGCGAAAGAGCTGACAACGAAGCTCGTCGGCCCAGCCGAGGGTGAGCGCCAGTGCAAAGGGAATGCGCACCGTCGGGGCCGGGCGACCGCAAATCTCGGCCAGGCGTTGCCAGAGCTGAGGCAGGCTGAGATTTTCGCCGCCCACCAGGTAACGCTCTCCAGGGCGTCCATATTGTAGCGCCAGGACATGCGCTCTGGCGACGTCCTCCACCGCTACGACGTTTAGTCCGCCGGATAATGTGGCGAAGATGCGCCCACGCATGAAATCCACCACCATCTTTCCCGTCGGGGTTGGCTTCCAGTCTTCCGGTCCAACGGGCGCGGTCGGCAAGACGAGAACGACCGGTACCTGTGCCGCCAACGCTAGCCGTGCCTGCTGTAGCTTCGACCTGTGGTATGCTGAGGAACCGTCTTCTACGTCCCAATCATCTTCAGTTGCCGGGCGTTCCCCATGAGCAGGTCCCACCGTTGACGAGCTAGACGTCACAACGGCCCGCTCAATGCCTGCGAGCTTTGCTGCCTCCAACAATCCAGCGCTACCCTGCACATTGACGGCAAACATCTTCTGCTGCATGTGCGGCGCAAAAGAATAGAGGGCAGCCGCATGTACAAGGTAACGGCAACCCATCATCTGTTGGACCAGGTCGCCTGGACGCATGATGTCGCCCTGGACAGCGGTACACCCCTCAAGAGGAGGTAGCGGCCTGGAACCCGGGCGTACCAGTGCGCGCACGCGGTAGCGAACTGCCAGCAAGGCCCGTAATATGTGGCTGCCCACAAATCCACTGGCCCCCGTTAAGAAGACCAGCTCGCCCGTCTCTGTCCCATGTTGTAGTTGCTCAGCCATCAGCTCTCGCCCGCCGTCTCTTTAAATTTCTGCCCAATCTTATATTGCCGCACAACACATCAACGGTAGCCCGTAGCGACTCACGCGGAGACTGCATAGTGGCGGTTACTGCCGATGGTTCGTAGCCACAGTGCGCCATGCAATTGGCGCAACGGGGGTCTTTGCCTCGCCCATACTGTTCCCATTGCGTCGTCTCGATCAACTCGCGATAAGAACTGGCGTATCCATCGGCCAGCAGATAGCAGGGGCGCTGCCAGCCCAGCACCGAGTAGCTGGGAATCCCCCAGGCGGTGCAGGCAAAATCGACCTTGCCCTCCAGAAAATCCAGGAAGAGCGGGGAGTGGTTCAAGCGCAAACGCTGGCGCTTGCCACCGGCAAAGGCTTGACGAAAGATCTGGTGTGTGCGCTCAACCCCGAGAAAGTGTTCCTGATCAGGCGCTTTCTCATAAGCATAGCCTGGGGAGATTTGCATGGCGTCTACCTGCACCTCATTGTTCAGAAAGTCGAGCACATCGCGGATGCTGTTCGCGTTGTCCTGTGCGAAGAATGTTGTATTGGTGGTGACGCGAAATCCCCGACGTTGCGCTTCCTTGATGGCTGCGATGGCCTGATCGAATACCCCCTGCCGGTCAACCGATTGATCATGGCGCTCCCGTAAGCCATCAATGTGGATCGACCAGGAGAAATAGGACGATGGACGAAACTGATCAAGCTTCTTGCTCATAAGAATAGCATTGGTGCAGAGGTAGACGAAGCGCTTACGTTCAAGCAAGGCGGTCACGATCTGGCCGATCTCGCGGTGGATCAGCGGCTCCCCGCCTGCGATAGAGACGATGGGCGCGCCACACTCCTCAACGGCATCGATGCATTGCTGCACGGAGAGCCGCCGCGCCAGGATATCCTGTGGATGCTGGATCTTGCCGCAGCCAGCACAGGCAAGGTTACACTGATACAGCGGCTCTAGCTGCAACACCAGTGGAAACTTGTCATGGCCCCGTAGCCGTTGCTGGATGACGTATAGCGCGATCTGAAGATTCTGGCGTAGCGTGATCGCCATAACCTGTTCTCCTTCCCTAATAGCAGCGATCAGTTGTATCAGGCATGTCTATGTGTTATTGCCGGTGTTTTCGTAATAATCTCTACTTTACTAGTATATACTTGTTGTAATAATCTATTATTTTTCATATTCGACGAAGGAAAGCAAACAGGATAGGGGTGAGTGATAGAGCGGAGGCTACATCCTTCTTTCTCTTGCGAAAGGGTGACATATGGAGACAGATAAACTGAACAAGGAGGTGAGATCTGAGTCGAAGCAGGCGCTGGAGCGCGCGGTACAATGGCTGCTGGAGCGACAGGATAGCGCAGGCTGGTGGTGCGGCGAACTGGAAACAAATGTGACCATGACGGCAGAGCATGTCCTGCTGCTGCGTTTCCTGGAACTCGATCTGGAGCGGATCAGAAACGGAGCCGTTCGACACATCATCAACCATCAGCGTGCCGATGGCTCATGGGCGCTCTACTTCGGCGCTCCTGCCGACCTGAGCACCACAATTGAAGCATATGTTGCGCTCAAGGTGCTCGGCGTTGATCCTGGCAGCGACGTGATGCGGCGCGCGCTCAAAGTTATTCACCAGCAGGGGGGAGTGGCGAAGGCCAGGGTTTTTACGAAGATCTGGCTGGCGTTATTCGGTCAGTACCCCTGGTCCGGCATTCCCACCATGCCGCCAGAGCTGATCTACCTGCCGCCCTGGGTGCCGTTCAACATCTACGATTTCGCCTGCTGGGCGCGCGGCACTATCGCTCCCTTGCTGATCGTGCTCTCGCGGCACCCAATAAAGCCGTTAGGGTGCAGCGTATCCGAACTGGTTGTGTCAGGCACCGAAGATTTGCTTGCCCGCGTCCCCGGTTCCGGGCTCTTCTGGTGGATCGATAAGCTTCTCAAGCTCTATGAGGCGGGGCCGTGGCAGCCTGGCCGCTCGCTCGCTCGGCGGCGTGTGGTCGATTGGATCGTAGAACGACAGGAGGCCGACGGGAGCTGGGGAGGCATTCAGCCGCCGTGGGTATACTCGTTGATCGCTCTCTCCCTGGAGGGTATGGGAATTGATCACCCTGTTATGCGCTGGGGAATCGAGGGGCAGGCGGGCTTTGCTCTGGAGGATGAAAGTGGGTGGCGCTTTCAAGCCTGTATGTCTCCGGTCTGGGATACCGCCTGGGCGTTGCTGGCGCTACGACAAGCTGGCGTGGCTCGCGCTCACCCTGCCATACAACGCGCCGTGCAATGGCTTTTGCGAGAACAGATCTCCACGGGCGGCGACTGGCAGGTGCGCTGTGGTCGCGTCCCCTGTGGCGGCTGGGCATTCGAATTCGAGAATGATATCTATCCAGATATCGATGATACGGCGGTCGTCGTCCTGGCGCTGCTCGAAGCCGGAACTGAGCCGGTCGTACGGAACGCGGTGGAGCGCGCTACGCGCTGGGTGCTGGTCACGCGGTCGAGTAACGGGGCGTGGGGTGCATTTGACAAGGACAATACACGCCAGATCGTTTACCGGCTGCCGTTTGCCGACTTCGGGGCATTGTTGGACCCGCCCTCCGAGGATGTCACGGCGCATGTGTTGGAAATGCTGGCCCACGTCGATGCTCCAGACAAAGAGCAGGTCATACAGACGGCGCTCAAGTATCTGCGGCAGAAGCAGCGACCGGACGGCGCCTGGTATGGTCGCTGGGGCGTCAACTACATCTACGGAACGTGGTGTGTGCTCTCGGCGCTTGCTGCGCTATGCAATCATGGCTATGCGGTACAGGATATGATTGAGCGTGGCGCTTCCTGGCTGCTGGCGCGTCAGAATAGCGATGGCGGCTGGGGCGAGTCTTGCTATTCTTACGAAGATAGTTCCTTTGCAGGCGTCGGACAAAGTACGCCGTCGCAAACAGCCTGGGCCGTCTTAGCCTTGCAAACAGCCGGAATGGACCGACATGCCGCCTGTTTGCGTGGCCTGACCTATCTGCGCGATACCCAGGTAGATGGCACCTGGCAGGAGCGAGAGCATACAGGCACGGGCTTCCCACGCGATTTCTACATCAATTACCATCTGTACCGGCATGTATTCCCGACGATGGCGCTGGCGGGAGCTGCTGACGACCAGGCATGAAGCTGAAGCCTGAGCTGCCCTAGGGACCCGATTGATCGCGTCCAATTTATTGCATATACGCTGAAAATCTAGAAAATCGCTCGAATTGCCGTCCGATCCGCTAGTGCTGTTGGGTTATTTCGTTATAGCGATGGGTTATTTCTATTTGTACTTTGTGAAGGAGGTGTTGCAGCTCCATCACGTCATCGCTATTGGTGCTGCTATCGGCAATGATATCGTTAAGCACGGCGTTTAAGGTCACGAGCGGCATCCCGCCGAGTTCGAGTCTGTTAGTGGTAGCAAGCTGCTGGAGAATGCTAGAGATGTGGGAAGCGATAGCAGGGGAGTATGTCCGCTCGACCAGCTTCCTCCTCAACACTGCAGCCTCCCCGATATCGACCACGATCAAAGAAAGATTAATGGGCTTGAGTGGCATCTGAACCCCCTTCCATGCGCTGCATATCTGACGCGTAGACATACAGCAAGCACTGGCTGTTCCCATTTGGCAGCCTGGGCCTGAGCAAGTAGCGAATGTAAAAGATCCCCCGTGAAGGCGTCACGACCCGGTACATGGTTTCCTGCGTGACGATATCGGCATACTCCTCCTGTGTCCCTGCTGGACAGTCGAGCCGCAAATAGCTCTCCCCATTGATCTTCTCAGGCACAATCGAGACGCCGATGCGGTTTAGATAATTGATCACATCAGTCGTCAGCTTGATGTATAGGCAATAGTACGTCATGTAATCCTCCTCTTGAATGTACATCTCGCGTAAGAGATGATACCATGTGAGTATGAGTGGCAATATGAGTAAAAGTTTGCACACAACTCGACTTACTCATTACGAGTATGAGTAAAAACAAAAGATCACTCATATTTCGTTACGCTCAGGTGGTTTACAATTGGGTAAAGGATGGTGAGTATGCAAGAGCCTGAATTTAACGCCCAAATTTTTGGGAGCGAGTTGCGTAGATATAGGAGGGCTATGGGATGGACGGCTCGACAACTTGCATTACTCTATAGTGAAGAAATAGGACGCGAGGACAATCCTGTTGATCCGACGTTCATTTATCATTTGGAGGCTGGAGAAATGCTCGTTGATAAAGGTAGAAGGGCTATTTTAGCTCGTATTGTAGATATGCCACTTGCTTTAGCTGGAATTAGCACGGTTGCATCCCAATCAGCAGTGAAATTGTTTACTCCTTCATCGGTAGATGTGAAAGAATATGCGTCTACTCTTGAAACATATGCTGCTACTTGGCAAGCAGGAACAACCTATAAAGTTGCTAAAGATATAAGAATGCGGGTGAATCAACTTGAGAAAGCGGCATTGTATGCTGCAACGAACCGCAATCAGCTCATTGAACTGCTGTGTGGGTATCAGATTCTGGCGGCTGATGTTGTCGCTGAACAGAGCCCATCTGCTGCGGCATCTTTGTTGGGACAAACAGTAGTATTAGCAAAACAAGAGCGGTTACAGAATTTCTATGTGCATACACTTCGTCAACGGGCACAAACCGGGATTAGCCAATTTGAATTAACTCGTGATCCTGCTACCTTGAAACAATCCTTTTTAGACTTTCAAGCGACTGAACAAGTTGAACGAGGTGTTTCTGCTTTCTATCAAGGATTGGTTAATGTACGTAAGGGGTTAGTCTATGCCTACACTGCATCGGATAAAAACAGGTTTACTGCGGCCCTCAAAATCATTGATTCTGCCTACAATCTCGTCGGCCAACCTTCCGACGATCCGCGTATAGCAGCCCGTATTGACCTGGAACGTTGGCGGCTCAATAGAACATCAGCTTTCTTGTATTCACCGCTCGGCTCCCCTACTCTGGCACTTGCAGAACTCGAAGAGTTAGAGCGTGAAAAGCCGGAAGCAAGTCCTCGTCGGAGCGTTCACCGCAATATCCTGTTTTCCGAGACGTACTTACTCCTAGATAATTATCCTATGTCTATAGCTCATGCTCAAGCAGCTTTGGAAGTCACGACAGCAAGTTCTATGGATACCCTTTCAAGCCGCCTTGAAGGCATCTACCGCACATTGCGCACGTCACCATACGGAACCGATCCCGAAACTGCGCGGTTTGGGGTGGCTTTACTGAAAGCTCAACGGCCTGAGTTATTCTAACATGACGAACGATGTAGAGGACAGAGCTTAGTTTCTGCCCTTTACATCGTTCATCATGCTCACTCATAGATATTAATATATGCTCTCGTGATGGGGAAATCATAGGAGAGACAAAGGAAGAAATGTCCTTGCCTCCTGTCAAGCTCACCCGGGACCAGGTTGCATCTCTCTTGCAACTGCTAGCACTAGGAGATATCACCATGACACACTTTGACTCACAGCGACGGGCAGCTCTGCTACATTTACTCTCTACAGCGAGCATGTTGACCGTTATTCCCCAAGCCCTCACCGATCCTGAGCCGTGGGAAAGGTTAAGCTCCTCAATAGCTAAACCATCCAATCTGGACGCGACAACCTCCACCTTTGGCGGGAAATTATTTGAGGGCCGATTCACCGCTTACCAATCCACAAGTGCCTTACCCGAACGTATCCGCCTGGAAATTACGAACCATCAGGGGCAGGCCGCTATCCTGTCGAATAATCTTGAGGAGTACACTCGCTGTCTCGAAGAGGGCATTGCTGGCACCATTGCCCTCAAGAGTCAAAAACGTTTTCACGAAGCTATGACGATTTACCAGCAAGAGGTCCCTCCTAAGTGGCGCAACGAGCAGCGGCTCAAGGATATTGCCGAACGTTTCCAACTGGTGGGATAGCGTCCTCTATTCATGTGGAGCGGCTCCTGGAGATGATACCAGAATCTCCAGGAGCCGCTTTTCACTTTGGAGAGGGAAAAGTGTCATATGCCTTGACAAAATAAATAACTATCTGCTATAACAAATATAGCAGATAGCAATATCTCTTGATAGAGTTCGGCAACCATCCGAAAAGGAAGGAAATCTTATGGAGTATATTTCTGAACCATCCTTGATGGTCAAACGACCGGATATGTCCTCTCGTTGGCAGAAAGGCTTGCGGTCCCCACTCACGCTTGGGCTGGTAAGCTGTGGCGCCATCGGAGCGTTCCTCTTTGCTCAGCTTTGTGCCATACTGAGACTGGTATAGCGCCAGATGATAGCTTTCGTCCTATAATATCATGCATGAATCCTTGCCATCTCTTATAAAATCATAGATACAAAGAAAAAGGAGCAATTCCGTGAGCGAAACCCCAAAAAACTCTCTAAATGGTATTCAGGAGCAGCAAATAGTCAGCCTCAGCGACGAATTCTTACATGAACTGGTGCAAGAACTCGACCATGAAGATATTGTAGGAATAACATTGGGGGGCAGCTATGCGCGGGGAACTGCGACTCGCTATAGTGATGTCGATCTGGCCTGTTTCTGGCGCGAAGGGTTGAGGCCGCCACCCAAGCGTTTCATGTATCGGCAGGGCAAGCTGATTAGCATCAAGATGACTTCGGTGGCTGAACTCCATGAGATGCTGAAGCGACCGCAAGCGGTCATTCTCTTCGTGAGTGGCAGACGGCGGGTTTTGCTGGACAAAGATGGTTCGGTAGCGCGTTTACAGGAGGAGATTGAGGTATTTCGCTGGGAGGATCTCCAGTCAGCGGCGAATGAGAATGTCAGTTTATGGATGATGCTCAAAGCTGAAGATGTTCAGAAGGTGCTGCGCGAGTTTCAACAGGAGAATGCTGCGGGACTGGCTTTTGCAATTAGCAATCTGGTCGCGGAATTAACGCTGCTCACGGCCCTCTGTTTCGGGACGTTGATTACCAACAATAGCACCTACTACCAGCAGGTTCAGGAGGCGGCTGGCCTCGACTCGGCCTGGACGCGTTACCATCGCATCGCAACGGGCCTGGAAGCTGGTCCGACAGATATTGTACCTCTCAGAGCGCAAGGCATGGCAGCACTCCACCTCTATCGTGAGACATTTGCTTTTGCCAGACCCGTGATGCAAGCAGCACATGTAGAAATTGTAGAACAGGTTTTGCAAATTGTACGGTCGGCGGTGGAACAACTGCCATTTACAGAAGAGGAAAGGCGCTGGCTCAAGAACGGGATATAGTATTGACGGTCCTGTCGGCATCGTGCGCGCCCTTGCAATCTCTTAGCGTGCGAGTCTATAATCGAAAGCACAGCAAACAGCCACTCGTCACACTTATAGAAGCGAAGGAGCGCGCGAAACATGCCCTCATACAATGGACGTATCGCCATCGTCGGCGTCGCTGAGTCAGATTACGGTCGGGTTCCCGATAAGACAGAGCTGCAACTCCACGCGCAGGCTACCTGGCGGGCGTTGGAGGATAGCGGGCTGTGTAAGGACGATATCGACGCGGTGTTCTGTAGTTCCCACTCGATGGGGATGCCCACCGTCATGCTCTGCGAATATTTGCGGATCAACCCGCGTTACAGCGATAGCACCTCTATCGGTGGCTCCTCGTTCGAGGCCCATCTGAACCACGCGGTCGCAGCCATTCGGGCAGGAAAATGTGAAGTGGCGTTAATTACCTATGGAAGCAATCAGCTTTCCAGCCGTGGGCGCATGATCGGCACAGGGAGCCGTCCCGCGACCATTCCCGAAGCAACGTACGAAAGCCCCTATGGCAATACATTGGTAGGGGCCTATGCGATGGCTGCCCGCCGCCACATGCATCAGTATGGAACAACTTCAGAGCAACTGGCTGAAATCGCCGTTGTCACGCGTCGTCACGCCGGGCTGAACCCATTGGCGATGTACCGCGAACCGATCACGGTGCAGGACGTGCTCAACTCGCGCATGATCGCCGATCCGTTGCACCTGTTTGATTGCTGCGTCGTCAGCGATGGAGGAGCGAGCATCCTGGTGACGACCGAGGAACGGGCGCGCGATCTGAGGCAAAAGCCTGTCTTTGTGCTGGGCAGCAGCGAGAGCCATACGCATGCCCATATTTCACAAATGCCCGACCTCACCGTCACTCCGGCAGCCATCACCGGCCCGCGCGCCTTTGCCGAAGCTGGCGTCACGCCGCAAGATATCGATATGGCGATGATTTACGATTCGTTTACCATTACCGTCCTGCTCATCCTCGAAGATCTGGGCTTCTGCAAAAAAGGCGAGGGAGGCGCGTTTGTGCAAAACGGACGCATTGCGCTGGGAGGCGAACTGCCGATCAATACCGATGGCGGTGGGCTTTCTTCCAATCATCCGGGGATGCGCGGTATCTTCCTGATTACCGAGGCCACGCGGCAGCTACGCGGCCAGGCTGGCGCGCGCCAGGTCGAAGGGGCAAAGCTGGCGGTAGCGCACGGCAGCGGCGGCCTGCTTTCGTCGCAGGCTACAATTGTGCTGGGCGCTTAAAAGCAAAAACTAGCTCTCTAAAGCTTCCGTTGCTGCCGCCCGCCGCGAAGCGGCAGCATCCACAGCATCATAAGCCTGCGCAAGCAATACCCTCAGGTTCTTCTTACCTACTGAAAATGGAGCATCGCCCAGACGCTTGAGAACGGCCTTATCGACTTCGGGCTGCGTCGGATTGACGACAAACGTCTCCAGTTCCTCCCCTGCCTGCCAGAATGTATTGGCAAAATCCTCAAGGAGGAGTGAGCTATCATCGGAGGCATTATCCGCGCTCGTAGCTTCCGGGGCTGAGCTGGCTTCTGCCGGTAACGCCGCCACCCGCTTTTTCCTGAGCGCCTCGATCATTGCTTCTTTGGTGCGACCTCGCAGCTTGAAGAGCAGGAACGGGTCCACGTCAAATTGTTCGGCCAGGATGTAATAGACGGCGGCGATATGCTTGCAAGGATTAGCCCAGTCGGGGCAGGAGCAGTTGGTCTGCAAGTCCTCCATCATCGTGGGGAAGAGCGAGAGATTGACGGTCGCAAATGCCTGCTCGATATCTCTGGGCATTTCGCCTGCCAGCAGTTGGGCCGCGAAGATGGCTTGCGAGGCCAGCGCCTCCGTCACTTGCTCCCAATCCCGATCTGAAAGTGGCTGTAAGCGAATGGTGATCTTATATGGTTGGCGGCTTGATCCCTGGACCTGGGCTTTCACAAGTCCGGCTTCAACTTTGATTGAAAGCACCTGCCCCTGGCGTGCATAGGAGCGACCACGCGTTAACCTTGCCCCCATACCAAAGGCTTCGAGCGTATGCAGCCAGCGTTTAGACCACCAGGTTTCGCCAATCGCTCCCCGCTCGCTTTTGGTCTTCAAGCCGCCCTGGACACGGATTGGTCTGCTTTCGGGATAATAATCCTCCCACTCGTATCTTGGTCTCCATCGTCCCATCGTGTCACTCTCCTACCGCTTCGCGGCTCAATGCAAAGAGTTCTTTCAACTGGTCGGTTGACATCTCTGTGACCCAGTTCTCGCCACTGCCCACGATGCTCTCCGCCAGCTCTTTCTTCTGCTCAATCATCTGATCGATCCGCTCTTCTAGCGTACCGACGCAGACGAACTTATGTACCTGCACATTCTTTGTTTGTCCAATGCGAAATGCCCGGTCGGTGGCCTGATTCTCGACCGCGGGATTCCACCAGCGATCAAAATGGAAGACGTGGTTGGCTGCTGTGAGGTTCAACCCGACGCCGCCAGCTTTCAGGGAGAGAATGAACAGGGGCGGCCCTTTGCGCTCTTCCTGGAAACGCTGCACCATCGCATCGCGCTGCTTCTTGGGCGTGCCGCCATGCAGGAAGAGCGTCTCGCAGCCGAGCGTCTCTTGCAGGTACTGGCGCAACAGTCCGCCCATCTCCGCGAACTGCGTGAAGATCAGGGCTTTATCTCTTGCCGCCAGCACTTCTTCCAGCATCTCTTCCAGGCGCGAGAGCTTGCCGGAGCGGCGAGGCAAACTGCTGCTATCCCCCATAAATTGCGCTGGATGGTTGCATACCTGCTTTAGCCGCATCAGTGTTGCCAGCACCAACCCTTTGCGCTCGATACCTTCTGCCTGCTCGATCTTCTCCATCATTTCCCGCACGACCGCTTCATAGAGCGAAGCCTGTTCCTGGGTCAGATTGCAGAAAACCTTCATCTCCATCTTATCGGGCAAATCTTTGATGATCGCTTTATCCGTCTTGACCCGGCGCAAGACAAACGGCTGGATCAGTTGCTTGAGCATTTCTGCGCGCTCGGTATTGTGATAGCGTTCGATAGGAAGCGCGAAGCTCTTACGAAATTCCGCGCCGGAGCCCAGGTAGCCAGGGTTGAGGAACTCCATGATCGACCAGAGTTCGGATAGGCGGTTCTCGACCGGCGTTCCGGTCAGGGCTATTCTATATCTGGCTTGCAAGCTCTTGATCGCCTGCGTTTGCTTGGCGGACTCGTTTTTAATGTTCTGTGCCTCATCAACCACGACGTTGTCCCACACGATTGGCGCGAGATGCTCTTTATCGCGCAGGGCGAGCGAGTAGGTAGTGATGACGACATCATGCCTTCTCGCCTCCTCCTCAAAGGCCGCGCCCGAGAGCCGCTCATGCCCGTGGTGAACCATGACCGAGAGCGAGGGCGCGAACCGCTGGATCTCTCTATGCCAGTTGCCGACGATGGACATCGGGCAGATCAAGAGCGTAGGGTTGAGCTGCTCCTGTTTGTGACTGCTACGATCATGTAACAGCAGGGTGATTAGTTGTATAGTATTATGGCAAAGTATGTTATTGGCAACAAAGTTGTGATATTGTTCTACCTCAAAATCATACACCCAGCCGTCGTACTGTATATCCTCTATCTGTCTGATCCTACAGTAGAATACTTGCTGATCGAGGAGATGTTGCAATTTTGCTTTAGTTGCAAGAGAGCAGACGTAATCGCCAACATGCAACTCATTTGTCCAACCCTTGTTTGTCAACAGTTTATGAGGATAGGTGATTGTGATACAACTTCCATCTTCTAAGCGAACTTTGCGCAGATGCGTCGAAACCTGCTGACGATATAAGTGCTTGACCGTTGCCTGCACAATCTTTCCAGTTGCCTCATCAATCGAATTAACAAATAGCGGCTCGGTAGGAATAGCCCAATAACCTTCACCATCAAAGGTTGCACCACCTGCATAGCGCGACCATACATCTTCTGCTTTTCTATTTAGCCCATTCACGAATATGCTCGTATCAGCGCAGATGCACTTGCCGAGTCCCATATCATCTGCAAGGCAGCTTCCGAAGCCGAATTGCTTGAGGAACGCCAGCCAGGAGACGCCTTTGAGTTGATATGGTCGCAGCTTGCCCTGAAAAGTGGCAGGTGTCTTGATGGTCGAGAGCTGCACACGCTGCGAGAGCTTATCCAGCGCCTCCTTGATCCAGCCCTCCGCCTCCATATCCAGCACCGGCAGGCCCATTTCAGCTTGTTCGTGTCCTATACCTATACGCAGCGCCTCGCCTAGCGACATTTCTCTCTGTGCCTGTTTTTTCTGGAAAAAGGTGATAGCCGCTTCAATCTCTTCGGGACGCAGCTCAACCCATTGCCCACGCACCTGCACAAGCGGCTGCTTCAGCTTGACCAGCTTCTCAAATTCCTGAGGGGTGAGTGTTGTGTCGCCAATGGCAATATTCCAGCTATAGTCAACAATGCTATCCAGTCCCATCAATCCCTGATTTGCCTGACTGTTGCTTTTGGGCCTGACCTGTAATTTGACGCCTACGCGCGCGGAACGCTTCTGCCACCAGGGAGGAACGAGGACGCCGAAGCCACTCTCTTCCAGCAGCGGGGCCGATTCTCGCAAGAACTTGTAAGCTTGCTCAGTATCTAACGCCACTTCAGTCGGGTGAGTTGTATGCAGGCTTTCTTCAATCTTGGGAAAGAGGCGCACAGCTTTCCCTAGATCCCCTAGCAATCGCTCCTGCGGGTTCTCGAATTTGCGCTTGAGGAAGGTGAGGGTGCCTGAGCGTTCCTGCCAGACCTTCTCGGATGGAACAAGCAGGCTGCGATCATCGTTGGCCTGGAGATGAAAACTCACATGCCAGTGAGCCTTGCCATTTGCACTGGCACTATCTTCCCCAGGAGAATCAAGCCGGAAGCAGGTGCGGAATGGCGAGCTGAGCGTAGACGGGCGAAGTTGCCCGACCCAGCCGCGCAAGGTAGCGGCAAAGTTCGCCAGCTCTTGCGTGTTTCCCTTTAAGGCAGGGTCGTGCGAGGAAAGAGCGTGCAGCCACTGTTCATGCGGCGATTGGCGCTGGCTGTTTGCAGGAGGATAGAGAGAGGCAGCGGAGAGTTCCCCGCGCACAAAATCATCGACGGCCTGATTGAGAAAGTCGAGCATGATGTTTTGTTGCAAGGCAGCTTTCTGCTTGCCTTCGGGGGCGAAAGACCAGCAGAGCGGCGGCATAGCTCGCTTCAGCAATTGCAGCCGTTCAGTGTCTTCTTCCGATAGCACCGGTTCCCAGGCCGCGCGATAAGTAACCAGTTTGCCCTCGCGGACCTCGTTCAAGGCTGGCGCGAAATTTTGTCGCGTAATCAGCTCAAAAGCGAAATTGGCCGCTGTGGACCAGAAGCGCAAAGAACTGCCTGAGGCAACGCCATGTGGAGGATTGGAGGGGAGCGCAAGCAAGAAATCAAAGGCTGGTCCGGCATCCAGCATGAGGGTAGGAATTTTCCACCGCCTGAACTCTGCGGATTGAGAATCGCCGGTGGCCTTTTCTATCAGCAATTCTGGTGACGACAGCGGTCCTTTAGAGGACGAGGGCAGCCGGAGCGATAGAAGGTTGCTATTGGCGCTATTCGCCAGCAAACTTCCCGCAATCTCTGCTATCACTGCTGTCAGTGCATTTTGAGCCAGCGCAAAGGGATGAAGCCCGGACTTCTGGGGCCCGGCCTGCTTTGGCGCGCGCCTCGGAAGGTTTGCAGCCATATCCGACGATTCAGCCCAGATATGCAAGCCTTCAGGTGCCGAGCTATGCCAGATAGTATGCAGAACAATCAACTACTTTTCCCTACCTTGTGCCTTAATTCTTGCGAGCAGGTCAGTCGCTCTATTCAGGCCGTTGTGCCAGCGACGATTTCACCTCGATGTAGCGAGCGAGGATAAAGACGAGGTCGGAAAGGCGGTTGAGGTAGCGCACCACTTCGGTATTCTGGATGATGCCATCGTGCAATAGCTTGACGGCCATGCGTTCCGCTCTACGAATAACCGTGCGCGCCAGGTCAAGCGCCGCACCATCGATGGTATCGCCGGGAATGATGAACTTATTCGGTATCTCAACCTCCTGCTTCAACTCTTCCTCCACCTGCTCCAGGCGTTGCACATGCTCAAGGGTCATGCGCAACCCCATTTTCTCATAGTTTTGTGGCGGGGTCGCTAATTCCCCCATCAGCAGATACAATTCCTGCTGGATCTGATAAATGATCTGTTTCACTTTTTGATCTTGCGTCGTAGCGCGTGCCAGGCCGAGCGCCGACGTGGCCTCATCCACAGTGCCGAACGTATCGGGTCGTGGACCATATTTCGGCACCCGTTGATCTCCCAGCAGACCGGTATATCCTGTATCGCCGGTACCTGTCGTCACTTTTGCCATCTTCGTCCTCTAAAAGATATATTACCCCTCCATCATATCACCTGTGCGGGCCACAGTGATAGCCTTTTGACCCAAATTATTTATGTATCGAGGTAGCGGTAAGCGCGACTGACGCGCCGCCAGTCGAGTTCGCGCCCACGCACCGGGCGCTCTTCATTGAGGGCTTCCAGCCTGCCGGTCGCGAGAAAACGCCTGCGCAAGTTCGAGAGGTCAATTTGTTCACCGGGGGAAAAGAAGGCGCGGTATAGCAGCGTGGCCTCGGCGAGTGTCAGCGTGCCATCGCCGGGGGCAGGCTCCTTCACGACGCTCAGCGTTTGCGCATCCTTACCCGCCAGGGGAGTTTTTTCTTGCTTCCACCAGTCGCTCTGTTCCTCCACAGTACGCATCGTACCCATATCGGCCAGGAAGCGCAGCACAATTTCCGGCTCCCTTTGCACCAGTGAGCGCAATGTATAGAGCGCGGTCATAAGCGAGGGCTGTACATCGGGATCGATAGGGTGCTGCCCCGATTCAATCCCAGCCACAGGCAGCCAGCGGACGTGCAGGCTGGGGACTGGTTGCGCGTGCAAATTGGGACGAAGCTCATCACGGTTGGCGCGTAAGAGCATGCTATGAATCAAAGAGATAGCGGCTCCCTGTTCCGTGCTGCCCCATACATGCACCTGCTGCTCCTGCCATCCCGCCTTCAACTGCACGAGGGGCGCGTTGTCAGGCCAGAGCAGCAGGGCATCGAGCGTGCGTTCTACCGCATCGGTCACAGCTTCAGAGCCAAGAACCAGGCGCATAGGTGGTCCCCAGGGGCCATCGCGCAACAACACCCAGAGCGACCAGTCGCGAATGGCGAACGCGACCACGGTAGCCGTCACGATCAGCCGCCGTGGTATAGAGTCGCGTGCAGGTTGCGGGACCTCTGGCATATCCGGCCTGGGTAGAGTATTCACAGATTTACCACCCCAAAAAAGCTACACAGCACCACCGCATTGAGATCGATGGTTCCAGTACTATCGATTGTACTCATTCCAGATGCCAGTTGCAAGCCTCATGCCTCTTATGAGATCCACTGCTATCGGCAGGGATCGGCGGGACCAGTCCTGGAGATCATCTTCACTTCGCGACACGTATTTTGCAAGGACGATCTGCCGAGCTAAAGCATCTTCAGCGGGATCGTTCACAACACGAGCCTTGCCAGTGAAAGTGGTATCAGCTATCTTCACCTGTACTTCAGGGAAGCGGAGCGCATTCTTTACCCAATCTGCATGGTAACGGCCTCCAGCGAGCATATAGAGCGTTTGCCCATTGAGGACGAACCAAATTTCAATCGTATGAGGACGTCCTGAGTTACGGCCAGTGGTCGTGAGATAACAGCAATTTTCGTCTTTGAATTGCTCTACGTCAAGCGTCATAAAAACTCCTTTTCGCTACTATCTCTATTATCGCTTATCATCGAGGTACTTCTCCAGGACATGCCGCACCTTTGAACGCGCCCGGTGGAGCAGGTCAATCTCCCACCCGATCAGTTTGTGGGTGATTGGACGATCAGCGTTGATCTCACGAAAGCGCCGCAGGCATTGCTCAAAAATGGGTCGTTAGATCCAACGATTTTCCAAAATGTTGAATGCATTTTCTTTTATCAGGGCAAAATTGATTGGAGCGCGTAATTATGCTCAGACCGGTTTCAGGGCATAAAACAGATCGTCCATAATGCGCAACCAGCACGCAGAGTCTCGACTGCGTGCTGGTTGCTATGGTCCTCACCGATGGGATCTGCGAAGCTGCTTAGCTCTCAAGTGCTAGCAACATCTCGTGCAACGAGTGTGGAAACGTCGTAGAAGAACCTGTGCTGGAGGTGGGTTCTCCTGAACAGGCGTTATTACAAAAATCTGCCTGTGCATTATTCGTATCTGACTGATCAGTCAGGTAGTCACCGTGGTGATAGCATGGTGGCGACTGGTAAAGGACTTTCGATTGCGCGGCCATCCCCATTTCTGATGAGGGGTCAACGCCACCATTTGTCCAGGTCTCACAGGTACTGCCCATGATTGTCCAATGCGTTCCACCACGCGCCTGTGGATTCTGGGCATTATTTTGTAACGTGCCAAGAAAGGAGGAGCCCAGTTGTTGTAACTCCGCCAGTTGTAAGCAGATACCACAGATAGCCGATCCTCCCCACGGTATCCCATTATGGGGTGATGCCATCGTCACAATTTTCGCTACAGACAGATAGGGAGGCAGAGAACTATTTCCAGTTCCCACTGCATAAATGGCCCAGCGTACAATCGTCCCTCCCATGCTGTGCGCTACGATCTGGACGTTCTGGCCTTTTTGCGTGAAATTGTTCCAGATGTACCAGGCTAGATTGCAGGCAATATGGCTCTGATCTTCATTCGTTGTTCCTGTATTGCCTGCAAAATAATTATTGCAATGACTATCTTGCCGATCTTTTAGATTGATATCGCAGCCCGTATCCCCATTATAGAAGCCAATAGTGATAAGTTGACCCGTATAGCCGTGGCTCGAAAGGTAGCTTTTTGCGCTTCCCCACATGGAGCTGCCATTGCAGCCTCCAGGTATTGAAGCATTACTATTAAATCCATGAACGAAGAGCACGGGTGAACTCGTAGATGCAGCAGCAAGAGCTTTTTGCACGAGGGCCGGTTGGATGCTGGCAATACCGATGCCAACACCCGAAAAAAGCAGCAGCAGCAATGAGCAGGTAAGAGAAAAAATAAACCGTTTCCGAAAGAATCGCAGAAGAGTCACTATGGGTCCCTCCTTGATGTAATCAAACAACACAATTCATCCATAAGGTTATGGGGTCTTACTTGATAAGGCATTTACCAGGTATAGCAAGAGATGACATACACTCTCTTCTGGTTTCACTATATATAACGTGTTGCAATGGAAAAATTCACAAGGGGAGTCCTGGAGAGCATTTCGTTCCCCTGGAAAGAGAAGCCCTGCAAAAGGCTTCTCAAACGTCGTCGTGCGCTCTGATCGCTCGCGCCTTCGGCGCTTATGGGAAGGGGAGGGTGCTGAGTACGGGCTGCAGCCCGTACTCAGCACCCTCCCCTCATTCGGCTCGCTTGCGAGCCGTTCCACATGAACAGACCACGTTTGAGAAGCCCAGGAGCCTTTTGCTTACTTGCTTGAAAGACCTGCTCGCCGTATGATATGCTGAAGCAAATATGCTCATACTATAAAAAGAGGTGAACACACATGCCGACTTTGCTCGACGTCCTGAACGTCGGCCACGACCAGCGCGTGGCTATCGTAGCCCAGTCCGGTCTCACGTTGACATACCGCCAGTTGCGGGACGAGGTCTCGCGGGCTGCCGAGTATCTCTCGTCCTGCGGCGTCAGGCCCGGCGAGAGAGTGGCGATGGTCTACCCGAACTCGGCTGAGGCCATCGTGCTCTTCCTCGCAGCCGCCATCGCCGGAACTGCGGCGCCGCTCAACCCGAGCTACAAGCGGGAGGAGTTCGCCTTCTACCTGGAGGACACGCGGGCCCGTGTGCTGCTCGTGCCCCCAGGCGGCTACCCGGCAGCTCGTGAGGCGCTACCGGCGGGCGGGACGGTCATCGAGGCCGGCTTCGATGAAGGCGGCACGCTGCGGCTGGAGTCCATGTCACAAACTCCGTCGCGCGGCGCCCCGACCGAACCTGAGGGTGACGACGTGGCGTTAGTTCTTCACACCAGTGGCACGACCAGTCGGCCCAAGATAGTCCCACTGCGACACCGCAACCTTGCAGCTTCCGTCGCCAACATCATCCCCTCCTACAAGCTGACGGAGGACGACGTCTCGCTCTGT
>DASRHT010000107.1:0-34228 GCA_035650355.1 Ktedonobacteraceae bacterium
GCCGCTGTTCACCAGGCTTGAGGAGGCTGGCCGCGCCGTGTGGCTTCACCCGACGCGGAGCGCAGAGTGGGCCGACTATCCGGCAGAGAGCAGGTCCGACTTTGGCCTGTGGTGGTCAATCGGCTGGCCCTACGAGACCGCCGCCGCCCTTTCACGCCTCGTCTATTCCGGGCACATGGAGCGTCACCCGCGTCAGCTCGTGATCGCACACCACGGCGGCGGCATGGTGCCACATTTCTCCGCCCGGCTCGCTATGGGTCCCGGCTATCGGCAAATCAAGGACAAACTGCCGCTGCCGCCGCTCGAATACTTCCGGCGGTTCCACGTTGACACGGCGCTGTTCGGTGCGCCACACGCGGTCCGCTGCGTCCTTGAGTTCTTCGGCCCGCAACATGTGCTCTTCGGCACCGACATACCTCTTGGTCCCTCGCATTCAGTTGAAGCAACGATAGCGGACATCGACTCGGCTGGTCTCTCTAGAGAAGACTTAACCGCTGTCTACTCTGGGAATGCCGTGCGCCTGCTTGGACTGCAAACCGACTAACAGCCACTTCTTCCTGCAAGAGCGGATTTCAGCGAGCTATGACGAGGAGAAATATCCAACCCGTGGGTATGCCTCCTCGTGCAGTCATGCGTTTGCCTTTGCTAATACTATTTTCTCCGTGGGACTGTACCAAAGCCTTCTCTGGCGAGTAGAATAAGTGATAACAGATGTGTTTAATCACAATCTCAAAGGAGGAGGCAAAAAAAGATGATTCGGATTGCGATGATCAGCTTCTGGCATGTTCACGCACATGATTATCTGAGGCAGGCGCTAAAAAATCCGGCCACAGAGGTCGTGGCGGCCTGGGATGAGAACCCGCAGAGAGGACGTGCAGAGGCAACAGCTCTGGGGGTACGTTTCTTTGAAAATCTCGACGAGCTGCTCAAACAACCAGATATCGATGCCGTCATTATCGATACACCTACCAGTATCCATCGCGATGTGATGGTCGCGGCGGCTCTCGCAGGGAAACATATATTCACGGAAAAAGTTCTCGCCACCACGTTGCACGAATGTCACGAGATTCTGGCCGCGGTCGGGAAAAGCGGCGTCAAGCTGGCAGTCTCGCTCCCTCGCCTCTACCACGGCTATACCCTGGCGATTCAGCAGCTAGTAGAACAGAAGGTTCTTGGAGAACTGACGCTGGTACGTACACGGCTCTCGCATAGTGGCGCATTACGTTCGCCCGACAGACCCAATGGCTGGCTCCCAGCCCATTTCTACAGCCTGGAACAGTGCGGGGGCGGCGCGCTGATCGACCTGGGTTGTCACCCGATGTATCTGGCTCGCCTCTTTCTGGGATTGCCAGAGAGCGTGAGCGCGTATTACGGCTATATGACCGGGCGCGAGGTGGAAGATAACGCGGTAGCCGTTTTGCAGTATCCTCAGGGCGCGCTGGGCATCGTGGAAGCTGGCTTTGTCAACCACTTCTCCCCATTGACTATCGAGATCCACGGAACCGAAGGGAGCCTCTTCTACGGCACACCGGAGCACAAGTTGCTGATCCGCAGTACGGTGCTTGGAGAAGAAGGGAGCCGCCAGTGGAATGATCGAACTAACAGCATCCCCCCCGATAAACCAATGGCCTTCCAGCAATGGGTCACGCATATTCAGGAGGACACTACAGCCGATGAGAATATCCAGATGGCCCTTGAGTTAACGATGTTGATGGAGGCCGCAAACCTCTCAGTACAAAAGAAAACGGCGGTAAAACTGACAGCACTATCTGTTTGATGCAGTCAACGACCCCATGCGTTCACGCATGGGAGAAGTCAGTGTCTATACAACGAGGAGAATTGCATGACGATCAAAGTTGGACTTATTGGCTGTGGTGGTATTGCGCAAGCACACCTCAACGGGTATCTTAAAGTTGAGGATGCGCGCATCACCGCCGTTTGTGACGTGGTTGCGGATCACGCACAGAAGCGGGCGGAGCAGGCAGGTGGCGCTGCCATCTTTGGTGATATCGCAACGTTGCTGACCGAAAGCGATGTTGATGCAGTGGACATCTGTTTGCCACATCATCTGCACAAGGATGCCATTGTCGCAGCAGCGCAGGCAGGGAAACATATCCTCTGCGAAAAGCCTCTCTGTCTCACACTGGAGGAAGCAACAGAGGTGAAAAAGGCCGTGGTAGCGCATGGGGTGACACTGATGTGCGCGCATAATCAGTTGTTCACGCCGCCGATCCAGCTCGCCCGCAAGCTGATCGACGAAGGCACCTTCGGGAAAGTCTATGAAATTCGTACCACGGATAGCTTCTATCACCACTTCAATCCCGCGACGATGGGATGGCGCGCACATCGCCAGTTCATCGGCGGTGGCGAACTGATCGATACCGGTTATCATCCAACGTATATGTTGCTGTATCTGGCAGATAGCAAGCCGGTTGAAGTGACGGCGATGATCAGCCAGCATCGTCTCGACTTCATGGATGGCGAAGACTCCGCCCAGGTGCTGGTACGCTTCGAGAATGGCTCAGTCGGCCATATCGTCACTAGTTGGGCCTATGAGCCTACGGACACCACTGAGCGATTCTCCCTGGTGGCCGAAAAGGGTTACCTCTCCAGCGATGGTCGAGACCTGCGCTACAGAGTGCGGGGCCAGCAGCCGGTCGTCATCAATACGGTCAAGTTGCCGCCGGTACAGACGTTCGACGCCGAAATTGCAGACTTCATCGCTCTCCTGAAAGAGGGACGCCGCCCCATTCACAACGAGGACGACGGCATCAACGTGCTCCAGGTCATCCTGGGCGCATACAAGTCGGCAGAAGAGAAGCGTACAGTACTATTGGAGGATATTGAGTTCTAACCGCTGACGCAAGACAACTTCTTTCTCTTTTTTTGCTCAGCTATCTTGAAGGGAAACGTTCTGAATCCATAACAGGCTCAATCCAGACGTTATTATGAGTAGAGATGTCGTTTGTCGGGTAAAGATGAGCACCTGAGAGGGGCTTGAGGCTGGCTCCTCCAGGTGCTCGTTTGTATTCAAGTGGCGTGATTTGGCAGATCAACGGAAGGTTCCGCAATACTGCCCTTCAGAGGATGTTTACGGGCCTGACATGACACAGCGGCCCTGGTGGTTATCCCACTCTCTCTGGACCTCGTAGGTGTGGCCATTGACGGTGAGATCGCCATTTTGTGCATTGAGCGGACCAAAGGTGAAATTACACTTGTCGCCGATCTCATTACCGCTCCTGTCAAACCAGGCATTGAGCAATGGGTCTGTGGCCGTTTCGATCTCCTCGTGAGAGCTGACATTGATCGTCAGGTCAGCATCGTCGTTGTTCGGTTCGGTCTGACCTGTCGCCCGGCAGCTAAAGCTCGCAGCGTAGGGCATCGCGGCATACTGCGTGTCGGTGCCAAAAGTGCTGTGATAGGCACAAAACGTGTTGCTTGCGCACTGCGAGAGCGTGCTGTCGAAGCACAGATCCTGATTCCTTTCAAGGAAGACGAAGAACACGTTATTGACGGCAGAGGCCCAGCCGTTGATACCCTGCGCGCGGCTCACCTCGTTCTGGATATCACTGTCCAGCAAGGGGCTTTCAGGGTACGCAATGGTGTCTACAAACGATCCAGCCAGATGCGCATTGGAGGGAGCTCCTCCACCCGTCTGGGTGTACTGGGTGTTATTGTGGTACAGTCCAGTACTGCCTATATCGCCGAAGAACTGCTGAAGCAGACTATTGTACCGCGAAGATACGTTACCGGTGGGCTCCCAAAAAATCGCGAAGACATTGGCCGTTCCCGCCTGGACTGGTCCGCCGTTATACACCAGGTTGTTCCGCGCAAGCGGTTGACTTTTCTGCGCATGTTGCACTACTGCATGCGACTGGAAGTGCGCAGTGTTATGAGGTGCGACTGCAGCATTTACACCCAATGGCGACGCAAATACAATTAGAAGTAGGGCCAGGGTAACAAAAGGTGTGAGAAGAAGCATACGTGCTGTCTGTTTCACAGAGAAACTCCTTGTGTCTTTGGCATGGCGACACGCACCAGTATGGTAGAGAGCAAGAGGGCAAATAGGCCTCAATAAGCTGTCCCATAGGAAGACCAGCTCTACTTATCCATAAAAATAAGTATAGGCATCTTGACTTCACTGCGGCTTACACAGAGAAGACACCTCTTTTGGTATCCGAGGTGAATAAGCTGAAGATTGGTATAAGATTATCTTGTATAAGAAACGCGGCCAAAGCAGAGCCTGATCACACTTTCTGGGCGCATAAAAGCAAAACAAACGGCACGCCCTCCGCTATCATCGAGGCTCATCGCGTTCCAGCGGAAGAGAATACGTGGTGGAAAGATTGCTTACCTGAGCAGTAAAAGATGCGCCTTCGAGCAAGCAGGCCAAGAGCACTAATAGAATTGTTGTGGGCAGTTTCTCCTAAGGAGGAAAGAAAGTGTGCCATACGTTGGGCTTGCTCAAGATTGGTATGCAACAGCCGGTCGAACCGTTGGGATTTTAACTGATTGGCAAGCTCCTTTAGCCTCGCGGAGAGATACCATGCGCCCTGGCTCACACAACCGACGACAGAGACACTGGGAGCGGGCTATTTTGACCAGGAAAAGCTATGCTGTAATAGAGTATAATATAGAGAAGAACAATTTGTCACCCCATATACTCCTATTTATTCCTGGAAAACCTTTTATCTGTCAGTATGGCATTCCATGCTTTTCGACAGAAAGAGGCAATGAAGAGCATGAAACAAAGATATGTAACGCAATGCCTCATGGAAGCTCTTACACAGTAGTAAGAGCTTCCATGAGGCATTGCGCCGGCGATAGGCATGCCGTGAGCTTTGTTGCCAATTCCTGGACATCTGGCTCTTTAAGCATGCTATAATGGTCTCCCGCTACCGTATGTACATCTACATGCTCAGTAGTTAGTGCGTTCCACGCAGGCACAATCTCGTCTGGTGCAGCCGCTATCTCATCTCGCGCCCGCAACAGCGTGATGCTTCCCCGGTACACCTGCGGGATATACTGATGAACGGCCTGAACGTTGGTCTTGTAGATGAGGTAAAGGTGGCGCAGATATTTTAGTTCTGCTTCTGGCGGATCAATATGAGCTTCTCGTATACAGGTGACCATATACTGCAATTGTTCATCCAGGGTCAGTTGTTTCAGGCGTTCATAGAGGTCCGCAGTATCTGGCCCCTGAAGTTCTGCCAGCAGGTCGGCCACAAACTGAGCAACAAGAGTTGTATCAACCGATGGATTGTCAAGCGCGGGGATAGCAGAGTCAAACAACCCGAGCAAAGCTCTCTTATAAGAGGCGGGTAAATTGCTGCCCAGAAGACGGCCAAGATCCCACGCGAACTGCATAAACAAAAGCGCGTCGTCCTCATCAGAGACCGGTTCAGGAGCAGGCGGTGCGCTGTCCAGCAGGACGAGCAGTGCAACCTCCTGTCCGCTCTGCTGCAATTGCCGAGCTATCTCATAGGCGATGATGCCACCCACACACCATCCTCCCAGATGATACGGCCCTTCGGACTGAATCGAGCGTATCTCCTCCACGTAATACGCAGCCAACGCCCGTACGTCAGTATAGAGCTGTTTATCGTTATACAGACCGGGTGCTTGCAGCGCGTAAAAAGGCTGCTCCCGTCCCAGATGGCGCGCCAGTGTGACATAACAGAAAACAGAGCCGCCCCCAGGATGCACGAAGAACAGCGGAGGATTCGAGCCAGCAGTCTGCAAACCTACAATGGACGAAGTGAATTGTGCGGCGGTCCGGTTCTGGCGCAGGGCAGCCGCCAGATGCTCGATGGTCGCCTCCTGGAAAAGCAAGGCCAGAGGGAGTTGCTGACCGAATTGCTGTTCAACCCTGGCCATCAACTGGACCGCCAGGAGAGAGTGACCGCCCAGGTCAAAGAAATTAGCGGTGATACTAATCGGGCTTACTTGCAATACTTCTTCCCATAAGAGAGAGAGTTGCAATTCTTCGGCATCGCGAGGCGCGACAAAAGGATTTGACTGTTGAGCTGCTGAGAAATCGGGTGCGGGCAATTTCCGACGATCCAGCTTACCATTGGCCGTTACTGGCAATATATCCAGGAAAAGAAATGCCGCCGGGACCATGTATTCAGGCAGGTATTTTTGTAAAAATGTATGCAGTTCAGTATCCGTGGTCGTCTGACCTTTCTGTGGCACAATATAAGCGATCAAACGCCTGTCCTTTGGTATATCTCCATACGCCTGGACAATCGCATGCTCTACGGACGGGTGCTGCCGCAATACGGCTTCAATCTCCCCCAATTCTATGCGGAACCCTCTGATTTTTACTTGAGAGTCGTCACGCCCCAGAAACTCCATATTGCCATCCGCGTGCCAGCGGGCAAGATCACCTGTTTTGTAGAGGCGCGCCCCTGGCTGATTCCTGAAGGGAGAGGGGATAAATTTTTGGCAGGTCAGTTCCGCGTCATTGATATAGCCCATGCTCAGGCATGTCCCCCCGATATAGAGATGTCCGGGAACGCCGATTGGACAGGGGCAAAGCGCCTCGTCCAGGATGTAATACTGGGCATTCTGGATTGGTTTTCCATAAGGGATGCTGGGCCAGCGCGGATCAACCTCTCCGATTGGATAGTAATTTGACCAGACAGTGGCCTCCGTCGCTCCTCCCAGGCTGATCACGTTGACGCCGGGAAACACGGCCCTTAGCTGGTCTGGCAGACCAACGGGAATCCAGTCTCCGCTGAGGAAAACCAGACGTAGCGTGGACGAGATTGGCGCAGCTTTCTGGTCGGCTTCTGCCGAGAATGATGAGAAAAAAGGCGTAAGTTGCTGTAGAGCCGCCGGAGCAGAGTCCCAAAAGGTAATAGGCTCGATAGAGAGCATTTGCAGCAGGCGTGCAGGCTCGTGTACATCCTGACTCGTGGCAACCCGAATAGAGCCTCCGGCAGCGAGAATGCCGAACATATCATACACAGAAAGATCAAAGCATAGGGAGGTAATGAACAGCAGGCGATCCGCCGGACCAACGTCGAACGTGCGATTGACCCATTCTATCAGATTGATGACAGGCGAGTGCGCTACCATTACCCCCTTAGGGGTGCCCGTTGAGCCAGAAGTGAAGATGATATAGGCCAGATCCTCCGCTCTGCTCTGAAGAGGTGGATTATACTGCGGCAGTTGGTCCAGCTCCGTCACCGCATGGATATGATACGCCTCCACAATCCTGGCTTCATTGCTTTGGGATTGGCCTTCTTCAATACTATCCAGGCAAAGAATATCTTTAAGCGCAGGTAGCGGATCGATAGCCAGTAATTGTGGCAGCAGGCGATGTTGCGTGAGCACGCATGGGATATCCAACGAGTGCAGGATGCCATGCAGTCGAGCCCCGGGAGTTGTTGCTTCCAGAGGCACATAGGCCGCTCCTGCCTTCAAGATGCCTAGCAGAGCCGGGATCACTTCCGCCGAACGTTCCGTATATATAGCCACCAGCGCACCTGGCCCGATGCCCAGTTTTTTCAAGCAATGCGCCACCTGATTGGCCCGGTTATTCAGTTCGCGATAGGTCCAGCGCCGATCCTGGAAGAGGATCGCGGTTGCCTCGGGAGTTCGTTCTACCTGCGCTTCAACAAGCTGCTGAATGCAGAGATCCTGAGCATATGCCCTCTCAGTTGTATTCCATTCCACCAGGATTTGCTCGCTCTCGCGCGCCGTCAACAAGGGTAGCTGTGCAATCTTCTGCTCTGGTTGCGCAACCATGCTCTCCAGTAAATGCTGGAAATGGCCGATCATGCGGGTAATGGTGGTATCTTCAAAGAGATCAGTATTATATTCTAACGTTCCCCAAATCCCCTGTTCGCTATCCTCCAGTGCGAGCAGCAGGTCGAATTTGGCAGTCCCTGTATCGACTTCTACTGGAGCGACCGTAATCCCAGCGAACTCAAGAGGGGGATGCGGCGTGTTCTGCCAGGCCAGCGCATTCTGAATGAGAACAGTGCGTGTGATATCGCGCTCAAGATGCAGCTCTTCGACAAGCTGCTCGAAGGGGAGATCCTGGTGAGCGAAAGCGCCGAGGGCTGTTTCACGTACGCGCTGTAGCAACTGGCGAACGGTAGGATTGCCTGACAGGTCGGTGCGCAATACCAGCGTATTCACAAAAAAACCGATCAATTTTTCCAATTCGGGCCTTGTCCTGTTGGCTACCGGGCTTCCCACAAGAATGTCTTCGCGACCGGTATAGCGGAAGAGCAGAATATTCCAGGCCGCTAACAGAATCATGAAAAGCGTCACACCTTCTTGCTGGCTCCAATTGCGCAGCATTTCGGTGAGATGCCGGGGCAGTTGGACCGTTTGCCGCGCCCCTCGAAAAGTTGGAAAGGCTGGTCGAGGGTGATCGCCTGGCAACTCCAGCACCATTGGTGCATCTCTCAGGTGCTCCATCCAATAATGGAGCTGTTCATCGAGCAGGTCGCCGGAGAGCCATTGACGTTGCCAGTGAGCATAATCCACATATTGAATAGGCAGCGGAGGTAAAGAAGATGGCTGATTGTTCAGCCCCGCCTGGTAAAGCTCTGCTATTTCCTGCAACCATACCCCAAGAGACCAGCGATCAGAAATGATATGGTGTTGTGAGAGCAGTAGCACATGCTCAGTCGCATGCAGACACAACAACGCTGCGCGCACCAGCGGCCCCTCGGAGAGCTGAAAAAGCCTCCGCGCCTCTTCTATGGCAAGTTGTTGCACAGCCATTGCCTGCTCTTGCGGAGGAAGCGCGGTCAGATCCTTCATATCCAGCGTAAACGTGAGTGATGGGGCAATGACCTGAAAAGGCAGGCCATCTTTTGCGCGGTATGTCGTACGCAGAATTTCGTGGCGCTTTATCACTGCATTCAAACACTGTTCAAGGAGGGTTGGTTGCAATGGGCCGGATAGCTTTACCGCAAGAGGAATAGTATAAGTGGGATTTCCCTGCAACTGGTCGAGAAACCAGAGCCGCTGTTGAGCAAAGGACAGCGGAAAGGTAGCGGCGGTTCTTGCAACAGGAAGTATTGGCTGACTGGGAAGAGCTGCCTTCTTTTCATAGATACGTTGCATCAGTTGTGTGCGCAACTCTGCTGGCAGTTGCGCGAGACGCTGGGTTAACTGGCTCATATGACCCTCCATAAAGCAGTAATGCCCGCTCTCAGGAAAAGTGAAGCCTCATCCATCAAGGACCGGCAATTACTTCAATGGCACAACATAACGTCATAAAAAATATAAGGTACGATTTGAGGTAACACCACGGACCACGGTCCCATTTCCCATTAGGACCGGGGCCTGGATCGAAAACGCTTGATCGCGTCTGTGTTATCCCATACTCGACGCCAGTACTGTTTGCAGGCGGGACGCGTGAACTAGTGGGTTCACACGTTTTCTGGCCTGCACAACATAGCGCCCCTTGAACGAAACGCGGACAACTCCATCTTCAACAATCTCTGCCTGAAGCTCCAGCCTGGCCTTCCCTTTCTTTTTCAATACCTTCTCAAACTGCCCGATATGTTCACTATCAGGCTTATAGCAACAGGCATAAAAATCTTTGGTGACAGGCTCCAGGTAGTTACAGGTACTATCTTGAATGACAATCTCACCGTCCAGGCCCAGTTCTTTGAGCACCAGCCACAGCATGCTCCACCCTGCCAGTGTCACCACGGAATTCAGACTGCCAGCAAAGGCTGTCCCTACATGGTTGCTATTTTCGGTAAGAGGCGCGCGAATTTCGAGACAGTGCGCGTCATAGCTGTTCAGACTAAGCTTGAGGTGCCTCGTGAGGGGAATATCCCTGTAGAGGCACTCCTGCAAAGCTTGTAGTTGATTGTACATACCATCTCCTGCAAAGCTCGTAGTAGTACATGGCTACCGTGATCCCAGTAGTCGTAGGCTATCTTTCTCCTTTGAGTTGCCGTATTCTCTGTTTCTGGCTCTCGCGGCGCTTTTCTCCTCGCTCAAGGCGTTTCTGTACCTTTTGGGTAGACGTGCCTTGCTCGATATAGAGCACCATTTTACTGATCGTTGGAGCCTCGTAAAGGACATGAGCGGCAAGCGTTTCGAGCTGGAACATTTTGCGCAAGCGAGCAATGAGATCAATACCAATCAATGAGTTTCCTCCAAGTTCGAAGAAGTTGTCATTGACGCCCACCGGGACTATGCCCAACAGCTTTTCCCAAAGGTCAACTATTTGCTGCTCTCTCTCGTTGCGCGGGGGAACATACGAATCTACCAACGCTGGGCGCGGGTGCGTTTCCTGGTTCTTGCGCAATTCACGCCCTTGCTCTGCTACAAATGCCGCCGTCAAACGCTTACTTTCTGTGACCAGCGCGGGGAAATTCTGCGTGGAGACAACGACATTTGATACACCGGTTGCCAATACACGCTTCAACGCTTCTGCACCTTCCTCAAAGGCAATGCCGAATTTCTGGCGATTCTCCTTCAGGAAAGACTGAATTTGCGAGTCGTATCCGGCCAGCCCATCTTCCCAGGCGTTCCACTGCCACTCGCCCCAGTCGATGGCCACCACTTGCCTGCCCTCTCCACGCCAGTTCTGTGCATACGCATCCAGAAACGCATTGGCCGCGCTATAGTCGATCTGTCCAGGACCTCCTCCCATTCTGGCAGTGACCGAAGAAAACAATACCAGCAGTTCTACTGCCGTTTCTGCCAGCAGTTCTTCCAGCACCAGGGTGCCTTCAATTTTGGGTCCCATGACCTCTTGCGCCTGCTCACTGGTCTTAAATTGCGTTAAACCAACGCCCGGGACACCCGCCGTATGTAATACACCATGCAACCGACCAAAACGCTGGTGAACCTGCTCTATAGCTGAACGCATCTGCTCTTTAGAGCGTACATCCGCCTGGATGACCAGCACTTCCGAGCCGAGCGCTTCCAGTTCCTGGATATGCTGGATACGTCGTCTGAGCTGCGGGTTCTCTTCCTGATCCGCCAACACCTGCCCCCACTCGTGGCGTGGCGGGAGTCCATGACGTCCCACCAGTGCCAGCCTGGCTCGATATTCATGGGCCAGGAAACGAGCCATTGCCAGGCCAATTCCCCCTAACCCGCCTGTGATCAGATACACCCCCTCATGGCGTAGTGGCAGTTGCTGATCTGTTGGGCTATCCACATGCATACTCTCAAAAAACGGCAGCCAGCGACGATTCGCACGCAGGGCGACCTGCGCCTCCGTCTCCGTTGAAGTAATTTCGTTCACCAACTGGCGAATGAGCGTAGCTTCCTGCTGGCCGCGATATTGGGACAGGGCGATATCAATACTCCGGCACTGGAGATTGGGATATTCCTGTGGCAAAACGAAACAGGGACCGGCAAGAGTCGCTTTGATGGGTGAGACAGGCTCGTCGCCGGTGACGTTCTGCGTATGATTCGAGATGACGATCAACTGGCTCTGCTCGAAATCGGCGTCGCCGAGCGCCTGCGCTAACGTGAACAGGCTGTAAAATCCGTAGCGTAACGCTTCATCTGGTGCTTGCTCGCACTCGCTTACGCTCCAGAGATGGATGATATTACAGATCTTTTTGCCGTCTGCACGTATATTGTCGAAAAGCCGGTTATAAGCGGCGCGATCAGTCGGGTCCACTGTATAACTTGTTTCATTGATCTGGGCAAACTCCTGTGCAGGTCGCACTGTAATACACTCCCCGCCGCGTTCTTTCACACGTTCTGCCACCCTGTTGCCAATGCCATATTCATCGAGGAAAAAGAGCCAGCAAACTCCCTCCGGCAGCGGCGCTTCGTCGTGCGCTGGCAGTCGTGCAGCGGACTTCCAGCCGGGCACATAAAACCAGTCTGCCAGCGATTCACGCTTTAACTGGCTGATGGTTGCCCCTGGAGACGCGAGCAGATTGCCCGGTAGGAGAGAGCCAGAGCCAGCGCGTGAAGCAATCCAATAGCGTTTGCGCTCAAATGGATAGGTTGGTAAAGGAAGGCGCAACCGGCGTTCTTGCGCGTAAAAACCGTGCCAGTCGATAGCGACTCCGTGCAGCCAGAGACGACCAAGCGTTTTGAGAAGGAATGCCACCTCCGATACTTTCTCATGGCGAGCTGGTAACGTTGCCTGTATCAGGGGAAGCCGCTCTCGCGTGCAAGCGGGATGCTGCTTCACAAACGAGGACAGGGATTGTCCAGGTCCCACCTCCAGCAGCAGATACTCAGATTCCTGTAGCAGTACTTCAACGCCGCCGGCAAAGCGCACCGTCTGGCACATATGCTGTGCCCAGTAGGCTGGGTCCGTTGCCTGTTCCGGCGTAATCCAGGTCCCTGTAACGTTTGATATATAAGGAATACGCGGCTCATGAAGCGTCAGCGTCTGGACAAAAGCTGTCAGACGATCTCGTAACCCTTCAAGCATGCTCGAATGAAACGCGTGGGTTGTCTCAATCGGGCGTACGGCGATCCCGTTTTGCAGCAAGCGGTCCTTGACGCAGGCAATCTGCTCGCCAGGTCCGGCAAGCACACACATTGCAGGGCTATTGATGACAGCCAGGCAGATCTGTTCGCTGAGATAGGGAGAAACCTGTTCCTCAGATAGAGAAACGGCTATCATTTCACCGGCAGGAATTGCGCTAATCAGCGTTGCCCGGTGAGCGACGAGCTTCAGCGCATCTTCCAGCGAAAGCACTCCAGACAGGCAGGCCGCGACATATTCCCCCAGACTATAGCCAAGCATGGCCTGAGGATGAATGCCCCACTGCAATAATAGCTGAGCGAGCGCGTATTCAATCACAAATGTGAGCGACTGAGCAACCTGGGTATGATAGAGTTCCGGCGTTTCTACGGAGCCGTCCGGGGAAAGGTGGCCCCCATGACCATTCTGACCGTTGCGATTATCTCGCCCCAACAGCACACGCAAATCGACGCTGCCCTGAGCATGATCGTCGCGCGCTTCTGTACTCCCGGAGGAAAAGACCACTTGGCGTAAATCTTTGTTCAGCAGTTCTTGCAGGATATCACAACAGTGATCAAACGTTTGTTGGAAACTTTTCTCCTGCTGATAGAGTTCCTGTGCCATACCGATATATTGCTCGCCAACCCCGGGGAACAGGAGGGCCACAGGGCGATCCACCCGGCTTTCGATGTGATCGACGTGTGAGAGCTGCTCATCAAGCAGCCGCATAGCTTCAGCGTGATCTCGGCAAAGGAGCGCCGAACGGTATTCAAAGCGGCGGCGTCCCCGCTGGAGGGTATAGGCAATATCCGCAATATTCTCATCAGGGTTCTGGAGCAAGAAGTCGCGCATGCGCTGTTTTACTTGCGCCAGAGCTGACTCCGAGCGGGCGGATAGCAGGAAAAGTTGCCAGGGACGAGATGAACTCGAAGGCTCGCGGACCGGCGCTTCTTCAACCACAACGTGCGCATTGGTTCCACCCATGCCAAGCGAGTTGATGCCTGCTCGCCGTGGCTTCCCGCCGCGCGGCCAGGGGCGCAGTTGTGTGTTGACAAAAAATGGGCTATGCTCAAAATCTATCTCTGGATTGGGAGTCTCAAAGTGCAGGCTTGCCGGGATCTGCTCCTGTTGGAGAGAGAGTACCGTCTTGATCAGCCCTGAAATGCCTGCCGCGCGGTCCAGGTGTCCGACATTTGTTTTGACAGAACCGATGGGGCAGAAACCCACCGCATCGGTCTGCGTGCGAAACGCTTTGGTCAGCGAGGCCACTTCAATAGGATCGCCCAGGGAGGTGGCAGTGCCGTGCGCCTCTATGTAATCGATGCTATCGGCTGAAACGCCCGCGTTTGTCAGGGCCGCCACTACCACCTCAGCCTGTCCGGCTACGCTCGGTGCCGCATAGCTGACTTTCTGCGAGCCATCATTATTAATCGCTGAGCCTTTGATGACCGCCTGAATATAATCCCCGTCTTCAATTGCGTCAGCAAGGCGCTTCAAAGCGACTACGCCAACTCCATCACCAAACATGCTGCCTCGCGCCCTAGCATCAAAGGTATGGCAGTGCCCATCAGGCGATTCCATCCCGCCGGGTTCGTAGAGGTGGCCGCCGACAGAAGGAATATTGATCGAGGCGCCGCCAGCCAGGGCCAGATCACACTCTCCATTCAGCAGACTCTGACAGGCGAGATGGGTTGCTACCAGCGAAGTGGAACAGAATGTTTGCACCGCCAGACTGGGACCGCGCAGGTTGAGCTTATAAGAGACGCTGGAGGTTAATGAATCTTTATCATTGCCGGCAAGCAATTGATATTGATTCACATCCCCAAGCTTTGTCGTATCAGCACTAAAAATGTACGTACTGATATTCGTGCCACCGAAAACGCCAACCAGTCCTTCGTACGTCTTTGTATCATAGCCCGCCTGCTCCAGCGCCTCCCAGGCACATTCCAGGAAGAGACGATGCTGTGGATCGGTCAGTTCTGCCTCGCGTGGACTATAGCCAAAGAAATGGGCATCAAACTGCTCTACCAGTTCGGGAGCGAGAATGGGACGTGCCGGCACATAATTCGGAGCCTGGAAAAGCTGCGGATCTACCCCGGCGGCTTCCAGCTCTTCGGCAGAGAAGAAGCTGATACTCTCTACGCCGTTGGAGAGATTCTGCCAGAATTGTTCGGTGGTAGCTGCTCCCGGGAACCGTCCGCTCATACCAATGATCGCGATCCCCTCTGTTGCCGTTCCCTTGCGCGCCCCTTCCCGGCGTTTCCTGAGAAGATCTCGCTCCACGACGGGCTCTTGTTGTTTCTCCGGTTGCAGGTATTTGGTGAGCAGGCTGATGGTTGGAGCTTCAAACAGCATGACCGCCGGTACCGGGCGACGAAATGCTTTTTTCAGCTTATTGATTACTTCAAGAGCAATCAGTGAATTTCCTCCTAGCTCGAAGAAGTTATCGTAGAGACCAATCTCCTTCACGCCCAGCACTTCTTGCCAGATCTCCCTGATGGTCTGTTCATAGTTGCCCTGCATCGGAACGCCTGCTACAGCATGCTCTCTGGGCTTATTGCTCCTCAGCACAAGATCGGTGCGCAGCCACTGGCTCAGGCGCGCCTGGAGATCGCCCGTTGAGTTGACCAGGTGTGTCTGCGGGCAGAGCAGAGTGCGAGTGAGGGCATCGATGCTCTCGTGAGGGCGCATGGCGAATGCTGCAATGGTACCTCCGAGCGAGCCGTGGGGATTTTCACGCACTTCCCAGGTATCCCAGTTGACACTCCTCCAGGGTACCTTTGCGCCGCGATTATGCTGGAGCATAAAGGCATCCAGGAAACTATTGGCTGCCGCGTAAGCAGCAAAGCCTAGCCCTCCCAGCACAGCCGAAAGGGAAGAGAAGAGCAGGCAAAAGTCCAGTTCTATGTCCTGCAAGACATGGGCGAGCGCATAGGTACCATAGGCTTTGGCCTGGAAGTGAATCTCGCATTCTGCTCGCTCAATGTCCTGCACACCTTTGAAGACGCTTTCATCAACAATACCTGCGGCATGGAAAACGCCATGCAAGGCTCCAAAAGTTGCCCGAACCTCCTGGATGATTGTTTGCAGCCGGGATTCGTCGGAAACATCGGCGCTATAGACCAGGACCTGGCTGCCCATTGCTTCAAGCATCTGTAATCGTCGGATTTTCTCGCTTACCGCGTCCTGCGTATCGTGACTTGCAAGCCAGTTTTCCCACTCATGGCGCGGAGGTAGCGTTGAGCGTCCCAACAGGACCAGGCGAGCCTGGACCGTACGTGCGAGATACTCGGCCAGCACCAGGCCGATCCCTCCCAAACCGCCGGTAATCAGGTATACTCCTTGCGGGTGGAAAGGCGCGCGTTCAGCTTCAACGGGAGGAAGTGAGACGGCTTCATACGCCTGTCGCCAGCGCCCGCCTTCACGATAAGCTACCTGCATATCTGTTGTGGAACTGACACATTCGGCAAGCAGATCTTCAATGTTCCAACTCCCTGTTGCCGGTAGTTCGAGATCGACGCAGCGACATACCAGGTTCAGCGGCTCCTGCGAGATCACTTTGCAGGCCCCTAACAGCGTTGACTTCTCCGGCTGCAATGCCTCCTGTCCGGTGACTTCCTGGGTATGCGTGGAGAATGCGATAATTTGTACCGGCTCATCATAGATATGAGGCGAGAGCCCCTTCGCCAGGAAAAGCATGCTATAAAAGCCCTGCTCCTGGCTGGCCTCAAATGCACGAGCATCGGAAACAGGCGACTGCTCGGTAACTTGCCAGCAGTGGAGCACACGCTGAGGGACACACCCCTTCTCCACGAGCGTCGCACAGAGCTGGATATAGTCATTTTTCCTGGACGGAGCAAGCGTAAACGTATGCTCGTCCGTGTTGGCAAAATGTTCTCCGGGGTACACATAGATAACCTTATGCTCCTGTTGCGCTAACAGCGCCCCTATCTGCTCCCCCAGCCCGAGTCCATCGGCAAAGATGAGCCAGGGAGAGCCTGAAAATGCTGCGGCGTCTCCAGGTTTGAGGGGAGCCTGCACCCATTTGGGCTGGTAAAACCAATCCGCAATATCACTCTTGCGCTCGATCTGGATGTGCTTCTCTTGCTCGGGCAAGCGTCTCCTGACGTTTCCATTTCCCTGCAGCCAGTAGGATTGGCGCTCAAATGGATAGGTTGGCAAAGGAAGACGCTGGCGGCGCTCACCTTTGTAGAGACCCGACCAATCTGGAGCTACGCCAGCCAGCCAGAGTTTTCCGAGAGCGAGCAGCGCGCTTGCAGCCTCAGAGCGTGCCTCATACCCATTGGTCAGGGTAGAGATTACCTGAGAAAAGCGTTCCCGCTTACATGCCGGGTTCTGGCGTACAAACGAGCTGAGCGCCTGACCCGGGCCGATCTCCAGCAGGACGTACTCGGTGTCCTGTAAAAGTCGCTCGACATCATCGGCGAAGCGAACTGTCTGGCACATATGATCGGCCCAGTAGGCAGGATCGGTAGCTTGCTCCGCGCTAATCCAGGTTCCTGTGACATTGGACAGGTAAGGAATAGACGGAGCTTGTAGGGATATCGTGCGCACAATCTCTATAAACTGTTCTCGCAATGGCTCTAACATCTGCGTGTGGAACGCGTGTGACGTATCCGCTCTCGAACAGGCAACTCCACGCGCCCTAAGCTGGCCCTCGATCAGTGCGATATCTTCAGCAGGCCCTCCCACAATACAGGTGTGAGGCGCATTCACAATCGCCAGATTCACCCGCTCGGTTAGATACGGCTGCATCTCCTCTTCTGAAAGAGCAACCACGAGCATTGTGCCTTCCGGCAGTTCGCTGATGAGTTGCGCTCTTCTGGTGACAAGCATCAAAGCATCTTCTAGCGAGAACACTCCTGCCAGACAGGCAGCAACATACTCGCCCAGGCTATACCCAAGCAACGCTCGTGGGGAGATACCCCATTGCATGAAAAGTTTTGCCAGGGCGTACTCAAGCACGAATACTGCCGGCTGAGCAAGGTCAGTACGTTTGATGACCGGACCGCTTGTCTCAGCTTGCTTCCCTCGCTGCCACAATGTGCGCATCGTAGCACGCGGGGCGCTCGCGTCCTGGTTTTTTTCTGGATAAAGTACGTGATAGAGATCGAGATCACAGAGACGTTTCACGAGCGCGCAGCAGTGGTCGATAGTCTCGCGAAATGCTGGCTCTGATTCGTACAGGGCTGAGGTCATGCCTTCTGTTTGTTCCCCAACGCCTGGGAAGAGGAAGGCCACGGCCCGATCTCGACGCTCCTGGCTGCTTGTGGACAACTGATTGGCATCGCCAGCCAGCAAGGTCACTGCTTCTTCCCTATCGCGACATACCAGGATACGACGGTGCTCGAAGACGCTACGGCCACGTTGTAAGGTGTATGCAACATCGGTCAGGTTGACTTTTGCGTGCTCTTGCAGGTAGTGCCGTAAGTTATCGGTTGCCGCCTGAAGGGCTGTTTCGGTTTTCGCGGACCATACCAGCAACTGCCAGGGATGCGCGGGACTCGAAGGCTCAACAGCGGGAGCCTGTTCAACGATAACATGGACGTTGGTTCCTCCCATGCCAAGCGAGTTGACGCCAGCGCGGCGCGGCGTCGCGTCCTGTGACCAGGGAAGGAGTTGTGTATTAACGAAAAATGGGCTGCTGGCAAAATCAATTTCTGGATTAGGCGAGCGAAAATGCAACGTTGGGGGTATCAGCCCGTGTTTGAGCACCATAGTGGCTTTGATCAAACCGGCAACGCCAGCAGCACGATCCAGGTGCCCCATATTGGTTTTCAGCGAACCAATGGGGCAGAAACCAACGGCGTCAGTCTGGGCGCGAAATGCCTTTGTCAAGGATGCGATTTCGATGGGATCGCCTAACTTCGTCCCGGTACCGTGTGTTTCTATATAGCCGATACTCTCGGCAGGGATGCCTGTTGTCTGCAAAGCCTGTGTGACCACGTTGGACTGCCCAACAACGCTTGGGGCGCTGTAACTGACCTTCAACGAGCCATCGTTGTTGAGCGCCGATCCCTTGATGACCGCATGAATGGTGTCGCCATCCTCCAGCGCATCAGCCAGCCTTTTGAGCATCACAATGCCGACGCCATCTCCAAGCACGCTCCCCTGCGATTGTGCGTCAAAGGCGCGACAATGACCATCAGGTGATTCCTGTCCTCCTTCCATGTACATATATCCAACGCGATTGGGCACGCGGATAGAAACGCCACCGGCCAGCGCCATATCGCACTCACCCTTCAGCAAGCTCTGACAGGCCAGATGAACCGCTACCAGCGAGGTAGAGCAGAAGGTCTGTACCGCGAAGCTTGGTCCCTTCAGGTTCAGCTTATACGAGACGGTGGTGGTAAGCGAATCCTTATCGTTGCTGATGACGATTTGAAAGCCATCTATCGCCTGCAAAAGCTCGCTGTTGCCGCTAGTCGCGAGTGAGAGCAGGTATGTACTGATATTGGTTCCTCCAAAGACGCCCACCAACCCTTCATAGGATTGACAATCATAGCCTGCCTGTTCGACTACTTCCCAGGCGCATTCCAGGAAGAGGCGATGTTGCGGATCGGTAAGTTCAGCTTCACGCGGGCTATAGCCGAAGAAACGCGCGTCAAACTGATCGATCTGGTCCAGCACGGGGCGCGCTTTGACGTAGTCAGGAGCGTGAATTACCTGGGGATCAACGCCAGCCGCAAGGAGTTCTTCGTCGGTGAAGGAGGTAATCGACTCTACCCCCTGACACAGGTTGTCCCAGAATTGCTCGACGCTTGTGGCGCCTGGGAAGCGACAGGACATGCCGATAATGGCGATGTCCTCCTGCTTCACGTTCTGCCTGGCCCGCTCCCGGCGCTGTTGGAGCGTATCTGTCTGGCCCGTATCAGCGCCTTCCGTGCCATCCTGACGCAAATATGCTGCCAGCGCACTGATTGTAGGAGCTTCGAAAAGGGCTACCGCGGGTATCGGACGCCGGAAAATCTTCTTCAAGCGAGCAATGACGTCCAGAGCAATCAGCGAATTGCCGCCCAGGTCAAAGAAGTTCTCATAGAGCCCAATCTGTTCTATGCCCAGAACTTGCTGCAATATCTGACTGATCTGCTGCTCATAATCCTCGCCTACAAACTGACCGCTGGCATTGCCCCATGTGAAACCGGTCCGGGCTGTTTCCGCCGATGGCCCCGGACGCATCCACTGGCGCATACGAGCTTCCAGATCGCCGGTAGAATGTACCAGGTGGTTTTCTTCGCCGGCGAGCACATGGAGCAGCGCCTCTATTCCCTCCGACGGAGCCATAGCGAACTCTGCGACAGTTGCTCCCGCCGCACTTAGTATCTCCTCGTTAACCAGCCAGGTATCCCAATTTACGCTCATCCAACGCTGCTTCGTCTCACCTCTGTAGCAGTGAGCGGCGGCATCAAGGAAGCTGTTCGCGGCAGCGTAAGCGGAGAAGCCCAGTCCCCCAAGAACGACCGAAAGCGAAGAGAAGAGCAGGCAAAAATCTATATCAATCCCGGCTAAGGCCCGTTTTAAGGCATAGGTTCCATATACTTTGGGATGGAAGTGAACTTCACAGTCATCACTGGTCAGTTGTTCCACCGCTTTGAAGGTATCCGGTCGCGTCACACCGGCGGCATGGAAAACTCCGTGCAGGGTACCATACCTCTCTATTGCCTCCTGCACAACTTTTTGAAGCTGCGCGCCATCAGCAACGTCAGCCTGAGCAAGCATCACCTCCCCGCCCTGTTGCTCAATCGTTTGCAGGCGGCTAATTTTGCGCCTGATATGCTCATCTCCATCGCTCCTCTGGAGCACATCATGCCAGGTATCCCGCGCCGGGAAAGGAGAGCGGCCAACCAGGATAATGCGGGCCTGGAAGGTTTTGGCCAGATATTCGGCCAGCGTCAGACCAATCCCGCCAAACCCGCCGGTGATCAGGTAGACCCCTTTGTGGCGGAGCAACGCTCTATCAGCCGCAGGAGGGGTCAGAGGCGCTGCTTCATATTTTTGAACCCAGCGCTGACCATTACGATAGGCAACGCTCAGGTCTACTTGCTGATGGGTACACTCGACAAGGTAGTCCGCGAGCAGAGCTGATTGCTGAGCATCATTCTCGCTTATCTCGATATCTATACAACGACACGTAATGTTGAGCGGTTCCTGAGAGATGACTTTGCAGGCACCCAGCAGCAACGCTTTTTCCGGCTGTAGCCTTTCGTTGCCTGTAACGACCTGAGTGTGAGAAGAGAAGACCAGCATGGAGAGTTTGTCATCATAGAGATGGTTTGAAAGGGCGCGGGCCAGGAAGAGTAGGCTATAAAAGCTATTCCCCTGCTGCACACGCAATGTTTCGGCGGCGATTGCCTGCTCTTCCACACTGTCAGGCTGAGAGAGAGCTAGCTGCAAACCGGTTACATTCCAGCCATGCCATACAGCGCCTGGAAACTTCCCTTGAGACGACAGCATTGTACAGAGTTGGGTGTAATCATCGCTCTCCTGCGGTCGCACTTGAAATACCAGATCTTCAAGCTGAGCGAAGCCAGAACCGGGATAGACGCGAACAACTGTATGCCCCTGTTGCTGTAAACGAGCGGCGATCTGTTCCCCTAGACCTGTGGTATCCGGCAAGATCAACCAGTTTTGCGCCTTAGCGGGCAAGTCAGTCGCTAAAGGTACTTGTTCCCAGCGGGCACGATAGAACCAGTCTGCAACCTGCTCTTTTTTGCGCAGCGGGGTTTGTGCGTGTACAGGCAGGCGTTGTTCATACGGGGCTTCTATCCAGTAGCGTTTGCGCTCGAAGGGATAGGTGGGCAGGGAGACGCGCAGCCTGCTCTCTTCCCTGTAGAGGTTCTGCCACTCAATCGTCACTCCGGCCAGCCAGAGCTGCCCAAGAGCAGTGAGCAATTGGGCATGCGCCGGCTGCTGCTTATGCTCTACCGGTAACAGAGAAATATACTGCTCCTGGCTCGCGAACGAAGCATCCGTTCTGATCAGGGACCTGCATATCTGGCCCTGGCCTACCTCAATGATGAGATGTTCGGCCTGTGCAGGGAGGCCATCAACACATTCCACCTGATCCAGTTGCTGCGCCCAGTAGTTTGGGTCGGTCGCCTGCTCATCGGTGATTGGGGTACCGGTGACGTAAGAAATCAAGGGAAGAGAGGGAGGACGTAGTACACAGGTGCGAACCAGGGCGAGTAACTCTTCGTGCCTTGCGTTTCTCTTCGCTGTTGGGAGTTCCTGCTGCAATTGAGCGGCACGAACCAGCAGTTTCAGGGCATCCTCTAGCGAAAACACCCCGGCGAGGCAGGCCGCGACATACATTCCGGCGCCGTGCCCGAACATCACCCCGGGTTGAATCCCCCACTGTCGCAGCATTTGTGCCAGGGCGTACTCGAAGGCAAACGCGACCGGTAGGGCTAAAGAGTTCTGCGCAAGCTCCGTCTCGTCTTGAAAAGTCTGCAACGCAGTGCAATCTACGCCCGTCAGAGCCTTGAGGTGCGTGTGACATAGCTCGTATGCCTCGCGGAAAGCGCTCTCTGTCTCGGCCAGTTCCTGCACAAGCTGCGGTGAACCCTTGCTCGCCCCGGGAAAGAGAAAAGCCACGGAGCGGTCGCGATTGACCTGATAAGAGGTGGAGCGGGCAATGTCTGCGCTTTCCAGGGCGAGGGTTGTATCCTCGATATTCTGGCCGACCACAAAGCGTCGATGGTTAAAGGCGCTTCTCCCGACCTGCAAGGTATACGCGGCATCCGCCAGATTCAGGTCGGGATGCTCACGGAAGAATGTTGTCAGATTGTGCGTGGCCCGTTGCAGCGCATGCTCGGTCTGAGCCGAAAGCAGGAAAAGCTGCCAGGGGCTTGACGGACTGGAGGGTTCTCTCTCAGGAGCTTCTTCCAGCACAACATGCGCATTCGTCCCCCCGATACCAAACGAGCTGACTCCCGCCCTGCGCGGGGCATGTTCGGCTTCCCACGGCTGTAGATCCGTGTTCACATAAAAAGGACTATTTTCGAGGTTGATATCTGCGCTGGCTTGCTCAAAATCCAGGCTTGGCGGGAGAACTTTATTTTTAAGCGCGAGGGCCGCTTTGATCAGGCCAGCCACGCCCGAAGCGCGATCCAGGTGCCCAATATTTGGTTTTACCGAACTGATAGCGCAAAATTGTGTTTTTTGCGTGTGGCGCGCAAAAGCTTTTTTCATAGCCGCCAGTTCAACCGAATCCCCCAGTAGCGTGCCGGTGCCATGCGCTTCAATATAGCGTATCGTCTCAGCCTCAACCCCGGCATCGCTTAGCGCCTGGGCAATCACCTCCGTCTGTCCTTGCAGGCCCGGTGCGGTATAACTGACCCGTACGCTCCCATCATTATTGACGCAAGAACTCAGGAGCACCGCATAGATCTGATCGCCATCTTCTAGCGCCTCATTGAGCCGCTTTAGTACGACCACGCCCGCGCCATTCCCCATCACGCTGCCCTGCCCTCTGGCATCAAAAGCACGACAGACTCCATCCGGTGAAAGAATGCCCCCTTCCTCGTAAAGATACCCGGCGGTCTGCGGTAGTGATATGGCGACGCCTCCAGCCAGGGCCATATCGCATTCAAAATTGAGGAGGCTCTGACAGGCCAGGTGTGTTGCCACCAGCGACGTAGAGCAGAAGGTCTGCACCGCCAGGCTGGGACCACGCAGGTTAAGCTTATATGACACCCTTGAGGCCAGAGAGTCCTTGTCGTTACCTATCGCGGCCTGCATATAATTGAGATCACTCATCACCGCGCTATTGGGTAAAATGTTGCGCAAGAGATAGGTGCTAATGGCTGATCCGGCAAACACACCGATCAGATCATGATAGCGATCAGGGTCATAACCGGCGTCCTCAAGCGCCTCCCACGCGCATTCCAGAAAGACACGATGCTGCGGGTCCATGATCGCGGCTTCGTGGGGAGCGTACTTAAACAGGGAGGCATCAAACATATCGATATCATCGAGCGTTGCCCCTGCTTTGACATAGTTCGGTTGCGCGAGCAGATCAGAATCAATTCCCGCCTTGAGCAGTTCTTCATCCGAGAAGAACCGAATCGATTTCACACGATTGAGAATATTCTGCCAGTATTCACTGACATTGCGCGCTCCCGGAAACCGTCCTGACATACCAATCAAGGCTATCGCTGCCTCGGATGCTGTGCCGTTGGATGAAGTCATGTCTGTCATTTGCCTAACTCGCTTTCTTTATGTCCTGTGCGCGTTGCTTACGTCTCTCTCTGCGTTTTTCACTGCGCTCGCGGGTCCTCTCTTCCGTAGAGGCAGCCGGTTGCTGCTGTTGTTCAAGAAGCTGCATCATGAAGTGAACTGTAGGGGCCTCATAAAGCATATGCGGAGGAAGATCGACAACCTGGAATGCCTTACGGATCTGCCGGACCAGTTCCATGCCAATCAGGGAGTTTCCTCCCAGTTCAAAAAAGTTATCATGAATCCCTACCTGCTCGATGCCAAGATGCTCTCCCCAGAGATTTGCCATCTTGCGCTCCGCATCATTGCGAGGAGCGATATAAGAGGTAGCCAGTTCTGGCCGCGCATACGTTGCTCTCATGTGCGCAGCATCTTTTTGCAGCATTGTGTTTGCTGTATAGGACGCGCACATTGCGATGAGCGTATGGATATCCTGCGGCGAAACCACGACGTGAGGAAGCCATGCCGAGAGGATACGGGCGAATGCTTCAGCCCCTTCTGCGAAAGAGATGCCGAACTGGTGGCGATGCTCTCGCAGAAATGTTTGAGTCTGTGCATCGTATCCGGCAAGACCAGCTTCCCAGGCATTCCATTGCCACTCCCCCCAATTGATAGATATTACCGGGCTCTGTTCTTCAGCATAGCGTTGAGCATAGGCATCCAGAAAGGCGCTTGCACCTGCATAGTCTACCTGGCCCGGTCCTCCTCCTGTGATTGCAGTAATCGAGGAGCATAAAACCAGAAAGTCCAGCTTTTGATCTGGCAGTTGACGCTTCAGCACACGCTGCAATACGCGCGTTCCCTGCACTTTCGGCGCTAAGACGTTCTTTGCCTGCTCTTTTGTCTTCAGTTGCATCAAGCCCATACCAGGAACGCCAGCCGCATGCACAACGCCATGCAACGCGCCAAAAGTCTCCAGCGTCTGAGCGATGACTGCGCTCATCTGCTCCTCGCTGGTCACATCCGCTTGTAGCATCAGAATATTGGCCCCCTGCGCCTCCATTGCTCGAATGGCGCTGATGGTTCGGGCAATCCCTTGCGTTGGATCGTCGGCCCGGGCCATCACCTGATCCCAGCTATGACGTGGAGGCAATGCGCTGCGTCCAACCAGTACCAGACGCGCACCCACGCGATGTACGAGATGCTCACTCAATGCCAGGCCAATGCCACCCAATCCTCCCGTGATGAGATAAACTCCTCCCTCTCGTAACAGCGAAGAAGACTGCTCCTGCTTATCCAGCATTACAGGTTCGAACGTTTGTATCCAACGACGGTTCCCGCGCAGCGCCACGATGGGATGCTCTTGCTCGGAAGTCAGTTCAGCGATCAGTTGCCGTAGCGGAGCATTCTCCTGGGGCATTCCTTGAGCCGGGAGCGCAATATCAATACAGCTACAACTGAGCGTAGAATATTCCTGCGGGATTATGCGGCATGGGCCAATCACTAGCGATTTTTCCGGGCAAACCAGCTCGTCACCAACAACATTCTGCATCTCGGTAGAGATTATCGAGATATGGCAGGCTTGAAGATCAAGTTCGCCTAATGCCTGTGTCAGAGCAAGGATGCTGTAAAAGCCCGTTTCCAGCATTTTTTCAGAGTCATATCCTTCCGCAGTTGCGCCAGGTGTGACCATCCACATATGGACGATTCTCCGCGGTAATTTCCCCTGCATTTGCAACTCACGGAATAGCGCCTCGTAGTCTGCACGCTCACCGGGACGCACCGCATACTCCGTATCGCCATATTTATTGAAAGATGTCCCCTGTACGACGGTTACAACCGTTGATGGCGTGCAATGCTCGATGATGCGTTGTCCAATCGAGCAGGTATCCAGGAAAAATACCCAGCACTCTTCCTCTCCCGCCGTAGGCTGCTTCGGCCTGGCGGGCGCAATCTGCTTCCAGGCAGGAAGAGAGAACCAGCGCGCGAGCTCCTGTTTTCCGCGCGTTTTCGCGGACGTTTTCTGGCTGCCTTGTCTCTCAATCCAGTAGCGCTGGTGTTCAAAAGGATAATTGGGCAATGGAACAGTCTGCACCTGCTTCTCAGCCGAGAAACCTGACCAGTCTATCCTGGCGCCGACCAGCCACATCTTCCCTACAGCGGTTAGCAGGCTGGTATAATCGGACTGCGCTTCAAAAGCCGTGGGAAGGGTGGAGAAGACCAGTTTTGCATGCTCCCGCGTACAGGATGGATGCTGTTTCACAAAGGACGAAAGCGACTGTCCCGGCCCGACCTCCAGCAAGAGCATATTGGCTTCTTGCAAGAGCGCCCCTATGCCATCTGTCAAACGCACTGTCTCGCACATATGGCGGGCCCAATATGCCGCATCTGTCGCCTGCTCCGCAGTAATCCAGGTCCCCGTAACATTCGAGACGTAAGGTATCTGAGGAGCATGCAAGCGCATCCTTCCCAACAGGCGCATAAGTTGCTCACGCACCGGTTCCAGCATATTTGAGTGGAAGGCATGAGTTGTTTCCAGGCGTCGGTGAGCAATCTCTCTGCTGCTAAGGCGGGCTTCCAGGCGTTCAATTGCCTGAACTGGACCGGCTAATACGCACGTTGCGGGCGCATTCACGGCAGCCAGGCAGATGTCGTGAGAAAGATACGGCTGTACCTCCTGCTCTGAGAGAAAGACCGCTACCATTGCGCCCACCGGCATTCTCTGGATCATCTGTGCCCGCTGAGCCACCAGCAGCAGGGCATCCTCCAACGAAAATACCCCGGCTATACAGGCCGCAACATACTCGCCCAGGCTATAACCGAGCATAGCTGCGGGACGAAGCCCCCATTTTTCCAGCAGACGAGCAAGGGCATACTCAATAATAAAGGCTGCCGGTTGTGCTACCATTGTCTGTTTAAGCCGTTCAAAGGCGGACGGAGCTGCGTCCCTTTTCAGTATTTTTTTGAGATCAACGCTTCCTCTTTGAGTGGTCCCGGCGGCTTTGCCGTTGGAATATGACGGATTGGAACGCGCCGTGGGCGAGAAGATCACATCTCTCAGCTCCAGACCTAGCTCTTCTTTGAGCAAAGCGCAACAGTGATCGACGATATCGCGAAAAGTCGCCTCGACCTGATAGAGTTCTAATGCGAGATCAATATATTGTTCGCCAACCCCTGGAAACAGGAAAGCTACCGAGCGCTGCGTCGAGTTTGTGCTCGTCACAACATGCTGCGCGCCACGAGTGCGCAAGGCTGTGATAGCCTCTTCACTATCATGACAGGCCAGCATGCACCGGTGCAGAAAAGCACGACGACCGGATTGCAGCGTGTGAGCGATATGGGCCAGGGGAACCGCTGGATGTTCCTGTATCCAGGCTGCCAGATTATCGGTAGCCCTCTCCAGGGCCGTTTCGGTCTGAGCCGAAAGCAGCAGCAAATGAGAAGGAACAGCCGCGGTCTGTATGTTCTCGCTACGAGGCGCTTCTTCCAGCACGACATGAGCATTCGTCCCCGACCAGCCAAACGAGCTGACGCCAGCCAGGCGAGTTTGCTGCTGCGTGTGCCATGCCGTTGGCTCTGTCGGAATAACCGTATGTTTCCGCACGCGAGAAACATGAGGGTTGAGTTGTTGCAGATTCAGGTGGGGCGGAATCTCATCATGTTGGAGCGAGAGCACCGTCTTGATGAGTCCTGCTATACCTGCCGCCCCCACAAGATGACCAATATTCGTCTTCACAGCTCCGACCATCAGCGGTTGCTCTGGTGAGCGCTCCTCCCCAAATACCGCCTCTAGAGCTGCGATTTCAATCGGATCGCCGAGGGCTGTCCCCGAACCGTGAGCCTCTACATAGCTGACATCACACGGCTTCACACCCGCACGGGCCAATGCCTGACGGATGACCGCCTCCTGAGCCAGCTTATTTGGCGCCGTCAGGCCGTTGCTGCGGCCATCCTGGTTGACTGCCGAGCCCCGAATAATTGCCAGCACCGGATTCTTATCGGCAATCGCTTCAGCGAGGGGCTTCAAGACGACCGCGCCGCAGCCTTCACCCAGGACGAAGCCATCGGCAGCAGCATCAAAGGTTTTACAGCGTCCATCTATTGAGAGCATGCCCATTTTGCAGGCGCTCACCATCGTTTCGGGCAGGAGCACGGCATGAACGCCCCCCACGAGAGCCTGCGCACACTCTCTTTTACGCAGGCTCTGGCAGGCAAAGTGGAGCGAAACCAGCGACGAGGAGCAGGCGGTATCAATCGTCAAGGTAGGTCCCTGCCAGTCGAAGAGGTAGGCCAGACGCCCCGAGGCAACGCTTGAGGCGCTCCCCGTTCCAAAGTGCGGATCATCCTGATAGGCGTCATCTCCCTGCTGCATCTGGATCTGGCTGTACTCGTGGTTACTCATCATACCTATGAAGACGCCTGTTCGGCTACCTGCCAGAGCAGGCATAGCAAGACCGGCGTTCTCCACAGCCTCCCAGGCAACCTCTACCAGCAAGCGTTGCTGTGGGTCCATCCTTAGTGCTTCATGGGGAGAAATGCCAAAGAAATTCGCATCAAAGCCATCTATCTCCTCTAGAAAGCAGCCGTAGCGTGTGTACATTTTGCCTGGAGTATCAGGGGATGGATCATAGTACGCCTCGCTATCCCAACGTTGAGACGGGATCTCTGCTACCGCGCTTTTCCCCTCTCTGAGTAACTGCCAGAAAGCCTCTGGGGTCGTTGCGCCTCCCGGGAAACGGCAGGCCATACCGATGATGGCAATAGCCTCTTCTGCCGGCAGGGTCGAGGCATCCTGTTCCCCTGGCAGTTGCTCGGGTGTCGTCTCAGCCGTAGCAATGTAGCGGGCGAGCAGTGTAATCGTGGGATAATCATAGACAATGGTTGGCGAAAGCGGACAGCCTGTAGCCTCGGTCAGTTCTCCAGAGAGGCCAACGGCATCGGCTGAAGCAAGGCCATATTCATTGAAAGGCCGATTGATATCTATCCTGGTTGGTTCTACCCCAATCAGCTCACCCAGTTTCTCTTGCAGCCAGCTTTGAATTGCTCCTTCGGTGCTCAAGCTCCCTTGAGCACCATAATCGAAGGGATGATCCACATTACTCATTTCCAAGCCTCCAGCTTTTCCCGCTAAATTGCTACCTGCGGTACGTGTGTGATTAATATTGACCAAGCGAGCCCTGACGCATAGCAACTCTCTCGCATACCTTGAACAGTAGCCAGCCAATGCACAGGTAGAGGAGAGAGTTCAGGGCCAGCCAGAAAATGCCGCCGTTTGCCCAGGTGGTGAAAAGTGATTTATTTTCAAAGGTGATTTCACGCAAGACCACAATCCCCTGAGCAAGCGGGAATGTCCGTGAAATTGCGGCTAACCAGCCAGGAAAGCTACTCAGAGGTACCAGCGTACCCGCGAGAAACAACAGGGCATTCTGCAACAAATCGGCAAAGGTTTGAACCTGTTTGAAAACCAGCACAGCCCCGCACAGGATCAAGGTAAACCCAAACAGCCCGACCAGAGTAAGCAGCAGGACAGGCACCGCCTCCCAGTGCAGAGGTATGTTCACATGTAAAAGCACGATCAGCACTCCTACCGGGATGCTCAAAAGCACGGTTGCCGAGATCAGCATTGCCAGCATGCGCCCCACCAGCAAGGTACTGGCGTGGAAGGGACTCATATACATCTGTTCGAGCGTGCCCGCCTGCGCCTCTACCGCGAGATGGTAGCTGCTTTCCAGCATGACAATGCGGGCATAAAACCAGACGCTATAGCCCAATAGCATGGTTGGCACCTGGCGCGTATCAAATTGCCCGTGCCCCAGGAAAAAGCTTGCCCCGATAAAGATCAAGGCAACCGTCATCAATTGCATTAACAAATCAAATTTGTAATCCCAGATAATCAGGAAGCGCCTGTGGATCTCATTACGCAAAACTAATAGAGTGGTCATACTGCACCTCCTGTTCCTGCGCCTTTTCCTCGATCATGTTCATAAAAACCTCTTCCAGGTTTGGCTCGATACGATGGACAGCGTTCAAATGCAGCCCTTGCGCATGTAGCCGATTAATGATGTGGTTCAGAAGAGCCTGATCTTCAATCGGGCCAGAGAACACAGTCTCGTCGCCTTCAAGCTCCATAGTGAAACCATCAGGTACTGCTAGCCGCCCCGCTTCCCCGCGCACGCGGATCTGGTAATATTGCTGGCGGAAGAGCTGAAGGAGTTCATTGAGCGGCCTATTGGTGAGCAAGGAGCCCCTCCTCATGATTGCTACGTGTTCACATAAATCCTGAGCGATATCTAACTGATGCGTCGTCAGGATCACCGTTTTCCGTTGCTCCTTCACCAGCTTCGCGATCCACTCTTTGACGGTACGTGCAGCCTGCACATCCAGGCCGAGCGTTGGCTCATCCAGCAGGACGATGGCCGGATCAGAGACAAGGGCGCAGGCGATGGCAACTTTCTGCTGCATACCACGGGAGAACAGGCGTATCGGATCATTGCGCCTGTCCCACAGGTCAAGCTCGCGTAAAAGCTGTTCCGCTCTCTGCCGTAGGGGCTTGCCAAAACATTTTTTCAGGCCGCCGGCGTACATCAGGTTATTCCAGGCAGACAGTCTCCAATGAACGTTGCGCGTCCCCTCCAGCACTGCACCGATCTGGCCCATCGCCGCGCCGCGCTGGCGCGCGATATCGTAGCCTTCAACAGTGATCGTACCTGTTGTGGGAACGATCAGGCCGCAAATCATTTTGATCGTCGTTGTCTTGCCCGCGCCATTGGCCCCCAGGAAACCGAAGACCTGGCCAGGTTCGACGGCGAGGCTCAAGTGATCGACGGCTCTGATCTCTTTTTTGCTCTGCCGGCGATAGATTTTGCTGACCGCCTCAAGCTTGATGGCGAGCCGCGCTGTATGGTTGATACTATTTGTCATATTTTCCTCGTTCAAACGCTAATGCCGTGCTGGCTACTCCTGACAAATGACCTTAACGTACGATGGGAACGGCTGCCAGCGCGAAGAATCGCCCTCCAGGATCACCAGATCTCCGCGCTTCTCCAACTCTTTAAAGCCTGCGAAGGTGTAGGTAATATGCATCATGCGGTTCCTGCCATTGGGAATGAACTCGGCCTGTAACCGCACATTGGCCTGATGCGCCTGGCGCATGAGGTAATGCAGCATGATCGTGCCGACTCCCCGCGACATCACACGACAGGACATGAGCAAGAGCTTGATCACCCAGACATCGTCCATGCACTCGACAAGGGCCACCCCGATTTTTCCATAACTGCCGTATTTGTCGTCCAGTCCCGCAATGAAGAGCTTATGACGATCCGATAAGCGGAACGCGTTGAGTTCTTCGTACGAATAGGTATAGCCGGTAGTGTTGAGCTGGTTTGTGCGCACCGTCAGTTCTTCAGTTCTTTGCAGGTCCTCCAGGCTGGCCGGGGCAATGGTAAAAACCATGCCCAGCCCTTTTAGAAAGTCCTCGGTCGGCCCAACAAAATGCTTCTCCGCCTCGGCGCGTTGCATATCGCTGAGATACATCGAACGGCGGTTACGCGAATCCTCCGTTAGAAAACGCGGCATCATCTCAGGCAGAGAGAGCAGCGTATCGCGTTTGCTGGCCTCTATGCAAAGCACTTCGGGCGCCTCGTGGGCAACTTCGTCAAGTTCAAATTGCTGGTCATCGATAAAAGCCAGAGTATCGATCCCAATGTTGATAGACCTGGCAATTTCCTTGACCGACGAGGATTTAGCGTTCCAGTTTATCTGAGGGTACAGGAAGTATTCTGCGAGACCAAGTTGTTCGAGCTTCTTGAGCGCTGTCTGCGCATCATTTTTGCTCGCAATAGATTGCAGAATGCCTCTGCTATCCAGCGTCTTAATGATCTCAGCGACGTTCTCGTGCAGCCTGAGATCCTCGTTCTCCAAAAGAATACCGTCCCAGAGCGTATGATCTAAATCCCAGACGACACACTTGATTGTCTTCCGGCTGCGCGTCTTTTCCTGCTCCGGTATGCTCACATTGAGCATATGTAAACCATCCTTTCTGCGCTATCCCATCACTGCTGACTGCCATACACTCCGGTATATCAGGAAGCCAGCAACTCGCTTTCCTGGTATCCATAGTGAGCAATGGTGGTCTGCTGAATCTGCGTGCTGCCCTCAATAATTTCCATGATTTTGGCGTCGCGCAAAAAGCGTTGCGCAGACGAATCCGGGCTACACCCGTAAGCTCCCTGGATCTGAACCGCATCATTGGCCGCCTTAGAGGCCGTGGTTGATGCAAAGTACTTGGCAACCCAGGTTTCTGGAATGGTATCGGGCGCTCCTACATCTTTTAAATAGCCCGCGCGGTAGCAGAGCAGCCGGGCCGCTTTGATGTTTGTAATCATGTCGGTGATCATCTGTTGAATGAGCTGGAAATCTTGTAAGAACCGTCCAAATTGCTGGCGCTTCCTGGTATAGTCAAGCGACTCGTCCAGACAGCCCTGTGCCAACCCGACACAGCCGCAGGCAACGCTGTAGCGCCCGATATCAAGCACGGAGGTGGCGATCCCTTGTAGACCAAACCCACGCCCGCCCAGTCGGTTCTTTTTAGGAATATAGCAATCCTCAAGATGCAGCTCTGCCAGCATTGAGGCGCGAGTTCCTAGCATGCCCGTGATCGGGCGGATCTCCAGTCCTGGGGTGTTGCTCTCGACCAGGAAAGCAGAGATACCATTCTCTTCCTTTGCAAAGAGCAGGAATACATCAGCAATCTGACCGTAGGTCACCCATTTTTTCACGCCCGTCAGATGGTATTTCTCTCCCAGTAGCCTGGCTTTTGTGGTAATATTGCCGGCATCGCTGCCTGCCCCTGGCTCGCTGAGCGCGAATGCGCCAATGCATGTGCCAGTTGCGAGACGCGAGAGCCAGAGCCACTTTTGCTGGCCGCTTCCCCATCTGAGAATAGCGTAGGTAACCATGCTGTGAACCGTCAGAAGGCTACGTATGGAGGAGCACCCCCGGCCTAGCTCTTCGTTGAGCAGGCCGAAGGTCACCATGTCCATTCCCTTCCCTCCATAATTCTCCGGTACAAAAGTGCCGAGGTAGCCCTGGCTGGCAACCGCTTTGATCAGTTCATCCGGGGTATATTCTTCACGATCATAGCGGTTGGCGTGTGGTATGATCTCCCGTACCACAAATGATCGAAACGCTTTTTGCGCTTCCTGTTGCTGGCAATTTAAGCGAAATTCCATAATTTGCCTCCCTGCCAATGACTTTCAACCAACGTTCCAAACGCGCTGCCTGTAACGCTAAGCAGCGACTTTCTTCCGCTCGACAAGATTGGCGATGGCGTTGATCGATTGGAAATGCGTGATGTCCAGATCATCATCCCCGATCTGCATCCCGAATTCCGACTCGACGAACAATACCAGTTGCATAGCGAAGAGCGAGTTGACAAAGCCCAGTTCGAAAAAGTTCTGATCGTCTGTCAGCTCAAGGTTGTGGAAAAACCGGCCCAGGAATGTTCTGACTTCTTGCTTGACATCTTTCATTTTTGTGCTTCCTTTCATTTCAATGTAAGACAATCTCGGGTGTGCCTGACTTCACTGGTAGCGATAGAACCCTCTGCCGTTTTTGCGCCCATGAAGGCCTGCGTCAACCATTTTCTTGAGCAGAGGACAGGGACGGTACTTGCTGTCGTTGTAGCTTTCATAGAGCACTTCTATGGAGTAGAGGATGGTATCCAGGCCGATCAGATCGGCTGTTTTCAGCGGCCCCATTTTGTGCCCAAAGCAGTTCTCGAAGATGGTGTCTACATCTTCGGCGGGCGCAACTTGATCCTGTACCAGGTACGCGGCCTCATTGATGGTGAGCATCAAGACACGGTTGGAGACAAAGCCAGGCATGTCATTGACGATAATGCCCTTCTTCCCTGCCGTTTTCAGCAGTTCAGTGGTAGTTGCAATGGTCTCCTCGGAGGTATGGTAGCCACGAATAACTTCGACCGTTCCCTTCATCGGCACAGGATTCATAAAATGTGTGCCAATCACGCGCTCAGGGCGGCTGGTGACGGAAGCGACCCGCGTGATGGAGATAGCTGACGTGTTTACGGCGAAAATCGTCTGCTCGGGGCAGATGGCGTCGATCTGGTGATATACAGCTTTCTTGACCTCCCATTTCTCAGTAGTATTTTCGATGACAAAATCAACGTCGGTAAACAGCCTGTAGTCAGTCGTAAAGGTAATGTGCTGGAGCGTCTCTTCGAGGCTCGCGGCCTGCTGCTCGCTGCGGTCCAGCAGACGTTGCAGGCGGAGAGCATTGATGATTGTCTGCTTCGCATGCGCTAAGATATCGTCAGAGATATCTACCAGCACCACATGATAGCCTGATTGAGCAAAGTTCTGAGCAACGCCTGTGCCCATCACCCCTGCACCGACAACGCCGATTGTGCGAATATTCATTGCGTGCTTCCTCCGTTTAAACATTTAAAAAGTTTTCCTTAGCCGCCAACCTGAACGCTCCCACGATGAAGCGGGGAGCTACAACGCTTCTGATCCGAGCGACTGAGCGGTAGCTAGCTGCGGAGCAGCGTTGTCGCTCGGAATAGCAAGACCGGTGGGAGCGTTAGCTGGCGTCAAGGAG
>DASRHT010000108.1:0-20798 GCA_035650355.1 Ktedonobacteraceae bacterium
TTGGGGGAGGGCGATGTCTGTCCAACGGTGGGCGTCCCGTTGCCTTTTTGGGGGGGTGCAACGTTGGGGCTGTGGTAGGGGCAAGGGGCGGGGATGGGGATTGGGTGGGGGCCTGGCACTTGCCCTGCTGCGGGATGACACGATTTTTGGGAGGGAGGGGAAGGCGATCAATCGCGCGGGACGCGGTCAACCGGGCCTCTATGAAGGGATGACACAATTTTGGGAGGGGGAGGGCGATGTCTGTCCAACGGTGGGCGTCCCGTTGCCTTTTTGGGGGGGGTGCAACGTTGGGGCTGTGGTAGGGGCAAGGGGCGGGGATGGGGATTGGGTGGGGGCCTGGCGCTTGCCCTGCTGCGGGATGACTTTGACCAGGGGGAAACCTGGGACATGAACAGGATTGCAGTGCTTACCAGATCAGGTGCGTGAAGCACAAAGAAAAGAAACGTAGGAGCCTTGACTTTTCTTGAGCTAACAGGTATACTTAACTCATAAGCAAGCAACCTTTTAAGGTTGATGGCTTCCTCTACTGCCTGGGTATCCCTGATACGCGCCCACCCAGGCATTATCAGCCAGCAATGCGCGTTTTCCCATCTCTTAGTCGTCCCCTCAAAATTTCTCGCGACAGGAGCTCCACATGCAAGAGCAACCCCTCACTGATCCCTCAAAAAATCTGCGGTTGATGGGTATCGACCCCGACGCCCCCTTCTATGACTTAGATCTGGCTGGCACGCAGGGAGCGCTATCCCCCGACCAGCTAGCCCATCCTCCATCGTCCCCAGAGGTCAATCATCCCACATTCACCCGACCGGAAATGCAGACGCCACCGCTTGCCCCTTACGACCTGGTCGGCCCCGGCATGGATGTATACACAGGCTTCTCCCCCGATCCCGCGGTCCCTGACCTGGACCAGTACCCCCATCCTTACGGCCTCGACATCAACCCGGCTAATCCCCTGGCAGCCGATCCCTCGTTAGGGGCTCAGCCGCTCTATGATCGGTCTGAGGGACCGAATATCAAACGCGACCTGACAACACCTGATATTCCACAGCCTGATCTGCAACATCCCGATCTTTCCCTACAGACCCGCATGCTGCAAAGGCCAGGCGATCTGGACCCCGCCGCCCTGCAAACCATGCATCTTGGCACAGCCTACCAGCAGCTTGACCATAAAACATATCCCGCCGTGTTTATGGATCAGTCCGGCATGAATGCCAACTGGTCGCGCCGCATGGATCTGCTGATGCGCGGCCTCGATGCCGAAGAAGGCTCACTATGATCCCTACCCCAGCCAGTGCTACCGCCATCCGCATCGATGGACATATCATCGAAGGCCAGAGCATCGATCCGCAGGGCCACGCCGTTCAGGTGACAGTGCTTCAGGGCGGACGCTCTAAAAATGGCTATATGTACAACGAGGCCACGCTGCAAATTATTGCCCGCTTGCTTGATGGCACCCACGCGTACGCCGATCATCCGCGCAACGATAGCGACCAGCAGGGCCGCTCGGTACGCGATATCGTGGGCTTCTATCACGACGCCCGCTACGTTCCACCCGGCCCCGACACCCCTCACGGTCGCGTCGATGCCACGCTGCACATTCTCGAAGCCGCCGACTGGCTCTGGTCGATCATTCGCGAGGCGTGCGCGCTCGGCCACCCTGATCTGATCGGGCTGTCGATAGACATCTTTGGACAATGGCAATTGAACGAGGCCAGCAAGGCCCGAGAAGTCACTGGCGTTGTCTCGCTCAACTCGTGCGATATCGTTACCAGACCAAGCGCCGGCGGCGCCTTCCGCCGCATCCTCCACTCCGCTCACCCAACCCCAACCCCACCCTCCGTAGGGACCCGCTTCAGCGGGTCCGACAGGCGATTTATCGCCTTCCCACCGCTTGAACTCCCTAACGCCCTTGAGCATTCCAGGGACCAGAATTTCAAAACACTCCACTCCAACCACCCACACCCTCTACAAGGAGACCATGCCCCTATGGAAATCAATGAGACACCAGCGCAGACAGAATCATCCGCACCGCTTCCTGCCTCAACCGCTGCCACCACCGAAGAACCCGCACGCCTGCAAGAACAGCAACACCATCTTCACGCACTGATGCAGGAACTCCAGCTAGAGCGAGCGCAGATTACGCTGGAGCGCCGCCTGCTGGAATCGACGCTGCCAGAGCCGGTCAAGGCCAACGTGCGCGCTCGCTTTCAGGGCCGCATCTTTGAGCAGGGCGAACTGGACACCGACCTCAAAGCCCAGCAAGATATGCTCGCGGCCCTCTCCGCCAGCGGACTGATTCGCGGCAACGCATACGAAAAGCCCACCGTCGGGCAGATGATTACCGAGGGCGAGAAGATCCAGGCCGCCTTTGATCGCATGTTTGATCTGGAGGTGGATACCGGCAGACTCGGCCTCATCCGTCCCTTCACCAGCATTCGCGAAGCCTATGCCCGCGTCACCGGCGATCCAGGCGTGGCGGGATTGAGCGAACGCTCCACCCTGGGCGCAATTCGCGTCGCCGAAAGCGCGCCCATTGCCCGCATCAGTGAGGCCGATACGACCACCGCCTCGTTCTCCTACCTGCTCGGTACCAGCATGAATAAGCGTTTGCTCAAGGATTACCAGGCGTGGCCCGCCGAATGGATGCGCTTCACCACGATTGTGCCGATCCGCGATTTCAAACAGCAGTCGCGGGTCAGGCTGGGCGCCTTCGGCTCTCTGCCAATCGTAGCGGAAGATAACGCCTACAGCGCCGTCACGCTCACCGATTCGGCGGCCACCTATGTGCCACAAAAAAGGGGCAATCTTGTCACTGTCTCGCGCGAGGTGATCGTGAACGACGACCTCCAGGCCATCAAGCAGATTCCCACTAAGCTGGCGGTCGCGGCGGCCTATACGCTGGCAGAATTCGTCTACGCCTTTCTGAGCGGCAATGCCAACATTTACGACGGCAGCGCGCTCTTTACGAGTGGAGCGCCGCATAACAATCTGGGAGCGGCTGCTCTGAGCACTGCGGCGATGCAATCGGGCGTGACGGCAATGCGCGAGCAGACCAACTACGCCGGCAAACGTCTCGGGCTGCGCCCGCGCTTCCTGGTTGTCCCCCCGGAACTGGAGTGGACCAGCATGGTGGTCACAAAGTCGGCAGGCGTGCCCGGCAGCAATAACAACGATATCAACCCGATGCTGGGCTACGTCGTGCCCATCGTTTCGCCACAGCTCTCAAGCAGCACACAATGGTTCCTCGTGGGCGATCCGCGCGAAATTGATACGATTGAAATCGGCTTTGTGGGCGGACAGGTCAATCCCGCGCTCTTCATCCAGGACCTGCCGCTCTTCGGCTTGAATTTCACGCAAGATGTTATCACCTATAAAGTGCGACATGAATACGGAGGCGCCGTCGTTGACTATCGCGGCCTGTATCGTGGCATCTAAGCTGCTAAACATCCATCCCCATAAGGAAACGTCTCAAGACTGATTTTGCAGCAGGAGAGAACGATGACAGGTTTTATGAATCAGGATGGCTCAGCCCTGATAGGCGGGCTGTTGCCATCGGGCATAGGGCAGGCGGCGCAGCTCGATCAGTTGGGCAATCTCGCGATCCAGCCGTGGATTACCAGCATGATCTTGCAAGGGAAGGGGTTCATGTGCAGCACGGGATTGCTCAACGTCGCCGCCGGCAACTATCCCCTGTGCATCTTTAACGCGGCGAGTGGCAAGAATATCCTCATCTATTCGCTGCGCACGGTCACGGGCACCAGTTCGATGACCTCCTTTATGCAGAGTGTCACGACCAACCCCGCCTTTGCTTCGGCGGCAACGATCACCAACGCTAAACTGGGCGGCCCCGCCTCCGCGCTCGCGACCACCTGCACCTTTGCCTCCATCTCACAAACGCTCACCGCTCCTTACAACCAGGTCGAAGTGGGCACGCAGCCGCTGGAACTGCTCGCTAACGGTCAGGCGCTATTGCTGCCCGCCAATTCGTCGCAGGGCGTGGTTGTCTACCTGCAAACCTACTCGGCAGGCTTCAACTCGCTCACCGCCCGCTGGATCGAATTCTAATCGACCATCCCACCCGTATCACCCGTCGTAGCGACCAGCTTTAGCGCGTCCGATTTATCGCCCTTCCCTCCTCTTATTCTCATGAAACATCTAACACCATATATTCCCAAAAATCGGTAAATATTGAGTAACGACGCTGGCAAGATGCCTTCTCGCCGATTCCGTCGTTGGAGCGGCAGGAGGACAGCGAGTTTGGAGTGGAACGGCGGTGAACCGGACGCGCTGAAGCTAGTCGCTACGAAGGGCTAACATTTTTTCTCTCGGGAGAGGACCAGCACAGAGGTGCTGCGCGTTCGGAGTGGAACGGCGGCAAAGCGGCTGGAAGGCGATAAATCGCCCGTCGGACGCAGTAAACCGGGTCCCTACGAAGTGAACACAGAAAGGACATTACAATGCTTGATCTGCTTGAATTGACCTATGGACGCTACAATGGCGGGCAGACTGCTCCCATTGGCAGCTACCTCAACCCTCGCACCATGTGCATCTTCCAGCAAACCGCCGACGGCGCGTTGCCGCAGGACGGCACCTTTGTCAGAGTTGACCCTTCGGGGAGCCAGACCTTTGCCAATATCGCCACCAGCCTCAATACGCTGCTCAACACTGCCTACACTGCCGGCAGCTTCCACGCCTGCTCCGGCAGCGATAATAGCCCGGCCCCCGGCACGATGTCAAACGACTCATAGCTCAATCGAATGAGGAGAATCCGACCGGGTTCTCCTCGCCCACACGAGGTCATTATGCTGATCAAACGCGGCATTCTACAATCTTTCTCCCCCGCCACGTATACCGCTTCGGTGCTGCTGTTCGAGGCCACTTCGTACGCGCTCTCAGGAGTGCCCATCGCCAATCATATCGATGGCACGTCAGCACTCGCCGGTGCGCTCTGCGCGGTCCTCTTCTTTGACGAGCACAATCAGCAGGACGCGGTGATCATCGCCATCTTTGCCAACAGCACCAGTGGCCTGCCCACCCCACCGCCCGGACGCCTGACCTTCGTTACTGCATACCGGCAGGTCTCCAATGACGTTATCAGCTCAGGCACCACCAATGTGTACACCCTGACCGGAGGCAGTTCCGGCATCCCACCGGGCGCGCTGGGCGTCGTCTTCAAAGCCTACTTTAGCAGCCCCACCACGGGCGCGTCACTGCTGCTCGCACCCCACGCGGCAGCCGATATCACCGCCTACGCCGCCATTGGTAATATCACCGTCGCCAATAGCACGCTTGACGGCATGGGCCTCTTACCCGTAGATGCCAACGGCAAGATCGATGTCAAAGCAAACGGGGGCACCTGTACCGTCTCGCTCTATACCTATGGTTATGTCATCTAGCTATCGATCTCTATCAGATTGGAGCTTTTCATGATTCTTTCAGATATCGAAACGGCGGTCCGCCAGGATCTTTTTGACCCGTTGGGAGGCTCAAGTCAGCGCTGGGCCACGTCGGACCTGGATAGAGCTATCGACAAAGCGGTGGATCGTTACTCGCAGTACTATCCCAACATCGCCTACACCGACATGGCGACCCAGCCGTACCAGCGCACCTATCCCTATCCATCCTCCTGGAATGCCGCTTACCCGGTCTGGTGGCTGGAACGCATCATTTACCCGTTGCAATCGTACGGCTCGGCCTTCGCTCCGCCGCCGGCAGGAATGAGCGCGACCGCCGTCAGCGGCGCTGGCTTAAACGTGGGCGCTTATCAGTACGCCGTTACCTTCCTGACCCAGGGCGGCGAGACCACCCCTTCTCCCGTCGCCAGCGTCACCACCACAACCGGTAATCAGAAGGTGACGCTGGCAGCCATCCCGCTGGGCAACAATCTGACGACCATCCCGGGAACCGCCACCAACATCGTCATCGGGCGCAACCTCTATCGCACGCTCGTCGGCGGCTCAACCCTCTACTGGCTGGCAACGTTGCCGGACAACACGACCACAAGCTATAGCGATAGCGCCGCCGATGCCACGTTAAGCGGCAAACTCTCGCCCCCAACGGTCAATACCTCCGGCGTGATGCTGTGGCCGCCATCCGAGCGCGAATTTGCTGAATACTCCAATCTGTTCGACAGCACAACCGCGCTGGCTGCGGGCGGCAATCTCGGTTCACAGGGCAGCATCGGCACCGGACAAAGCCTTACCGGTACCGCAGCTCCCAGCTTCACGCTCAAGCTCTCCAGTGCGGAGCTGCCTAAGGACTCAACGCTGACCATGCGCATCTTCTACGCCACCAAACACCAGTTGGACGCCAATGGCTCGACCATTCCAGAGGTTCATCGTGATATCATCGTGCTTGGCGCCTGCGCTTACGCAATGGAAGCTTATCAAATTCCCACCAACGACAACTTTGACTTCCAGGATGGCTCCATACGGGATCGCATCGATGATACTAAAATCCCTCAGGCATGGCTGGCAGCCACCAAAGCGAAGATGCAGCAATTCGAGGCCCGCCTGCAAGAAATTAAGCAGCAGCGCGATTTCGCCTATGGCGCACGCGTCCACTGGGGCGATATCCCCGTGCGCTGGCCCAGACTGTAGGGCTGATATGGCGGGGATGGGGGACTGGCCGGTAGGACGGCTGGGCGGGGGCAAGCCCCGCCCCTACCGATGGTTGCTGACTGTAGGGGCGGGGCTTGCCCCCGCCCAGATAACCCGCCCCTGCCTCGTTAGTGCAGATGTTATATTGGCTATAAGAAAGGGCGTCAAATGTTTGAACCATTATCCTTATTGAACCTGCTCATCACCATCGGCCTGGTAATTGGCGGCGTTGTCGCCTATTATCATGGCTTCACCCGCACAGCCAACGAGGTGCAGGAACGGGTGATCAACGCGCTCCAGAGCGAGATTCAGACGCTGCACGACCGCATTGCCACCCTGGAACAAGAAAATGCGCGCCTCAATTACATCGTTACCACGTTATGCTCGGCGCTCAAACAGCTCGGCATTCACGTCACTATCGATGGTGATACGGTCAGCATCCACGATCATAGCGGCAACGGCTCCTTCCATCACACCCGCATCTATGGCGCTGAAGCTGTCGTCTCTCAGGAGCAGAACGAGCAGAAACCACGCGCCTTCACGGCGGAACATAAACCGGTCAGGCGTCGCAGCAAGAAAGCCACGACTTCCCAGGAGGCATGAGATGACTATTGGAGTGGATTGTGAACTGCTGCTAGACGGGACGGGATACTTTATCAAACCTGGCAGCTATCAGATGAAGCAGCCGCGCATTCGCAAGATGATCGTGAGAGCCGATGGTGGCCTCTCCTACGTAGACCTGGGGCCGGGCAAACGGCGCTGGAGCATGGTGATCCTCTGCCTCAACGATCTGCTGCGCTACGATGGCACGCCTACGGGTCTGACGGGTCAGCAGTACCGCGACGCCCTGCGTACCTCGTATACCAGTTCGGTCGGCACCACGATTCTCTACAGCGATCCGCTCAACTCCACCCCTGTAGCGGTCCACCTCGACTCCTACGCAGAAAAAGTCATCGACCTGCACAGCCAGCAGGTCCCCCTGGCGACCGGAGCGGCCCCTGGCCTCTCCTACGAGGTCACGATTGAACTTGTAGAAGGCTGAACGGTAGGGGCGGGGCTTGCCCCCGCCCTGCACCTCGCCCGTCTATTCTGTTCGCAATGCCACGATTGGGTCGAGATGGGAGGCCCGCACAGCCGGATAAAGGCCAAAAACGATGCCAATGCCCGCCGAGACGCTAAAGGCCAGGAAGGTCGAGAGGGGATCGACGACAAACGGCAACTGGAACGAGGCCGTCATCACATAACCGATCAGCAGACCCAGGAGGATACCCAGGATGCCACCCATCGCGCTCAGCGTCACCGCCTCGATCAAAAACTGATTGCGAATATCGCGCCGCCTGGCTCCCACCGCCATACGCACGCCGATCTCCCTCGTCCGCTCAGTCACCGACACCAGCATAATATTCATGATGCCAATGCCGCCAACCGTCAACGAAACCGCGGCAATGCCGACCAGCAGCAGCGTCAGGACCTGGGTAAACTGCTGCGCCGTCTGCACCAACTGGTTGGGACTGCGAATCTGGAAATCATCCGTGCCCCCCTGCGCAATGCGATGATCATGCCGCAGCGTCGTAGTCGCAACGCTCAACGCTCCATTGACGTTATCAGCCGAATCCACCAGCGCCTGAATCTGGTCCACGAAGGTCGTATGCTTCAAACGAGCGGAGGCCGCATTAAAGGGCACAAAGACGATATCATCCTGGTTGAAGGCGCCCAACGAGCCCTTTGGCTGCATCACCCCGACAACGCGAAAGATCTGATCGCGGATCAGCACCGTCTGACCTATCGGATCGGTATTGGTAGGGCCGAAGAGGTTCTTCGCCACCGTATCGCCAAGCACCGCCACCGCAACGCCGCTATCCGAGTCCGCTTTGCTAAACCAGGAGCCGCTGGCGATATCCCAGTTCTGGATCTGCTGAAACTGCTCAGACACCCCCTGTATACGCGTATTCCAGTTGAGGTTATGCGCAATGACCTGGGCCGATACGCTGAGCACAGGGCTTACGGCGATGACATGGGGAATCTGCTCAAGCTGCTTCACATCGTCGAGCGTCAACGATTGCAGCGTACCCGCGCCCGCCGTCGCTCCGTTGGTCACGCCGGAGCCGGGACTAATCAGCAAGGTATTGGTGCCGAGACTGGAAATGCGCCCGTTCAGCAAGGCTCCGGCTCCCTGCGTCAGCGTCACGGCGACGATTACCGCCATCACGCCGATAATGACGCCGAGCGTGGTGAGCAGCGAACGCATGCGATTGGCCCAGAGCGAATCGGTCGCACTGCTAAAATTGGCCGACACCGTGCTGGTCAGCCTGCGCCCCGGACGCTTGCCGGGAACGTAGATAGTTGCAGGAGCCACAGCAACATTGCCATCCGAGGAGGATGTTGTCGCTGGCGGCGATGAATCAATGGGCGTACTCATTCAGCAGCCTCCTGAGTGACGATATGGGTAGGCTCTTTCTCTACAGATAACTCGGTAATGGCGTTACGCGATGTATACATAACCTCGTCGCGCACCAGCAGGCCATCGCGGAAGGCAACCTGCCGCTTGGCGTAAGCAGCGATATCGGGCTCGTGGGTGACCAGGATGATCGTCAGACCCCGCTGATTGAGCGCCTGGAGCACCGCCATAATCTCTATGCTGGTGCGGCTATCCAGGTTGCCCGTCGGCTCGTCGGCCAGCAAAAGCGATGGCGAGTTGACCAGGGCGCGCGCAATGGCAACGCGCTGCTGTTGCCCGCCGGACAGTTGCGATGGTCGATGATGGAGGCGTGAAGCCAGCCCCACCAGTTGCAGGGCCTTGCGGGCGCGATACTCCTGCTCCTCTTTCGAGTAACCGGCATACATCAGGGGCATCGCGACATTCTTCACAGCGGTGGAGCGCGACAACAGATTGAAGCCTTGAAAGACGAAGCCGATGAGCTGATTACGGATCAACGCCAGCTCATCGGGGCTCATGCGGCTCACTACTTTGCCTGCCAGCAAGTAATCGCCGCTGCTGGGCCGGTCCAGGCAGCCAAGCAGGTTCATCAGCGTCGTTTTACCCGAACCAGATGGACCCATCACGGCAACGAACTCGCCTTGCTGCACTTGCAAGGAGACGCCCCGCAGCGCCTGAACGCGCGTCTCGCCCAGTAAATAGGTCTTCTTGAGATCGCGCACAACGATTACCGGCTGCGGACCCGTTCCATTGGCCTGATGCTGTTGTTCCACGACGCTATTGATAGCGGTCTGTGGCGCCGTGACATCATGGTGAATCGATATGTTTACAGGATGGACACCAGAAGAACCATCAGGGGGCGTCTGCTGAACATCATTGCTGGTCATGCATCCTCCAGAATTAAACAGGCCACGGCAGATCAGTTACCACCGCCACCACCCAGGCGAAACTGCGCTCCGCCCGGATTACCCTGCGCCTGGGCCTGTGACTCAACTCCAACAAGAACGCGGTCATTTTGCGTCAAGCCATCGAGCACTTCATAGACTGTGCCGTTGGTCAATCCTATAACCACGGGTTTCACTACAATGGCATTATTGATCCGCTCCAGCACAAAGGCGGGCGTCGGTTTGTCTTTCGTAATCTGCGGGTTACTCGATTGGAGATCCTGTATCATTTGGCGCGCGGCTGCCAGGGCGTTATCTGCCTGACTCTGCTCGATTAAGCCGATATTGCCGGTGCTGGCAGGAATGATCGATGTACGAGCAAACGAAATCGCAGTGGCAGGGACCATCAGCACATTGGTGCGCTGATCGGTGACGATGGTAACGCTGGCGGTCATGCCTGGGAGGAGATTGAAGGTGCCGAGGCTGCTCGTATCGACGTTAATATAGACAGGATACGAGACAACGTTCGAGACGGTCTGCCCTAGAGGAGAGATAGCGGTCACTTTGCCGGTAAAGGTTTGATCTGGATAGGCACTGACCGAGAATTGCACATTGTCTCCCACGACCACGTTGCCGATGTCAATCTCGTTAATGCTGGCGACGATTTGCAGCGATGAGAGATCGACAATCTGCACAAATGTGCCGCCGCTAGAGGCTGTCGAGGTGCCGGTACTGGCGCTCGCGCTGGCTGAACCGGAGGCGCCGGGAGTTTCGCCGATGGTGCCGTTGACCGCCGCCACCACGCCATCGTGGGGAGCCTTCAAGACGGTATTGTTCACGTTATATTGCGCGGTCGCCAGTTGCGCCTGTGCGGTATTTAACTGGCTTTGCGCACTATTGACCTGGCCCTGTGCGGTTGTATTTTGCGAATTGGCCTGCGCCTGCGCAGTATCCAGTTGCTTCTGCGCTGTGTTCACCTGATTCTGCGCGGATGTATTCTGCACATTGGCCTGCGCCTGCGCCGAGCTCAGTTGCTTCTGCGCCGTGCTGACTGCTCCCTGCGCGGTCGCGAGCTGAGCGTTTTGCTGCGCTTGAGTCTGAGCAAATTGATCCTCAGCAGCCTGCTTACAGGCTGCGGGATTTGTTACCGTAGGCGAATTACAGCCGGCAAGCTGTTGATTCTCGGTATCCTGCGCGACTGCGAGAGCCGCCTGTACCTGGGCCTGAACTTTGATCAGGTTGTTCTGAGCATTGCTGAGCGCCGTCTGGGCGGCATCGATTGATGCTTGAGATTGCGTCTGAACATCTTTGAGATTCTGAATGGCATCGGTCAATGACGTCTGCGCCGACGCAACGCTTGACTGCGAGGCGGCTAATGAGGCATTCAGGCCGGCCTGGGCGTTGCTTACCGAGGTCTGGGCTGCTGACACAGTGGCCTGCGATTCGTTCAGTGCATTCTGCAACGAGGTGGGGTCCAGTTTCCCCAATGTCTGATCCTTCGTGACCTTTTGCCCCACGCTGACGTCGATCTCAGACAGCTTGCCCGTGCCGCTAAAATTCAGGCTGTACACATTGCTCTGCAAAGGGCCGGTCCCGTTGACCGTCAGGGCCAGGTCGCCCTGAGTTACCGCTTGCGCCTGAAACACGAGGCGCTGCCGCCGGGCGTTGATGAGCGCAAAAACCGCGCCTAAAAGCACGACGGCCAGCAAAACGCTGGAAATAATGATCAATAAGCGGCGACGGCTTCTACGCCTGGTGGGAGAGGAGACTTTGCCCTCAAACATATCGGTATCATCATGGAAACCAGGAAGCGGGAGTATCTCATTGTCAGATTGCGGCGGGTGCTGCGTCATGGCGCTGCCACCTCCTTGATTTATAATCAGTAAGACCTTTGTAAAAATATCAGTTGATGTCTTAGATTCAGACGAATAAAGGTATTTCTAAGTATATTCCTCCCCCCCTGAAAAATCTACGCCAAATTGTAAAAAATTTGTAAGCTTATCTATATGATGCAGATAGTAGGGCAGGGGCAATCCCGTGAGCCAGATTATCTTTCAAACCACAAGGAGGGATAGCAATGATATAATGCTGTAGCAATCATACTAGAAAGAGATTCATATGGAAAACGAGTCTGCTGCTCAACAGATAGATGCCATAATCAAAAAGCATGATAATTGGCGGGGTGAGATGTTGTCACGGCTGCGCGCTTTGATCAAGCAAGCTGACCCTGCCTTAGTTGAAGATATGAAAGCCCTTATTTATCCTGACTTTTTAGCTCGTTTGTTGAGCACATATTGTACCGAAGGGCTTACTGCCTTATCCGTGCGGTGAATACAGCCATACCAACAGCATGGTCGGCGCACTCCCTCTTTGAGTTCCGTGCGCACCCTTTCAACGTGCTGCCTTCTGGTTTCTGGTTTCTTGACAGAGATTGCCCAGCATATCCATTCATTGCGCGCAAGAGGCGTAAGAGCTTCCCACGCCGCTAGTGCCTCCGCGTCAGAAGCGAGGATTTTGCGTAAGTCCTCTGGCAATTCGTGGACAACACCACCGGAGATTTCATCTTTGGTCTTAGTCATACGTCTATCCTACTACAAAATAGCCCTCTCTCGCAAGGAAGTACCATAGGCCCATCTATTTGGCAGGAATGGCCGATAGCGATATCATGATGGTACAGCTTTTGCAGGATGGCGGTGAAGTTTTATGATGGTACATATACATGGCTTTGATTGGGAAACCTATGTCCTCAATGTGATGCCGGTGTTTGCTGACTGGCTTACTGAGGGGAATGAAGCGGCGCTCTACCAGATGTATCAACAGACGCGCAGCTATCGCGAAGAGTGCTTTGTGCCGGAGGCGATGCAGCATCTCTGCGCCTGGCCACGCGCTCAGGCTTTTATCAAGCGATTACCGCGAGGCCCGCATACGCGCCGCGAATACCATCTCCTCTGCGATGCAGAACGCTTCACGGCCCTCAGTGACACGTATGCCCAGCGCCACCCTCCACAGCTCTACCAGAATAATGAGGCTGTACGTATTATCTGGGGAGCAATTGTTGAAGAGTATTGTCTCCTCTCGCCCTTCTTCCCCACCAAAAGTACTACCACGTCGGACGACATAGCAATCACCCAGGAAGAAGAGGAGGCGCTGCATCACGAGATCGTCTCGCTGCTTCATTCCGCCGGTCTGAGCAGGCTGGTGCAAGAAACTTACGAAAACCAGGAGGCCGCCGGGGAGGAAGAGCAACAGTTAGAGTTTGCGTCTCCGCTTGAATATACGGAAGAGGACGAACCGCAGGGCATAGAGCTTGGTCGTTTGCCTGCGCCGTTGCATCTGCGCGGCTGGCTGGCGACGCAATCGGTGCGAGCAATGGCGTTGTTCGAATTGCTGGCGTGTGGTCGCCGCAGCATGCCATTCGGCTATCGAGCGGGAGAGCCTTACGAGGCGTTCATTGGCTATCTGACGCCGCAGGAGGTCCGGCAACTGGCACTGAGCACGCATGATTTACAACCTCCTCATCCCGTTAAAGCCCGAGAAGATCACCTCGATTATCGTCGCGAGCGCAGCGACCCGGCAGGAGCATTTCGCCTGATCGATGAAGTATCCCCCACCCACGCAGAACCCTTTCTGATCGCGGTAAACTTCGCCGCGCAGCAGGAGGCCGGGCTGATTTGCAGCATAGGATAGCCCCATCCCACCCCGTAGGGACCCGCTTTAGCGCGTCCTCGGGCGATTTATCGCCTACCCATCCCGCCTCCAATTGATCACACCCAGCCGCCCTCTCGCCAGACACAACAAACTATAATTCATCGGCTTCCTCCAGACTGCGCAGGAAAGCATCTAACGCGCTTTGCTCGCCTCTTGAGGCCCGCATCTGCACATACTGCTGACGCAACTGGAGCAGTCGCAGCATCAAGATAAGGTGACGGCTAATCGCCTGCTCACATTCTCCAGGCTTCAACGCCTCTGGATCGTGCGCGTGAAGCAGCAGAATGACGCGCTCCTCCAGCACATTCAACCACTTATGCACACGTTGCAGAATGTCCTGCTGGCATTCCTGCTCATTCAGGGGGATAGCGGAATCTTCGGACATTACTTTTCTCCTTGTGATCATGCGAGAAACGGGTGGCGAACCCCGTAGGGACCTGGTTTACCACGTCCGATGGGCGATTTATCGCCTTACCACCGCTTTAGAGCCGTTCCATCCCAAAACCGCTGTACCCCTGCCGCCCCAACAACGGAATCGGCGGCAGAGAACGCAGCCAGCGAATGTCATTGCAATACCTCCTGGTTTTGTTAGGAAGATGCGACGTTAGATGTTTCATAGTAAGGCGATAAATCGCCGGAGGACGCGCTGAAGCGGGTCCCTACAGGGCGCATAGCCCTTTCCGGGGGACGGTGGCGACGGGGTTAGCGCAGGCGGCGTAGGGCGACACGGAGATGGGTGCCGCCAGGGACAATACCGGCAGGGAGCACTTCGATAATTTCGTATTTGGCGGCGCTGGCAACCGCGCTGGCCGTTGCGCTGGTGGTATCGGCCACATAGACGGCTCCCGTAAAATTTGTGCCCAATGGCGCGATCATCAGCATATCGGCGTTGTGAGGCAGCGATCTGCCTTCTGCGCTGAGCACCTGGGGATCGCTGACCTGTTGAGGGCGCATAATGGCCTGAATAGCCATGTAACTGTAGCTGCCTGCGTTCAGGGAGACGATTACGATGGTACGCTGCCGCCCGGTAAAGCTGAGGGCGACGACCTGTAACACATGCTGTATCTTGCGTGCATCCAGCGGCATGGCTTACTCCCTTCCTGCGGTGCGAATGCGCGCCTGCTCTTCATATATATCAAGCTCCTCGCCCGCGAACTGGAAGAGCAGGCGCATCGCCGTCTCATCGCTGACCCAGCCCTGTGCTTTAGCGACCGATAGAGCGGAAACCAGCATCTGCGTGGCGCTGGCCAGTGTCTGGTGGTCAGCTATGTTCATTTCTGGGAAGAGAATATCGTAGCCAGCATCGATCTGTTCCTGCAGAACTTTTGCTTTGCGAGCTTCGAGCAGCACGCGGTCCAGAATAGTCCGCAACATAGCGCGCATGACGTGCTGGCGACGTTGAAACTTTAGGAATGTTGGCAGGCCCATTTCAGCGGCGGTTGCACGATTGCCGTAGTTGCCATCGGCTAGATAGTGCTCCGGGAGTTGAGCGCCAACTGCTAGCATGAGCTTTAAGGCTCGCCCATCTTCCGCGGCCTCGCTGGCATTGATCTCTGGTTTGACTGCCGACCACTTCTCGGCCTCATTATGAATAATGACGCTCCCCGGCTCGGGCGGATACATATATTCCATCTTCTTGCGGTCAATCGCTTTTTTATCAGCTCCCTGCAACTGCACATCCCAGAGAAAAGCCCCCTTATACTTGTTAATGCGTACACGGTCCGTCAGCCAGTCCTTGTAACGCCTCAGCCAGGGGAGAAGCGTTGCCAGATCGCTTTTGCCGCGCTTGGCATTAGACACCTTGTTAATACAAAATTGCACCACGTCCGTGCCAGCGATGAACCACGCGCCGGCAAAGTTGTTCTGCTCCAGCGGGACGATGAGAGGGGGATCGCCTGGAAGAGTGGCGCTGGGGCCGATGGGACGTTGATGAAAGCGCAATGGCGTCTCAATATCGTCGGGATCGGTCTCGATCTGATCGATGATCGACGGGTCAATCTGGCGTATTTTGACCCTGCCATTGATCTTGTTGACGTAAAAACGAATGAATTGTTCTCCGTAGAGAGAGAGTTCGGTGCAGAGAGCATAGACGCGGGTATCCATGTGATTGTCAGGATCGTGCCAGAAATCCATCAACACCTTTTGCACGTCGGGCTGATTGGCGGCGATGGTCACGCCTTTGCCAAGCACGAAGCTGGCGGTAATCTCAATAATGGCAAAGGCGATGGGATTGGCGTTGTAGGCTTCGTAGCAGGCGTTATGGATCTCCAGATAGGTCGAGGGGATCACGTCTTTCATGTACCAGTTGTCGGAGAGACGACGCCAGTAGTAATCCTCTTCGCCGCCGGTTACCGCTCTTCCCCAGTACCAATCTTCCTGCGTAGGGCTTGAGGCGCTAGCAGTGGGGTCGATCTGCTCCTGAATACGCTGGGGAGGCGCTGACGTCGTGGGGAGAGATGAGCGCCGCCGTAAAAATGGTGGTAGTGGCATAAGTGATAGCTCCTGAGGGATAAGAATATGGTGGAGACACTCTGAGAAGAGAAAAGTAGAGTGTATGGTCATAGCAGTTGACCTGTTATAAGTATAACCTCAAGCAGGCAAGCTGTCAAGTGAGAAATGATCGCGTGATAGTGTACTATCAAGAGATTGGCTGAGTTTTTGTGCATGGTTAAGTTTTGTAAAGGTAAAGATAGTACTTTTGCCTTTATTCAGCCAGAGCGGTGCGAGACAATTCCTACCCATTCTGGCTATTGCTATTGCATACAAAGAGTAATTCTTGCAGAATTAAGGGTAAAATCCTCGGGACTTTGAGAACCCGAAAAACCTGCCGTAGATTGACATTTGGGAAGAAATGCCGTAGATTATCAGCCAGATAGCGCGCCGCTAAAAATTGAGGCGCGTACAAGCACGATTAAGGCGTTTTACTGGGTTGAGACATCCAGGCATACTCTTCAGCCTGGCAAACGTACAGGTTGGGACCTTTAGTATTTCCTGAAAGGACATTCGCGCCAGACTGAAGATACGGTTTCTCTTATTTAGACCGCAAAAGGAGAACATTCTATGTCTACTCGTCCTCAAAGAAAGGGGCGCTCCTGGCTCCTTCTGTTCCTGCTCATTCCGTTCATTGTACTGCTGTGGCCGCCATTCTACGACTTTAGAGAGCCTTCATTTATCGGCATCCCATTTTTTTACTGGTTCCAGCTCCTCTGGATCATTATCACCGCTATCATTACAGCCCTGGTCTATTTTGCGGGAGCATAGCCAGTAAGCCTGGTCCACTCAGCCAGGGTGTACCTGTTGTTCTGTTGTTAACGCATCTTCTCTTTTACTCACCCAAGGAAGGGAGATTTCAGCATGCGCACGGATGCAATCGCCGTTTTTATTTTCTTTTTCCTCCTCGTAACAGTGCTTGGCTTCATTGCGGCTCGCTGGCGCCGTGGTGATCTTAACCTCATCAATGAATGGGGTCTGGCGGGCCGGCGCTTTGGCACCGTTGTTACATGGTTCCTGCTTGGTGGCGACCTTTACACCGCCTATACATTCATCGCCGTTCCTGGAGCCATGTTTGGTTTGGGAGTACTGAACGGCTTCTTCGCAGTGCCATACGCGACACTGGTCTATCCGCTGGTCTTTTTATTTATGCCCAGGTTCTGGGCTGTTTGCAAGCAGCGGGGCTATGTGACGGCGGCAGACTTTGTGAAGGACCGCTTTGGCAGCCGTAGTGTGGCGTTTGTCGTTGCTTTCACGGGCATTCTGGCGACGCTGCCATATATCGCGCTGCAGATGTTTGGTATCGAGGTTGCTATCGCGGGCCTGGGCATTCCCCTGGCCTTCTCCATCGGAGGCGTCAGTGTTGATCTGCCGTTGATCATCGCGTTTATCATCCTTGCCGCTTATACTTATACCAGCGGCCTGCGAGCGCCCGCGATGATTGCGCTGGTCAAGGATGTGATGATTTTCATCGTGCTGTTCGCAGTGATCATCATTATTCCCATCAGCCTCGGCGGCTTCGGTCCCATCTTCCAGGCGGTGCATGCAAAGGCCCTCGCCAATCCCAAGACGTACTTTGACATTCTCTCGCCCGCCCAGTTTACGCCCTATGTAACCCTGGTAATTGGTTCCGCCTTTGCCCTGTTCCTGTACCCGCACTCGCTCACGGGCGTACTTAGCAGCAGCAGCACAAAAGCGGTGAAACGCAACGCAGCTTTGCTGCCGATCTACTCGCTGATGCTTGGCCTGCTGGCATTTGTGGGTTATATGGCGATTGCGGCCAAAGTGCAGCCGCTCAAGGGCTTTGGCAGCAATGGTATTGTGCCAGCGCTGATCAACTTCGCATTCCCATCCTGGTTCACGGGTTTCGCTTTTGCCGCCATCGCTATTGGCGCGCTGGTCCCGGCTGCCGTGATGTCGATCGCCTCAGCTAACCTGTTTACCAGAAATATCTATCTGGAGTACATCAACAAAAACGCGACTGAGCGCCAGGAATCTGGGGTTGCGAAGCTGACCTCTCTGGTCATAAAATTTGGTGCTCTCCTGTTCATCCTGTACGTGCCCACCGCGAATATCATCAACTTCCAGCTCCTTGGCGGCGTCTGGATCTTGCAGACGCTTGTCCCCGTCTTCTTTGGCCTTTTCACCCGCTGGTTCAACCGCTGGGCGATGCTCGTTGGCTGGTTGGCAGGTATGATTGTGGGAACGCTGATGGAGTTCTCCGGTCTGATCACCGGCACATCGGCAGCTCTGGTCAACGTGTACAAACTCCAGATTGGGGGCTTCTCGGTCTCGGCTTACTCGGGCATCCATGCCGTTCTCCTCAACCTTGTGCTCGCCATCATCCTGACCCCGGTCTTCCAGGCGATTGGCGCCAAACGTGGAGCCGATGCGACCTCGCCGTCCGATTATGATATTGGCGAACCCATTTCAGTAAAAGAGGCTGTGCCGGAGGCATTAGGCTAGCCTGTTGCTCTGAGAGGAGACCTGCATAGATTTCCTCCTTCCCGCGAAAATTCAGGAGGCACCCCCTGAGGGGTGCCCTCTTTTTTTAGGGTGTGATATCATGCGGGGAAAGCGCAAAAAAGATAGCTATTTCAGTATCCTCAAGCGGATCGTGAGAGCCACCGGCTCCTGCCGCTCCTCTTGAGGAAAAGTATAACATCGAGTCCGAAGGTGTCAAGCGCAAATGCACTAGAAGAGCAAAAATCATGAACTTTGAGGACGAATCATTCGACGATACGACGGAGAAGGGCAGCGACGAACTGCTTTCAGACGATAACCTGCGCCTCCCCGAGAGCGCGAATGTGCTGGTGCGCCTTCACGCCATACGCGCCTGGCTGACGCGCCGCCAGCAGGAGACAACCATCGAGGTGGGAGAGAACGCCCTTGCCCTCCAGGAGGTGATGCAAGAGGGAGATTATAGTCGCTTGCGTCGGCGCGAACGAGAGGCGCTAGTCGCACGCTTACAGCACGCTCAGGCAGCTTTGCATGCCGCGCAACTGCGTCTGGAAACCTATGAAGAGGCAGAGATGCTGCTGGAAGATTGCGTCACCCATACCACCAGCGGCGAACGCGTCCTGGTTGAATACTACCTGACGTTAGAGGAACTGATGAATGATGTCAATGAGCACGAAAACACATCATCGCCTCGCCGGCGCGCGCTGGCTGACGTTCAACACCGCGTCGAGCGGGTGGGAGCGCCGGGCGAGGAATGATATTTCCCTATTCTAACGACGCCGGGCAGGGCTAGCCCTGCCCCTATCAGGAATGTGGAAGCGAATTATTGCGCGCCTAGAGGCACTACATTAGCATCTCCAAAGGATAGCTTGAGTTCTGTTAAAGGTACCTGCGTTGCAAGCGGGAAATCCAGAAAGCCGGTCTGAGAGCGGCCCGGTATTTCAACCGGCTTGATTGAAATGAGCTTTGGCGCGATTAATGTGCCATCGGCCATTTGCAAACGAGCCAGAGAGTCATAGCTGATGCCAAGCGGAACCTGGCCGCTATAGGCTGTGTGGACTATGACGCGTACGGTATATGTTCCTGCTCGCTTACGATCATCTGAGAACGCGCTGGCGAGCGTGGCCTGCGTGACGGTTATCTGCACCCCCTCAACGGTTACGCTGCGATTCATATTGCCCGTTTCTATCAACTGGGTAATGGTGACTGTGGGTGTCGTCATCGGATCGCCCGTGACGTTATTGGTGTCGCCTTCGGGAGGCGCGAAAAAACTAAGCACAACAAGGACAGCAATCACGCTGATCCCCAGGATCACGCGCGCCCGGGGCGATAAAAACGGGCGCTTGCGTGTTACCTGCGGCGCTTCTGATACTGGTGGCGTTTGTGACATAACCCTACCTGCTCCTGACAACATTCGAATAATCACACATATTATAGCAAATGCCGTCCTTTCTTTGTACTATAAACTCTTCGCCTGGTTTGCCTTCGCTGATAGCTCTTTCGTCGTATACGTCGTCTCTGTCGCTGCACCTTTTTTCGGCCTCTGCGACGATGCTCTCCTTGAGCGTTGACCTGACATTCATAGAATAAAGCTTCATGCTTTTGCTCATTGCCATTGCTACAACTATGATCAGGACCCCCTATCTGGATAACGATGTGGGCCTCTGGTTGCTTCCTGGAAGATGAATGGAGTTCCACAGCTTTAATGATACGGGTCAAAATTCTCTCACCGCGTTGAGTTAAGAGAAAGACCAGACAGGAGAGCACAACCAGGGTCAAGCAAACAATCAGGACATACCAGACCTGCGGGGTAAACATACTAAAGATGCGTGAAAGCAGTTCTATAATAAACATAAGACATATGCCCTCCCGATTTACTGCGGGAGGGCATATGCAGTTTTGGAAAAACTTTCTCGCGCCAGAGATTGTTTTCGTCTTATAAACTAGCCCTCCCACAGCTTAGATTGATCGTTTGTTGTTGCATCATTGAGAGCAGTTCTATGGTAGCAGTAAACCGCTCATTACAGGCGGCTTGAGCGTCACGTAGATTGACTGTACCCTTTGGGCAGAGTTCTGGCTGCAAGCAGTTGTTTGAGCTTTTTTCGGCTCCGATAGGACCTGTTTTTCGCATTATTCTCTGTTACATTAAGCAACCTGGCAATCGCTTGATAGCTCTGTGCTTCCCTGTAATGTAGATGTATTATGAGCTGTTCCGTGGCT
>DASRHT010000109.1:0-3443 GCA_035650355.1 Ktedonobacteraceae bacterium
CTTAAAGAACTCGACCGTTTTCACAATACCCTCTTCCAGAGAGACGGACGGTTTCCAGGAAAGGACGCGTTCGGCTTTGCGACAATCGAAGTAGGCGATAGCGAGATCGCCGGGGCGTTTGGGCGCATGCACGATTTCCGGGCTGTAGTCGGTAATCTTACTTAGAACACGATAGAGTTCATTGACTGAGGTACCCCTGCCGGTGCCCAGGCAGAAGATATCGTTATTGCCCTGATCGAGCGCGAGCAGGTTGGCGCGGGCCACATCGCCGGCGAAGACGTAGTCTTTCTGCTGTTCACCGTCCCAGTCGATGCGTACCGATTGATGGGCAAGGAAGCGTTTGGCGAAGATGGCGATCACTCCCGCCTCTCCATTAGGGTCTTGCCGGGGGCCATACACATTGCCGTAGCGGAATATGGTATAAGTCAGCCCATGAGCCTCTTGCCAGTAGCGCAGGTAGTGTTCAGAGGCCATTTTAGTGATGCCGTAGGGTGATTCGGGAAGCTGCACGACCTCTTCGTCAAGCGGAAGACGGGCCGGAGTGCCATAGGTTGCGCCGGACGAAGCTAAAATGATTTTACGCGTTCCCGCTTTGACGCAATTGTCCAGCACGTTAATCAACCCGAGAATGTTCACGTTGGCATCAAGCCGGGGGTTTTTGGTCGAGACCGCCACGCTATGCTGCGCGGCATGATGATTGACCAGCTCGGGTTGTACCTGCTCAAAAATGCGCTCCAGGCTTGCCTGGTCTGTGATATCCGCCTGGAAGAAGCGGGCTTTAGGAGAAATATTGGCTGTTTTGCCGCCCCCCTCGTCCCAGAGATTATCGACAATCGCGACTTCATGACCAGCCGCCAGATACTGGTCAACAATATGTGAACCGATGAAGCCAGCTCCACCGGTGACGAGAATCCTCATAAAAATCCTTTCTGCTATCTTATCTCATTTTTGTGAATGAGGGAAAAAGGTCACTGAGCCAGGAGAGCAACGTGAAAAACGCTTTCCGCTCCGATATTGCTATTATAGCAGTGCAGAGGAAGGGACGTTCTTACATCAGTTGCTCCAGCGCCGTCTCTAATTCTTGAGGGGGGACCAGGATCGGGAAAATGTGCAGCCCCGTTTCCTGGCGCAGGCGCTCTAACGCTCTGCTATCCTGCGGATCAGACATGGCCACTGTCAGCGTATTGCGCGCGTAACCCAGGGGATAGCAATGCAGCTCCTGAGCCAGTTGCGGGCTGACCAACTGGTGGACCCGCGCGGGTAAGGTGCGGGGAAGCAGCGTCAGGTAAGGCACACCCAGTTTACGAGACAGAGCCGGTAACTCCCCGTCTTGCGTCTGAAGTGCGAGCTGTTTCTGCGTGGATTTTTCGGGTGAGGCTCCGAAACTATCGCGAACTCTATTGGCGGCAACAATACACGCGTCTATCGTATCGCAGGGGACAGGATAGGCGCTATGCCCTATCGTGATACTTTGCGGGCTCAAGATTTCCGGCTCTGAACAGGTATGGACGTGCCAGAGCAGCGCCTCCCACAGGCGTTGCTGTACGATCTGTCCACCCTCTTCATTCGGGCCGTTGAGGGCAAAGTAATAGCTCTGATCCAGGAGAAAAACCAGGTCTGTTTTGCGCACAAGGGAACGTAAGTGTTCAAGAAAGTAGCGTGTACTCTCGTGGGCAAGCGCCGCGCGACTGCGAGATGCTTTACCCTGACCTCCAAATTGCATACAGATCGTTACAAGCGCAATCTTCTCAGAAGTTACCTCTACTGCTCGCTGCATAGCCGCAGCAATATCCTGCGTACTATGCACCACCTTATAACGGTACGCATTTGCTGTATCGTCGGAATTCAGAAAAGATACTGCTTCCTTGCGCATCCCCGCCTCCTTGCATCTAATATGCCTGAATGCAAGAATACCTGAACTGTACTATTTAAACGAGTATCAAACCGGTTACAATCCTGTTAAGACTCGCCCGTGACGGTTAAGATCACTCATGTTAACGCAGCTATGCTGCTGTTCTTTTACGACAATTTGTTATCAAAGATGACGCCCATCTAACAGCAATCCCTTTTGCCCTGTTTTCCATTATCTCATCATGGATCATCTCATGTTTTTCCGTATCTCCATATATTATATCACTTCTTCCATCACATTTATCTGAAAATAACAGTTTTTAATTACATTGCATCTGGAATAGTTTTTCTCTCTTTCCTCTTGACTACCATCTTATTTTTCGTTTATACTTGTTCTTGTGTTAGGGCATCGGCTCTGATGCCCTGCACATCTTGTAGGGTGATAGTGTCGTGCGTCCCGTATGCCTATGATCCACCTCGCGTTTTCCTGCACGACTGTGACTCTCCGCTACTCTCGATTCTCTCGGGGAACGGCTTCCCCTCTGTTTTTTTACTGTGCATCATGGTGATGGCTGCTATATGGCCCTCATCAAGGGAGATCCTGTGCTTTTTTCTGAATATATTGCGAGATATGCACCTATCTATGGGTACTCCCAATGATGCGGTTCTTTTGTCAGGAGATGTTTCTTGATGGTTGCTCGTGATGATGAGCTCCGGCGTCCCGAAGCGCGTCTGCCGCGTGGACGGACGGGAGTTCCCTTTCGTCGTCTCTTCTTTTCTCTCTTGCTTACTTTGTTGTTAGGAACCAACGTGATCAGTGGCTGGCCTCTGGCGGCTGCCCAGGCGCATGCGTTCACGCTAGCAAAGCCCACGCCTCCCACCATGACGTTGCAGCAGTTCCTGTCGCAGCAGGTGAGTGATGGCAAATATCATGGTCCATTTCACTATCCCACCACGGTTCCAGCCGTGCCGGGAGTGGCTCATGCGACCAAAGCGAACGCGCCCTTGCCCAGCGCCGAACCGGCCAAGATGCAGCCTGTCTCGCTGCTCGCCGATAGCGCGTTTCTGAGCGCCAATCGCCTCTCGGCGCATGGTCAGGTTGCCCCGGGCCTGGGTGTGAGCCCGCTGCATATGCGTGGCAGTGATGGGTCCTGTGTCACGAGACGCTATTGCTGGAGAGTTATTTCGTTGTATCGATGGGTCACTTCTGTTTGGACCTTGTGAAGGAGAGGTTGCAGCGCCATCACATCGTCGCCACTTGCGCTGCTATCGGCGATAATATCATTTAGCACGGCATTGAACGTGACAAGCGACATGCCGCCGAGTTCGAGCGTGTTGGTGCTAGCAAGCTGCTGGAGAATGCCAGCGATGTGGGAAGCAATTGCCGGAGTGTATGTCCGCTCGACCAGCTTGCGCTTCAACACTGCTGCCTCCCCGATATCAACTACGATAAAAGAACTGTTAATGGGCTTGAGGTGCATCGGAAGTTCCTTCCATACGCTTCATATCTGATTCATACACATAGAGCAAGCACTGGCTCTTCCCGTTGGGCAGCTTCGGCCTGAGCAAATAACGGATATAAAAAATTCCTC
>DASRHT010000110.1:0-23778 GCA_035650355.1 Ktedonobacteraceae bacterium
AAGAGGGGCTTTCGCTTTTTGAAAGAAAAAACACCTTCGTTTCCAGCGAGGAATTACTTGCGACGGCATGTGTGGAACTGGCAGGTCGATCACCGGTCCGTGCCAACAGCAGATTCTATGAATGAATTACTTGCGGTTCTCGAGTGAGGGATTGGAACACGACAGAGGGCGCTTCATCAGTCCAGGGTCTTATGAGTCGGAATGATGGCTTGCCCGAGTGAGGGATTGGAACTTCGCTTCCTCAATACCTCGATATCTAGTGAGCAAGGTCGGAATGATGGCTTGCCCGAGTGAGGGATTGGAACGAAAACACTGCCTTCGTTTGTTCGAGCAGGGCCCGTCGTCGGAATGATGGCTTGCCCGAGTGAGGGATTGGAACAGGATACAGGAGCGTACCAGGAGCAGCGTGAGGCTGCATGGTCGGAATGATGGCTTGCCCGAGTGAGGGATTGGAACACGACAACGATGGCGACATGGACGCCAACTTCCTGGCGTCGGAATGATCGCTTGCCCGAGTGAGGGATTGGAACCGCTCATAGAGCCACTCATTGCACAGCGCGCCTATGGTCGGAATGATCGCTTGCCCGAGTGAGGGATTGGAACGCGCGGGCGCAATTTTGAAGGCGATCTGCGTGCGCGTCGGAATGATCGCTTGCCCGAGTGAGGGATTGGAACCTTTTCGTGCTCGTATCAAGGATGCGCCAGCCGATATAGTCGGAATGATCGCTTGCCCGAGTGAGGGATTGGAACTGGGATTCCCTGACTGTTTTGGAGGGTCCAGACAGGTCGGAATGATGGCTTGCCCGAGTGAGGGATTGGAACGCGGCATTCGCCCTGATCGCTCCGGTGATAAGAGCAAATGTGTCGGAATGATGGCTTGCCCGAGTGAGGGATTGGAACAATTACTCACACCTTGCTCTTACCGCCACCGTGTAATGTCGGAATGATGGCTTGCCCGAGTGAGGGATTGGAACAACCACTACGCAAGGCCGCGCTCTGCCCTGCTCGCAAAGTCGGAATGATGGCTTGCCCGAGTGAGGGATTGGAACAACTTTTACCAGCATCCTAACGAGGTAGAGCATGGTTGTCGGAATGATGGCTTGCCCGAGTGAGGGATTGGAACTTAGCCGAAAAAGAGATGTAGGCCGTAGTTACGAGGTCGGAATGATGGCTTGCCCGAGTGAGGGATTGGAACAATCGCCGCCCAGGCCGCGCGCATTGCTGGCCATTCGTCGGAATGATGGCTTGCCCGAGTGAGGGATTGGAACTGATTTTCCGCGGCTGCTCTGTCATACCCATAATCTGTCGGAATGATGGCTTGCCCGAGTGAGGGATTGGAACCGCCCCGTGGATTGATCTTTCGCTTTTGCCAGGTTCCGTCGGAATGATGGCTTGCCCGAGTGAGGGATTGGAACACGAGCTTCCGCCAGGGACCGGATGCACCGTATGAGCGTCGGAATGATGGCTTGCCTGAGTGAGGGATTGGAACGAGCACGATAGAACTGATCTTGTTTAAATGCTTCACGTCGGAATGATGGCTTGCCCGAGTGAGGGATTGGAACCAAAGTGGATTGCTGGATTGCTCATAATTCAGCAAGGTCGGAATGATGGCTTGCCCGAGTGAGGGATTGGAACGGGAGGAATAGATGCAGAACCCGCCAATGGAGCAAATGTCGGAATGATGGCTTGCCCGAGTGAGGGATTGGAACTCTAAACGAGGCGAACTAGTGAGCGTCCATTTTCCGTCGGAATGATGGCTTGCCCGAGTGAGGGATTGGAACTTCTCCTGGTAATGCGTCACGAGCAGGAGAATCACAGTCGGAATGATGGCTTGCCCGAGTGAGGGATTGGAACGCGGAGAGAAGCGCACAGAGCCACAGACAATCAAGCAGTCGGAATGATGGCTTGCCCGAGTGAGGGATTGGAACGCAAACTGGCGCTATGCTCAGATTGCAACCAGCAGCACGTCGGAATGATGGCTTGCCCGAGTGAGGGATTGGAACACAAGCAAGCAGCAATGAGTGGCTGTATTGCTTGTGTCGGAATGATGGCTTGCCCGAGTGAGGGATTGGAACTTCTTTATCTGGTTTCGCGTGATACGGCTGATTTTTCGTCGGAATGATGGCTTGCCCGAGTGAGGGATTGGAACCGTCCTGCCGTCAGGAGGAACCAATGGAAGAGATTATGTCGGAATGATGGCTTGCCCGAGTGAGGGATTGGAACCTGCCATGATCTTGAGACGTTTCCTGGTCTGTGGGGTCGGAATGATGGCTTGCCCGAGTGAGGGATTGGAACAATACCCATTCTGACGTGTCGTGATAGGTGATACCGTGTCGGAATGATGGCTTGCCCGAGTGAGGGATTGGAACTACCCTGACTGTCACCACCCCGATATTGTCCAAGGTCGGAATGATGGCTTGCCCGAGTGAGAGGTACGTCGCAATGCAATGATTTGCGGCGCCCATTGGGGACTTGGAATCGGTGGAGGTCCAACAGCGCATCGTAGGCGAGCAGGGCAAGCGCGAGGCCCCCTCCCAGGCCCATCCACCTCCCCTTGCCCCTACCGTTCCTCCCCATGATTATCTGTGCCGCCGCCTTTCTCTCCCTATCAGGTTGTCCAATGGGGTTGGCATCTATTCCCTCAAAAAATCTAAACGGGCATCTCAATGCCGGACGGAGGTGTAGGGGCAAGGGGCGGTGCGGAGAGGGGTGGGGGCCTCGCGCTTGCCCTGTGGCGGGTTGGCACAATCTTTGGGGGAGACGGCAATCAATTGGACGCGATCAATCGCGTCGCTACGGCAGGCAACAATCGTGAATGATAGGGGCAAGGGGAGGCGGTGGAGATGGGTGGGGGTCTCGCGCTTGCCCTGTGGCGCCTCGCACGATTTGGGCATGGAGATGGTTTGGGTTGACATTGTATAATACTTCCAGATTGAGCATTGGTCTCTCTATTTTTGCAGGCATGGCGGAGGATTTGCTGACAATGGACATTAAAAGAAGTGGCTCGCAACCTTCCGGTAAAGGACAGGTTGAGTATTTTACTGGTACGGTACGCATTGATCCCCTGTTCCAGGCGCCCGATCCGGCACGCGCGGTCGGCGCCAGTGTGACGTTTGAGCCTGGAGCTCGCACGGCATGGCATAGCCATCCGCTGGGCCAGACGCTGATCGTGACGGCTGGCTGTGGACGGGCACAACGCTGGGGTGGTCCGGTTGAGGAAATTCGGCCTGGTGACATGATCTGGTTCTCTCCAGGTGAGAAACATTGGCACGGCGCTACGCCAACCACGGCGATGACGCATATCGCCATTCAGGAACGGCTCGACGGCAAGACCGCCGACTGGATGGAGAAGGTCAGCGACGAACAGTACCAGGCTTGATCGTGCAGGGAGATAGTTGCGCTCTTGAACGCAAAAACAGGTGGTAAATGCGCTGACACGTAAGCAGCTCAACCATTATTTCTTATGGGTTGAGCTGGCCTTTGCGGTTGAGCTGCTTTTGCGCTGGATCGCGCTGGCCCTGGCGGTTGGGTTGATCCTCGGTGTCGGCTGGCCTTTCGTCGTCTGTCTTGCCCGTTGGCTGTTTGTCAGTGTACATTGGCGCACTTTTGTTGGAGGCGCCGCGGCTGACGGGGCCGCCTGCCATCAAGTCTTCTTCTCGATAACGCTCCTGGTTATCCTGCTCTGCCATTGTTTTTCCCCTTCGATTACTTGGGATAACATTTTGTCGTCATACGGCTATCACGACTTCAGGCTGAGAAACGTAAGCCGACTATGGGTGTTTTATGCCTGTCGTCGCAATGGGATGATTTGGGGGAGGGAACAACTGTTGGAGCAAACTTTGCCGAGGGTCTACAGATCCCGGTAGTGACAATGATCGATGCTGTCCAGTTCTGTTGCCATCCCACTGACACAGGATGTCAGGATTCATTGATACAATTAGGAATATTCATTACCTGGAGGGATTATTGTATGATCAATAAAACAGCGTTGACATTGGCACTTGAACAGGTCGATAAAGAGCATCATCTGAGTGGAGCGATTCTCATTTCTCAGGACGGGCATATCGTACTTGAAAAAGCGTATAGGTTTGCAAGCAGGCAATTGAACGTTCCCAACGTCGTTGAAACCAAATTTCATATCGCATCGGTGACCAAGATGTTTATCGCGATGGCTGCACTGGTGCTTTATGAACATGGGCAGATTTCGCTGCAGGAAAAGCCAGGCCGCTATCTGCCTGCATTAGCTGTGCTCGATCAGAGCATCACGCTTCATCATCTGTTATCTCATACGTCCGGCTTACAGGATATTTATGATGTCCCGAATCTGCGGTTTGAAATGCAAAAACTCAAAAACGAAGGCGGAGATCTGCTCTCGTATCTGGTCAACCTACCCCAATTGTTCAAGCCTGGCGAAGGATGGAGCTACAGCAGTACGGGCTTCATCTTGATGGGATGTCTTCTGGAACAAGTGACGGGCCTATCGTTCGACGCACTGATGAAACGCTATGTGCTCGCACCTCTGGGCATGACCAATACCGGCCTGGATCTGCCTCGTCGGATTAATGTGGGTCGTGCCTCTGGTCATACGATTGAGAATGGAGAAATCGTCCATGCAGACAATGACCGCCTGAGCATTTTTGAGGAGGCGCCTGGAGAGTTGTACTCGACAGTGCAGGACCTCAAGAAGTGGTGCGACGCATTGTTTGCGTGTCCTCTGGTTTCTCCTCAGACGTTACAGTTAATGTTTACCCCGCACGGGCAAGGTACTGGATGGGCGAGTTCATGGCAGTATGGATATGGCTGTTTTCTTGGTGCTGGATTTAGGATACACGGAGGCATAACTCAGGGCTTTCGCTCGCTGATCCAGCAATATCCAGCGCAGAAGATCAGTGTTATTATACTCTTGAACTCCGATCACATGGAGGTAGGCCCAATCATCAGCGCAGTTGAGCCACTTCTTCTGCACTAATCACTTCTCTGGCAACAGCACTCAATGAGAGGAGCCGACCGCCTCAGGCTCCTTCTAAGCGAATTGTGCTAGAAAGTAGAAAAAGTGTGTGATTCTCACGATTATGATCGTATTATTCTATAGAAACAGATATTTATTTTTCCTTGACGATCCCTTTCGATTTCTCTAAAATAGGCATGATATTTCATTGTAATAACGTGCCCGATCTGTATGCCCACAGGGAGGTCAATGTGACAGATCGCAGAGGCCAGAAGCTTGGAAATTACCGCCTGGTACGGTTGCTTGGGCAAGGAGGCTTTGCCGAAGTATATCTTGGCGAGCATATCTATCTCGAAACGCCAGCCGCTATTAAAGTCCTCCATGCACAGCTCGCCGACGATGATGTGGGACAGTTTCGCACCGAGGCTCGTACCATTGCGCGCCTGGTGCATCCGCACATTGTGCGCGTGCTCGAATTCGGCGTGGAGGACGCGACTCCTTTCCTTGTTATCGATTACGCTCCCAATGGCTCTCTGCGTACCCGTTATACGCGCGGCAGTGTGCTGCCACTGTCGACGATTGTGAGCTACGTCGAACAGCTTGCCGATGCATTGCAGTACGCCCACGATCAAAAGGTGGTCCATCGCGATGTGAAGCCGGAGAATATGCTGATTGGTCGCCGCAACGAGATCCTGCTCGGCGATTTTGGGATCGCGCTGACCGCTCAGAGTTCGCGCTACCAGAGCACACAGGGCATGCAGGACCTGGCGGGCACCATCGCCTATATGGCGCCAGAGCAGATCCAGTCTCAAGCCAGCATCTATAGCGACCAGTACGCGCTTGCCATTGTCGTGTATGAATGGCTATGCGGGACGCGGCCCTTTCAGGGAACCTTTGCCGAGGTCGCGGTCAAACACACGCTGGTCTCGCCTCCTCCCTTACGCGAGAAAATCCCTGACCTTCCTCCCGCCATCGAAGTGGTAATTATGAAAGCATTGGCGAAAGATCCCTCGCAGCGTTTTCCCAGCGTGCGAGCCTTTGCGACCGCCCTGGCACAGGTGTGCGAAGGAGTATCATTCACGCCCCAGGTCTCCTCGCCTCCTCCCGCAGCTTTAAATGAGCCGTCTCTATCAGCCGAAACTATACTTTCCGAGAGCCAGATCATTGCCCTGGCCCCTTCTCTGCGCAATGAGGCTTTACCCGCTCCGGTAGAAACGCCGGCATTAAAGCGTGAGGAGCAGATAGCTACGTTTCCCCAGGGAGCGCCGGAGAAAATGCAAGCATCGTCACCGCTGGTAACGCTGGAAAGCGCGCCGCCAACGTCGGAAGAAATCCCTCAACCGGCTCTACCCTCGCGACGAAAATTATCGCGGCGCACCCTCATGCTAGGGATAGCAGGGGCCGCTATCGTCGGCATAAGCGGGAGCGTCGCTTTGTTGACGCATTTGCAAGCAGTGCAGAACTTCATCTCTCCCCCCCCGACGCCTGGCCTGGGTGTGTCCTCTTATACTTACCGTGGGCATTCCTCGATGGTCTGGTCAGTCGCCTGGTCTCCTGATGGTAAGATGATCGCCTCGACCAGCGGGGATAAGACGGTGCAGGTCTGGGATGCTGCCAACGGCAATCTGCTCTATACGTATGTGGGCCATACTGATAGCGTCTATAGCGTGGCCTGGTCCCCCGATAGCAAGCGGATCGCCTCGGCCAGCTACGATAAAACGGTACAGGTCTGGGATGCTATCGATGGCTATTTCCCCACGACCTATGCCGAGCATACCGGGTGGGTCTGGTCGGTCGCCTGGTCGCCCGATGGCAAGTATATTGCTTCGGGAGGAGGCGATAAAACGGTGCAGGTCTGGGATGCCATCACTACCGATAACCTGTACGTCTACAGCAACCATACAGGCGATATCCATGACCTCGCCTGGTCGCCTGATAACAGGCATATCGCCTCGGCCAGCGCCGACCAGACGGTACAAATCTGGGATGCGCTCAGCGGCTCGCTCCTTTATACCTATCGGCCATACAATACAATGCCCTCAACGCCCTGGGCGGTGGCCTGGTCGCCCGATGGCAAGCGGATCGCGTCCGCTTGCGATGACAGAACTGTGCAGGTCTGTGACGCCGCCAATGGCGATCATCGCTACACCGACTATGGACACAGCGATTTCGTCTATGCCGTCGCCTGGTCCTCCGATGGCAGACACATTGCTTCCGGTAGCGCAGATAAAACTGTACGGATATGGGATGCCGCCACCGGAGACAACACCTTCATCTATTTCGGCCATAGCGATGCTGTCCGCTCCGTCTCCTGGTCGCCCAACAACAAGGATATCGCTTCAGCCTCCTGGGATAAAACGGTACAGATCTGGCAGGCGGTGAGCTAACGCGCAGTTTTGAGCAAGAGCATGGAAAAGATCCCCGCACACAGCAGAAGCGTCACGCATTGAATAGCTGTCACAACTCCGAGCCTATCGGCAAGCATGCCCACTACAAGCGCCAACAGAGCGGCAAGGGCACGCTGGAGCACTCCGCCAAATGAGCCAATGGTTGCACGTTGAGAAGATGCCACCTGCTTGTTGATGAGGAAATCGAGGATGGGCCAGCGTAGCCCATAGAAGAAGGTAGCTGCGATAGCGAATAGGACGACAGCAGGACCGGTGAGCAGGGTGGCGCCGATTGTGATAGTGAGAGAACAGAGGATTGAGATAAAGAGCACTGGAAGATCGCCAAAGCGGGCGCTGATTTTATCGGCGAAAAAGAAGCCTAGCGTGCTGCTCATATATACGCCCGTAAAAGCAAAGCCAATCGCGGGCAGAGGTATATTGTCCTGGTACCACTGCGGGCTGACCATCGCCACAGTTTCCCCGACAGCAAAGGAGAGCGCCATCAGTAACAAAAGGAGCAGCAGGCGCCTGTTCCCCAGGAGAACCTTCGCCGTCTGGAGGGAATGGAGCATGATGCCGTTGCGATCAGGCTTGCGATAAACGGGCTCTATCAGAAAAAGCGTCACGATGAGACCCAGGCACTGCGGAAAGAGCTGCATCCAGAAGGGAAGCGAGAGGGAGATAGCAGCCAGGGAACTGCCGACGGGCGCGGCTATCCCCAATGCCAGTGGCAACAGGCCGTTCGCGCGCCCGTTGATCTTTTTATACTCGCTTTCTCGTTCAAGCTCAACGAGACTATCATAAAGCATAGCCGTATTCGCGCCGCTCCCCAGCGCCATGCCTGCTGAAGCTACAAGCATGCTCAAAAGCAGCAGCCCATAGCTCCCGCCGATGGCTAATAACCACAAGTGTACCAGTCCAAAGATCCAACCCAGGACAATAATCGTTTTCCTGCCAACGATATCCGCCAGCGCGCCAGTTGGAATATCGAGCAGCGACGCGCCAATCATCAAGCACGCGAGCAGAGACATAGCCGCAGTGAACGAGCCTGTTTGCTGCTGTAAGTAGAGAATGAGAATGGGCGCATTCAGCCGGAAATTGCTGAGGAAGCTGGCTATGTAGAGCAAGGGAATATTGCGCGCGACACGCTGCTGATTCTGCGGCATAACGGGTGCTCCAATCAAGGGGGACAAAAACTTTTTCAAGGGTATTTTTGTTCAGAATACCGGAGGCCGGGCCAAAAAACACCGTCCATCCGGTCGATGTGTGTTGCTTGACTCGCGCAGTACAATATAATGCGCAGTGGGTCCCCACAACGCCTGGACAGACGCCCTGAGATCGGTAGCTGCTATAATATCAAGAACGCTATCAGCATTGAGAAACGACAAGGGAGGTCACAGCATGGCGATTCCTATCCAGGAGGGCACACTCCTCTGGCAACCGTCTGAAGCTATGCAGCAGCAAGCCAATGTAACAGGCTATATGAAATGGCTGGCAAATAGCAGAGGACTGCACTTTCAAAGCCCCGATGAGCTGTGGGAGTGGTCGGTGACCAGGATAGAAGATTTCTGGGCTTCTATTTGGGAGTATTTCCATATTCAGGCATCCAAACCCTATAGCACCGTCCTGGTGGAACGCAAGATGCCCGGCGCGCAATGGTTCCAGGGAGCCGAACTTAACTACGCGCAACATATTTTCAGGAGCGCCACAACCGAGCATCCCGCGCTGCTCTTCCAATCAGAGCGCGAGCCGCTACGTGAAGTATCATGGAGCGAGCTGCGCAGCAAGGTCAGCTCCATTGCGCATACCCTGCGTTCCCTCGGCGTGCAGCGCGGCGACAGGGTCGTATCGTATATGCCCAACCTGCCGGAGACGGTGATGGCGCTGCTGGCGTGCGCCAGTATTGGCGCGATCTGGTCAAGCTGCTCGCCTGATTTCGGCACCCGCAGCGTGATTGACCGCTTCAAGCAGATCGAGCCTAAAGTGCTCTTTGCCATCGATGGCTATCAATACAATGGCAGAGAGTTTGACCGGCGCCCGGTTGTGCAGGAGTTGCAGCAATCTCTGCCCACCTTAGAGAAAACTATCCTGCTACCGTATTTACATAAAGATGTAACCACTGAGGGCTTTGCCGCTACCTTGCTCTGGCATAATCTCTTGGGACAGGAGGCCGAGCTCACTTTTGAGCAGGTACCCTTTGATCATCCCCTGTGGGTACTCTATTCCTCCGGTACGACGGGACTGCCCAAAGCGATTGTGCAGGGGCACGGCGGTATTTTGATTGAGCAGCTAAAATCGCTCACGCTGGGCTTTGATCTCAAGCCGGGCAGCCGCTTCTTCTGGTTCACGACCACCGGCTGGATGATGTGGAACGTCGTCGTCGGATCGTTGCTCACGGGCGCGACCAGCCTGCTGTACGACGGCAGCCCATCGTATCCCGACCTCAACACGCTCTGGAGCTTCGCTGCAAAGACAGGCATGACTTTCTTTGGCACCAGCGCGGGCTATATTATCTCCTGCATGAAAGCTGGCGTTGAACCGGGCAAGACGTACGATTTGAGCAAACTGCGCGCCATCGGTTCGACCGGCTCTCCCCTGCCGCCGGAGGGCTTCCAGTGGGTCTATGAGCATGTCAAAAAGGATCTCTGGTTGGCCTCCAGCAGCGGCGGCACAGACGTTTGCACCGGCTTCGTTGGCGGCTCAATCCTGCGACCGGTCTATGCTGGCGAGCTGCAAAGTCGGCTGCTCGGCACAAAAGTGGAGGCGTTCGACGAGCACGGGCAACCGCTGATCGACGAAGTGGGCGAGCTGGTCATCACCGAGCCGATGCCCTCGATGCCTTTATATTTCTGGAACGATCCAGGAGATAAACGCTATCGCGAGAGCTATTTTGATATGTACCCTGGCGTCTGGCGACATGGCGATTGGATCAAAATCACACCGCGAGGCAGCGCCATCATCTACGGTCGCTCCGACTCCACCATCAACCGCATGGGCATCAGAATGGGCAGCAGCGAAATTTACCGCGTCGTGGAAGACATGCCGGAAGTTCTCGACAGCCTCATCATCGGCGCGGAACTTCCTGGCGGACGCTACTATATGCCACTTTTTGTCGTGCTCAAAGAGGATACTGTCCTTGACGACGCGCTCAAAGCCAGAATTCGCGAGAAGATTCGCAGCAACGTCTCTCCCCATCACGTTCCCGACGAGATCATCACCATTCAGGAAGTGCCGCGCACCCTCAACGGCAAGAAGCTGGAGGTCCCCGTCAAAAAGCTGCTCATGGGCACGCCTCCTGAGAAGGCTATCAATATTGACGCCGTGGGCACACCGCAGGCGCTGCAATATTTCGTTGAGTTTGCGCGCAAACGAACGTCTAGTACTTAGAGGCTGAAGAGAAAATGAGCAGCACCCCCCCCTCCGCTCTAAAGGTAGAGCGAGGAATTGCTGCTTTCGCGCTACCCTTCACTCAAAAATGACAACACCAACCGGTTAAACGTCTCGCTTTGCTCAATATGCGGGCAATGTCCACAATTGGGCAACACCTCGATGCGATGCAAGGGCGAGGCGTTTACCTGCTGAGCATGGGTCACAGGGATCACATGATCCTCTATTCCCCAGACGAGGAGCAACGGCTCAGGGAAGTGTTCAAAGGCATCGCGCAGGTCGATTTGTTGCTGACAGTTGCTGAATGCAGCGTTTGCCGTGGCGACCAGAGCAGCATGAGCTCCTGGCATTGTGCGCTGCTGATAATTCTGCTCAACCAGCGGCCCCTGGACCAGGTCGGCGCTGGCGAAGAAGCTTGCTAACTCGGTGCGGATGCGCTCTCGCTCTGGCTGACTGCGCATCAGGTGTAGCACCATATCGTCGATCTCCGGCCCTAGTCCGGCGCTATCGATCAGCACGAGCCGTTGCACGCGCTGCGGGTAGCGATTGGCAATATCCAGGGCAATGGCGCCGCCAAGCGAATGGCCGACGATGTGTACCTGTTGCCAATCGGGACCCAGGGCATCCAGGAACTGAACCAGAAAATCTGCCAGAGCAGTTACACTGTAATCTCTGTCCGGTTTGTCGCTGCTGCCTGCTCCCACCAGATCCAGGGCGCAAATACGAAATTTATCGGCGAACGCGGGCAAGTTCAACGACCACGATGTGAGCGAGCCACCCAGGCCGTGAACAAAAAGCACATGGGGAGCGTTGGCGGGACCCGCAACCAGGTAATGGATGGCGACGCCCGCCACGTTGATAGTGTTCTCCTGCACCTCTCCAGTACCGGCTCCGGCCTCCTCAACCGCTCGCAACACATCTTCACGCCCTATCATCCCCTTTGGCCCCGTTCCCGTTACTGTCGCGAGATCAACACCCATCTCCTGCGCTAAACGTCTTGCCGCCGGGGAGGCATTGATGCGCTCTCCTGGCGCTCGCGTAATCCCTGCTTCCCTTCCGGTACGCACGCTTTCCGTTGATCTGGCGCTTGCTCGTGGTCTGTTAAGCGCCTCGGCTTTCTGGCGTCTGGCTTCAGCCTCCTCACGCAGCAATGTCTGGATCTGCTCGTCTGATAGCTCCTCGCCTGGTTCGGTGATGACCGCGATTGCCGCGCTCACGGGTGCGTCCTCGCCCTCCTTGACCTCGATCCAGCGCATTACACCTGTGATGGGCGATTCTACCTCGTTGACCGCCTTCTCGCTTTCAATCTGCACAATCGGCTCGCCCTGCTGTACTGCGTCGCCTGGCTGCTTCAGCCACGCCACCACCTGCCCCGTCTTCATCGCCAGCCCCCATTTGGGCATGCTCAAGATAGTAGCCACCGTGATACCACCTCTCTATGAATAAATTCACAACAAATAAATTCGTAGGGACCCGCTTCAGCGCGTCCTACGCGATTTATCGCGTTCCCCTGCCAATCACCCCCTCTGAATTACCGCTTAATCTCACCCCCTCACACGTTGCTCCCTTTACACCATGCTCCCCCATACATCACCCCTCACACGCTCTACTCTCCTCACGCGTTGTTCCACAGATCGCTCTGGAGCGATCTGCCGCCGCTCGGGGCTACATTTCGACAAGTGCAGCCCCATCAGTACAGCTTCGCAAGGACCATCCCATAGGGCAGTCCCGCTAGGGGAACAAGATTAACATCAAGGGTAGGCGATAAATCGCCGGAGGACGCGCTGAAGCGGGTCCCTACGAATTTTCACCGATTTTTTACCGATTTTTTACCGGTTTGTTATCAGTTTGTTATCGACTTGTTACCAGGCGCTGGGGACGAACGGTATAGCCGCTGATCTGCTCGAAGGCGTGGGCGGCGCGCAAAACGGTCGCATCATGGCCTTTCTTGCCGATCAGCATCATCCCAACAGGCAGGCCATTCGACAGGCCACAGGGAATCGTCATTGCCGGATGACCTGTGACGTCAAATGGGCAGGTGTTGGTAATCATCTCCAATGCGCGCGCCACCCACTCTTCGCGTGGCGAGTCGGCGGACGGGATTCTGGTCGCCTTCATCGGAATAGTCGGCATCACCAGCAGGTCAACCGATTGCAGCGCATCATCATAGACCTGCGTCAGGACCCGGCCCAGGTTTTGCGCTTTGGCATAATAGCGCCCATGATAGCTGTCCTGCATATATTGGCCCAGCAGCAACACCAGCTTGACCGTTTCAGAGAGATCATCGGCCCTGGTGAGACGCCCGCGCGCGTAGGCATCGAGCAGCGATGTGCTGTAATGCCCCTTCCAGTTCGTGCCCATACTATTGCCGCACACCATCAGCATTGTCGCTCCCTCCACGGCGATAGCGTTCCAGATATGGATACCGTCGCGGTGCATGGGGATCGAGATTGTATCGACCGTCGCACCTATCTCGGGGAAGCGGCGCGCGGCAGCCTCGACCATCTCATCAGAATCTTTCTCCGAGAGACTGGGCCAGCCAAAGCCCTCGCCCACGATGCCGATGCGCAACCCTTCGACGTCGTTCTTCAATGCCTGAGTGTATGGCACGACCGGAAGCCCGCTCTGACGGGGATCGAGTCCATCGTCGCCCGCGATGGTTTCGAGCAGTAGAGCTACGTCGCGGGTGTTGGCGGCGATTGGTCCGGTATGGTCGAGCGTCAGTTCAATCGGGAAGACGCCCGTATATGGCACCAGCCCATACGTTGGTTTCAGGCCGTAAGCTCCACACCAGGCGCTAGGGATGCGGATCGAGCCGCCCTGGTCGCCGCCAATCGCCATATCGCATTCGCCCGCCACCACCAGCGCCGCGCTGCCACTCGACGAGCCGCCAGCCGAGTAAGCGGGATTGTGCGGATTGCGTACGGGACCGCTATCGGCTGTATGGCTGCCACCGGAGAAGCAGAGATGCTCGCATACCGCCTTCCCCACGATCTCACCGCCCGCGTCCAGAATGCGCGTCACAATGGTTGCGTCGAACTCGGGCACATAGCCTTCCAGAACAGCGGAGCCGTTCATCATTGGCACGCCAGCGACGCACACATTGTCCTTGATCGCGATACGCTTGCCTGTCAGTGGCCCATTGGGGGCACCCTTAATGGTGCATTTCTGGTACCAGGCGTTGAGCGGATTTTCCTCGGCTGATGGGCGATAGCCGCCGGTACGCGCATGACGAACCGGCAACGCAGGCTCGGCGAGCTGGTCGATGCGACGATACGACTCCAATGTTGCGCCCATCAGGCCCAAAAATGATGCATAATCTTCCTCGCTCATATGGAGACCGTATGTTCTGGCGATTTCGCGTAACTGTTCCACAGTTGGCTTGCTTGGCATAACGTTCCTCCTTGCTGAATTAGACAATCTGGCCTTGCGCCTATTCTGCCCCTATCGTCCTGCCGACGCGTCAGGGAGTAGGACAACCCAACGGCTTAGTGAACAGGGCAACCGGTAGGGTCCCGCTTCAGCGCGACCTGCGCGATTTATCGCCTACCCCGCCCCTACAGGTGTTGTCAAGAAATACTATGCATGATTATCCCATAATTTCCTGAATTGTCGCAATAATGCGTTCAGGGCTGGGGATGTAGAACTGTTCCAGTGGCGGGCTGAATGGTACGGGTGTGTGCGGGGCTGTCACCAGTTTGATGGGTGCATCCAGGTCCGTAAAACCCTTATCAGCCACCAGGGCCGCGATATCGGTAGCGGCGCTGCAACGTGGGTTATCCTCGTCAACGATGACCAGCCGGTGCGTTTTGGCAACGGACTGCAAGATCGTCTCTTCATCCAGCGGGGAGAGCGTGCGCGGATCGATAATCTCTGCTGAGATGCCATCCGCTGCCAGCGCCTCAGCAGCCTCCAGCGCCTGATGAACCATACGTGAGATTGCCACGATGGTTACATCGCTGCCCTCGCGCTTGATATCGGCCTTGCCCAGAGGGATGATATACTCGCCCTCCGGCACCGCTCCGCTCACGTTGTAGAGCATCTTATTCTCAAAAACTACCACAAGGTCATCGTCACGGATAGCCGCAGTAAGCAGACCTTTGGCATCGGCAGGGGTGGAAGGCACTACCGTTTTAATGCCGGGCATATGCGTAAATACCGAATAGTGACAGCCTGAATGCTGGCCTGCTGCGCCCATACCCGCGCCGATCATGGTGCGAATGACCAGGGGGCAACTGGCCTTGCCGCCGAACATATAGCGCAACTTGGCTCCCTGGTCGAAGATCATATCCCAGCAGACGCCGAAGAAGTCCACAAACATCAGCTCGACCACCGGACGCAGACCCGTTGCGGCAGCTCCTACCGCCGCCCCGACGAAGCCCGCTTCGGTAATTGGCGTATCCAGGACGCGCTCACGGCCAAACTCCTGCACCAGCCCTTTAGTCACGCCCAGCACGCCACCCCAGGCATCATCCTGCTCGAAGTTCGTAATGCCAGCGCCGCCGGCAACATCTTCGCCCATCAAAATAACTCGCGGGTCGCGGCGCATCTCCAGCTTCAGCGCCTCGTTGATCGCCTGGGCGTATGTCAATTGGCGAATTGCGACTGCCATAGCTTTCACCTTTCTATTGCATAGTCATAAGAGCGAACTACCATAAAACAGGTATTATGAGTAGCTGACGTAAACATCGGTCAGGGCATCTTCTGGTGCGGGCAATGGAGCCGCTTCGGCGTACGTCCAGGCATCATCGATGCGTTGCGCGACATCTTTGTCGATAGCATCAAGCTCACCGCTGGAGGCAATGCTGCGCTGCTCCAATGTGCGGCGCATGGCTTTGATGGGATCGCGGTCGCGATACGAAGCCAGTTCTTCTTTAGTGCGGTATGTCACCGTATCGCCCTCGAAGTGACCAAAGTAGCGATAGGTCTTGCACTCGATCAGGCTCGGTCCTTCGCCACGACGCGCCCGTGCCACAGCTTCATGGGCCGCTTCATAAACGGCGAAGACGTCAAGCCCATCGACCGTTACCCCCGGCATACCATAGCCCGCGGCACGTTCTGAGATATCGCGACAACTCATGTGATAGGTCACGGGAGTCGATTCGGCATAGCCGTTGTTCTCGGCCACATAAATAACCGGCAATTTCCAGATCGATGCCAGGTTAAGGCTCTCATGGAATGTTCCCTGGTTGGCTGCGCCATCGCCGAAGAAGCAGACGGCAACCTGGCCGCGCTTATTATACCTGGCCGTCAGCCCCGCGCCCGTGGCGAGTGGGAAACCGCCGCCCACGATGCCGTTCGCGCCAAGCATGCCCTTATGGACGTCCGCAATATGCATGGAGCCGCCTTTGCCCCGGCATGCTCCGGCTTCTCGCCCCAACAGTTCCGCCACCATTGCGCGCACATCTACGCCTTTAGCAATGCAGTGGCCGTGGCCGCGATGATGGCTGGTGATAAAGTCGTCATCGGTCAGATTAGCGCAAACGCCGACCGCGACCGCTTCTTCGCCGGCGTAAAGATGCACAAAGCCCGGCACTTTCCCGGCGGCGAACTCGCTCCCGGCCCGTTCCTCAAACTGGCGAATCGTCACCATCTGTTCGTACATATACAGCAAGGGAGCCCGGTCAAGCGTTTGAGCGCCGCCCCCATTTTGTCTGATTGTCATTGTTGCAAACTGCCTTTCAAATAATCGATCAACCACATCCGTTGTAGGGGCAATCCCTTGCGGTTGCCCTGCTTCGGACGCAATCAATCGGGTCCCTACGTACGATGCAAATAGCCAGCGCGCGCCGCTGCTATCAGAGCTGCGTTGACATCGACGACAAAAGGTCCGTCGGAACGCAATCGAACTTCGACAACCGAGGTGGTTGTAAGTTCAATTTCTCGCTCGCCGTCCAGAGCAATGGTGCCTATCCCCGGCTGAAATTGCGCTCCGTCGTCGATGGCTAAGCGCCGGTAGGCCGTGATTGCCACCCAGGAAACCAGTCCGGGGGCCAGCGCGGCCAGCACCTGCTTCCCTCCCTGCCCTAACGAAATATGCATGCCGGGCAGGTTGTCTGCTTCAGATGTATGGTCCAGCAGCGCCCCTCCCAGCGCGGAGAGGCCGATGGTCGCAGGAGCGACGCGCGAGAGCATGACCTCGCGCACAGCGGAGAGATCCCAGATGGCACGCGCTCCTACGAAGGGATGCGACGAAATAACGACATCCACCAGCGCATGTTCCCGCGTTTTAGCATCGACCAGCACCTCTAACCAGGGGAAACGCCGAATAGCATCCGTGTCGATGCAGCCCCTCGCCACCAGTCCTGCTGCCATGCCTACGATGGTGCCTTCAAGGAAGCTGGGAAACACGTTATTGGTACCTGTCGAGATGGGAAGAAGGGGAACAGTGCGACACCCTTTGGCAACGGCGCGGTTGGTGCCATCGCCGCCGAGTGTGATGATGCAGCCCGCATCCGCAGCGGCGAGCAGTTGGGCGGCACGGGTCGAATCTATGCTTGTGCCCAGCGCCGGCATTGCCAACGGTTCCGCTATGATGCCACTGAGACCATCCAGTGCGCGAGGTAAAATACCAAAATCGTGCTCTGGCATATAGGCCACGCGCGTCACTCCCACCGCCTGCAAGCCCAGCAGCACACGACGAACGATAGCCGTCTTCTCGTTGTTATCAAAGACCGTGCCATGCGCGACCAGGCGGCGAATATCGCGGCCCGAAGCCGGATTAGCGATGATGCCTACCAGAGGTTGAGCCATAGCTATTCTTCCAGGATACGAAATATCGGATGGGCTAAAGCTGGTGGACACGCTGTAGCTCCCCGATTCATCGTGGGAGGTCCCTACGAAGAACATCATCACGAAGAACATTATCAGAGGAACGCACTGCGGGATGCGCTACATGGAGACAGACATTGATATGGGTAGTGATCCTCTGCTATCTTCTGTAAAGAAGAGACAATTACAGGCAGATAGCGGAGCCGTGATACAGAGGATATATAACATAAAAAAATGGCCTTGTACAGGGGTGATGTCGCACGGAGAACCTGGTGCGACCGTTTGCTGAGTTTGTCTCTTAACAAAAAGGCGTTTTACAATAGGATCTAGTCAGGTTTTTATGTAGTAAAGGAATTTTATTGTATATGGGCCAGATCAATGAAACGCACCGACCACACACTGCTGCCGAGACGAACAATCATCCAGGCGGAGCAGCGATGGCCCCCAGGTGGGCTGCTGCTATCGGGTCATTGCTGCTAGGACTGCTTTTTGCAGCATTACCAGGCTATATCACACGCGGACTGGGTTGGCTGCCCCTGATCCTCGAAATCGTGCTGATGCTCCCCCTGTTTCTGGCGTGGCTGATGGGTCGCACCCTGCCGCATCCGACGACGCGCATCCTGGCCTTTATTTTATTAGGCGTGGTCACTCTGGCTCTAACGGGTGGCGTCATCCTGATGATCATAACATTACCAGACAGAACCCAGACGCAAGCGGCGGGATTGCTGCGCACAGCCGGGCTCTTGTGGCTGGCTAATATTCTGGTCTTCTCCCTCTGGTATTGGGAAGTTGACGGCGGAGGGCCGCGCAAACGTCACCAAAAAGGGCATCGGGCGGCAGACCTGATGTTTCCACAGCAGACAGCAGACTTTAAGGGTGAAGATTGGGCTCCGCACTTTCTCGATTACGTTTTTGTCGCTTTTACCTCAGCCACGGCCCTCAGCCCCGCAGATACCTATCCATTGACCCGCAAGGCAAAATTTCTAATGATGATCGAGTCGCTGCTCTCCCTCGCAGTTATTATATTGCTGGCGGCACGAGCAGTTAATATCCTGTAACTACGCCTTATAAAGGGCGGAAGGTCACTTCCTGGTCCTCATCCTGATTCCCCCGTCGCACAACGCTTTTGCCGGGGCTTGTATGGGCAACTGCACGCCCACCCTTGAAAACGTGCAAACGGGCGGGGACGAGGCGCAGGGCTTCAAAGGCGGAGGGAGCGTCGAGCATCAGAAAATCGGCTGGCTTTCCTTCCTCAATGCCATACCTGTCTTGAATGCGCAGCACCTTCGCGGCATTGCCGGTTATCAGCTCCAGCACAGCGTTGATTTCTTCATAGCCGCTCATGTGGCAAAGGAAAAGCGCGAGCTGAGCCGCCGCCAGCATATCGCCCTTCCCCAACGGGAACCAGGGGTCCATGATCGAATCATGACCGAGCGCGACATTGACCCCGCCCGCCAATAGCTCCTTCACGCGGGTAATGCCGCGCCTTTTGGGATAGGTATCGAAGCGTCCCTGCAAAACGACATTGTCGAAGGGATTGGCAACGACATTGACCTGCGCGCGCGCGAGTAAGCGGATCAGCTTGAAGGCGTAGGCGTTATCATAGGAGTGCATCGCCGTGCAGTGGCTGGCGGTGACTCGCCCCTGCCACCCCTGCTGGATCGTATCGGCTGCCATGACTTCGGTGAAACGCGAGGCAGGATCGTCGGTCTCGTCACAGTGACAATCGATGTCGCGATTGAACTCTTTCGCCAGGGCAAAGGCATAGTGAACATCCTCAACGCCCATATCGCGGGTCCATTCGTAATGCGGGATGCCGCCAACGAGGTCGCAGCCCAGCTCCATTGCTTTGCGCATCAACGCCTGTCCGTTGGGGAAAGAGAGAATGCCATCCTGAGGAAAAGCTACCAGTTGCAGATCGCAGATATCGCGCACCTCCTCCCGCACCTCCAGCAGGGCGCGCAGGGCCGTAAGGTTGGGATCGCACACATCGACATGGCTACGAATATAGAGCGTGCCCTGAGCCACCTCCCAGCGAATCTCCTCTAACGCCCGCCGCTTGACATCTTCGTGCGTCAGGTCCGGCTTGCGCTCGCTCCATATCTGGATGCCTTCGAGGAGCGTTCCCGTTGCATTATAGCGGGGCTGCCCCACGGTAAGTACGGCATCCAGATGAACATGTGTATCGATAAAAGGAGGTGTGACCAGACGACCGGCGGCATCTACCGTCCGTCCGGCGCTTTCCGTGGAGAGATCATCGGCAATACGCGCGAAAACCCCATCCTTCACGCCAATATCAACGAGCCCCTGACAGCGATGCAGTTGCGCGTTTTGAATGATAAGATCGTAAGGCATAATGTATACCTTTCAGAAACATGAGCAGTGAACAGAAAAATAGCAACAACAACCCTGGATTTACTATACACGATAGTGCATTGAGATTGTTATCAGGGCTATTGTTGCTATTTTAGCGATACCTATCGTAACTACAGAGAAAACGTCACCTTATGGATCTGGCTCGCTTTTGACGAAGAATGGACGTTCGTTGACCAGGGAACAGGATATCCCTGTCAAACGCCTGGCGAGATCGGCACCCATGCCGCCTGATGTATGCCAGCCGGCGCGGGAACCAGGCGCGTCAGATAGAAGAAATCCCGCCCAGTTCCGTCCAGATACTCCATGCCGCTGCCCTGCATCCCAGGGTCCAGCTTGGTGATGTGGAGCGAGCCGGAGGCCGTGCGCGTATAGACAAAAGCACGCACCGAACTGGGATGAATATCGGTTTGCATCGCCATGATGGCGCCCGCCGCTTTCAGCGTTTCTCCCAGCGTGAGCGCAGACAAGGCATTTCCTGCGGCGTAGATCAGAGACCCGGAAGCGGTCAGCCCAAGACCAGAGCGCCAGGTATACGCCCGGTTCAGGATGCTCCCACCCCAGTTTGCTCCATCATCGGTCAGCGAGTTGACCGTGCCGTGATCGATCAACAACCCGCCATTCTGACGCCAGGCTGCCAGATCGGCATTGCCACTCGTCAGCCGCGGGTCCTTTCCCCAGGCCCCCAGGAGAATCTGCCCCTCGTTCGTGACAGCAATGGTCGCCGCCCCCGGTTGTGGAGGACCATAGATCGTCCCATGCACACCCATGCCATACTTGCCATCGAGATACTTAAACCCACCATTGAACGCTGCGACCAGGAGATTGCTTTTCAGGTCGGAGGCGGCAACGACTCCTGGGCCTGGGACCCCGCGCGGGCCGCCCGGCTGAGTCGTCCCGGCAACCATGTGCAGCGTAAGAAAGCGCATATCAAACTGTAAAAGGGTCACAATCCCATAGGGGCGGGTTCGATCAGGTCTGAGAAAGGTTTTCGCGACCAGTGGTGGAAGGCCGGCAGTTGGGGGAGGAAGGCCATCAGTTGACCAGACCCCTTCCCCTGGCAAAGGGGACGGGAAAAACGGGCGGATTGGCTCAAGCGGCATGGACGCCACACGTCCAGCAGAAGAGGCGACAGGATGCGCCTGGGAGATCGTCCAGGGCGCCGTGACGTGTTGACCGCTGATTTGAGCTTGGAGGCGTTGCTCTGCATCCGAAAGACCCAGAAACCAGGACTCGATCTGCGCCGTTCGTGTTGGTCCCACCACCGTGCGCAGCAGGTCGGCGATCTGCGCACCCACGGGACCATTGCTCTGGCTGCCCAGGAACAGGCCGAGAATCGTGACGAGACTGAGCAGGATGAGCACGTATCGGAGCTTCTTCCGACGCGGCTTGCGCAGTTTGCTCAGAGGAACGTATGGGGCCGGCTGCGACGAGTGCTCATCGCGCGGCAAGGAAACATCCACAGGAGGCAGAGGAGGCCGCTTGAACCAACCTCGCCACTGCAAAAGCTTGTGTGCGTGTCGTTGATGATTCATCGTGTTCCGTGGCTTTCCGATGGCACGGTTCATGTCGCATAACGACGCCAGGCGCGCCACCGCAGACGAACAACAGGCAGAGACTGGGGGTGTGCTGCCGCAAAGATGGAGACGCGTGACAAGGATGTCCTGCGCAAGGAAACGTATTCCCCTTAGGAACATACGCGATGGGTTACGCGGTGTACATGTGATAATTCGGGGCTCTGGCTCAATTTAGGTGAAGTATGAGCTTATCTGACAATGGCTCTCCATTTTCTGCAGTTCTGCCCGCCATCAATGGTGCGTACAATGCCTGAAATCGTAGCCTGATCGTCCATGCCCAACGCCCAGCCCTGTCTGGCATCAAACATATACACCGAATCCAGCGCAATCGGATGGATATTTCTATGAGCCGTCGTGTGCTGATTGGTTGCAGGAGAGGCGCCGCAACCAGATATAATAACAGGTATGAGGATGCACGAGGTCAACAAGATCGCCTGATTGCTCCATGTGGAGTATCGTGGAAAAATGCCTGAAAAACAGTGAACGACTTCACATTTTGATGATTTCGCTTACTGGGGAAGGGACCGATGATGCTCGCACTTTTTCTCGCGCTGCTCCTACTCTTTATCGGGGCCGCACTTCTCATCGTTGGAGCCGACTGGTTTCTTGATGGAGCCGCCGATCTTGCGCGCGATCTTGGGGTGAGCGCCGTTGTCATCGGAGTGCTGCTGGTCGGGCTGGAGCCAGAGGAGATGTTGACGGCAGCCATCGCCTCGGGGCGTGGGGTTCCCGCTCTGGCGCTCGGCAATGTCATCGGGACTAACGTTACCATCATCACGGTAGCGTTAGGACTTTCCGCGCTCATCTTTCCATTAGTCATTGGGCGGAACGTGAGACGACAGGCCCTTATAGCAACGCTGGTATCTGTCTTTCCTGTGGCTCTCCTCTTCACCGGCGTCGTCACGCAACTGGAGGGCATACTCCTTCTGCTGGTATTTGTGGGCTACACCATCTTCTTATTTCGGACCGATCAAGAGGCTATGAAGCGCCTGGCAGAAGCCGAAGACGACGATGACGACGATGATGATGAGCAGAAGAGGCGTAGTAGTTCCGGCTTCCACTGGAAGCCACTGCTGCTGACGCTGGGAGGTCTGGTAGCCATGGGAGTGGGGGGGCCGGCCATAGTGGAGGGCGCGCTTCGGCTCGCCCAGAGCGTCGGGCTGAGCCAGGGAGCTGTCGGAGCAACCATCGTCTCGCTGGGAACCGGAGCTGAGATGATTGCGCTGGGCGTGAGTGCGGCGCGCAAGAAGCGAGCTGATATCCTTATCGGTGGCATTCTTGGCTCCTTCGCCTACAATCTGCTCGTCACCCTGGGCCTTGCCGCCGCCATCCATGCCATCCCCATAGATCCCCATATAGCTTTAACTGCATTGCCCATCATGATTGTTGCTCATCTTATGCTGCTCGCGCTCATATGGTATGGCAAGATTACGCGAGGAATAGGCGCTCTTCTTGTGGGAGTATATATTGCTTACCTGGTTGTGGTTGTGCTGGTTTAGAGCTGAAGATTACCATTATTTCTAGCTCAGTGATATGGAAACGAGAGATATGCTCAAAGACCACCTCTCGCCCCCATATCTTCAGCGCAGGTACACTTATCTCGGCTGGTAGGAAAGCACCATAACTCCAGAGGGATGCGTTTTGGTGTTGACCAGTTTCAGCTTCACCCGATCCTTGATGTCCTGAAAGAGTGGCTTTCCGCTTCCTAAAATTATCGGATGGAACAACAGTTGATATTCGTCAATCAGGCCAAAGTTGGTCAAGGTTTGCACCAGACTGGCGCTGCCGTAGATCACCATATCGCGCCCGGGCTCGCGCTTCATAGCCTCGATCTCCGCTGGAACAACCTCCTTCAGCAGCGTGGAATTGTTCCACTCCACATTTTCCAGCGTCCTGGAAAACACTACCTTGCGCATGGCGTTCAATTTGCGCGCGTATATTTTCTCGCCCTCGGGGGCATGGGGATTATCAGGCACATAGGGCCAGGAGCCTGCAAAACTTTGATAGGTCACCCTTCCCAGTAGCAGCGTATCGGCTGAGTCCAGCAGGTCATTCTCATAGATCCCCATCGCTTCATCGTAGATTTCCCCTATCCAATCCATTTCTCCGTTCGGTCCCGCAATGAAACCATCAAGGGTAACCCATGTGGTGGTAATGATTTTTCTCATACACTTCTCCTTATTTTTTTGTTAACCCAATGTACAAGTTTTTTCTGCCGCCTGCGGCGGCGAGTGGAGGGGAGAAGAGTGGGGACAATTCGCTAGCTCGCGACGTACCCCACACCCCGCCAGGGGCCGCACCCCTGGACCCCGCTCAAAAGGCAGGTCAGAGACAA
>DASRHT010000111.1:0-113804 GCA_035650355.1 Ktedonobacteraceae bacterium
CCAATCAGCAAGGCGCGACGCGACAGATGGGAGCCTTTTTGTTCCCTGTTTGGCAGCGAGGGATCGAAGACTGGCTGATGGCCATAGGGGAGAGATGAGTATGGATATTGAACCTGTTGAACGGGTGGCATGTGCGTCTGATAAGGCTGAGGCGTGAAAGGAGATGTTGAAGTGGACACGAAGGAAGGCGGCGGGGAGACGGGAGGGGTGTTGGTAGTGGGCAAAGCTGAAAAAGACGATGATGGCATGCGAGATGGCCCTGGCTGCGTTCCCATTTGACGGGCTTGCTGGGTGGCCTGCTCCAGAGCCAGGGCAAAGGCGCGCACATCGGCGAAACGCTGGCGAGGATCTTTTTGTAAGGCTTGCATCACCACCATCTCGATGGCGGGGGGAAGATCGGGCGCGAACGAGCGTAGCGGAGGGGGTGGCATTATGCTCTGCTTGACCGCGATCTCGGTATAGGACCCCTGAAAGGGGCGTGTTCCGCAGAGCCACTCGTAGACCACGATCCCCAGCGAGTACTGATCGCTGGCGGGAACGGGATGCGCCTGAATTTGTTCCGGCGCCATATAGGCAATCGTGCCGGCAATATTCTGAGTGCTTTGCGAATGCTGGCTTTGCAGCACGAGCGCGATGCCGAAATCGCTCAAAAGCGCCTCGCCCCGTGTCCCCAGCAGCATATTTTCCGGCTTGATATCGCGATGGATCAGGCGCTGGCTATGCGCATAGTACAGCGCCTCCGCTACCTGCTTTGCGAAGGAGATGACAGCAGATAGGGGTACGCGCTGGCCCTTTGGGAAGGCGTGGCGCAGCGTGCCATTGGAGGCATAGTCCATTACCAGATAAGGGATGGCATCCTCCACGCCAAAGTCGAGGACGCGCACAATGTTGGGATGGACGAGGCGAGCGAGCGTCTGAGCCTCCTGCTTAAAGGCCAGCACATCCTCATCCACTAGCCTGGTATGCAACACCTTCACAGCGACCTGCGTATTGAGATGAATATGTTCTCCCAGATAGACTTCCGCGAATCCTCCCTGCCCCAACAGGCGTATAAGCCGGTAGTGCCCTAACGGTTGCCCCTGGCGCAATCGCTGCTCAAGCATAGCAATCTCCCCTGCGGTTTTTAATGCGCTATTCTCTTCAACCTCCTATATCATAGCGCATTCGCCAAGATTGACATAGTCCAATAGGACCTTTTTTCAGGGCTTCTCAAACGTCGTCTTTTCAGACAGAACGGCTCGCGAGCGAACCGTTGGGTAGAGGAAGGTGCTGGCGCCGAGCGTGCAACCACGTTTGAGAGCCCTGGACCTTTTTCCAATATTCTTCCAATAAAGCCATGCTATGCTGCTGCGAGAAATATTTTGAGAAGTTAAAGGTCTTGATCACCTTCACGGCGAAGGATGCATGAAAACTATTTATTCTTTAAGTACCCAAATTCCGCTGAAAATTCCTCTTTAATTTGTTAGGATAGCGCGAAAAAATATGTTACAATGAACAAAATGAGTGCCGATATTACAGCCTGATACACAGACTGCCAACGCTCCCACGATGAATCGGGGAGCTACAGCGTCTAGCTTCGCTCAAGCAGTCTGCCAGGAATGGCCTGACACATGTGCAAGCAGCCTGGGAACCAGAAAGGATTGTTTGATGAAAGAGGCTATGCCTGAAAATGGGACAATGACAGCAGTCCAGCAAGAGAATGCGCGCAGGTTGAAAAAGTGGACGCTGACCACCTGTTCAGTTTGTACCCGTTACATCTGGTTCAATCCTATCCGCCTGGAGGAGCCAGAAGATGCGCCGGAGCCTCATCTCTTCTGGACTTTGTGCAAGCCATGCGCTCAGGCCCTGCACATTGAGATGGAGCGTTCGCCCGTTCGTTCCCCTTTACGTCTGCGCATCGCTATCGGCATAATTGCTGCCGAACGCTGGCCTATGGCTTACCGCGACCGCCTCCAGGAGCGCATCAGCGACCGCCGCTGGATCATTTTCATGGCCGTCGGTTTTATCATTGCCATGATCCTCCACCTCGCCCTGATCGTGATGATCGCCGGCATCCGGTAGGGGCCTTCCTTACAACCAGCCTGAGCGAAGCTAGACGCTGTAGCTCCCCGATTCATCGTGGGAGCGTTGGCTGGCTGGATGGCAAGACAGGGCTGGCCCCTGCCCTGAACGCTGATGTAACGACCCCTCCGAACTTATATAATCCTCAATCTTTTGATACCGCCATCACCGTACCGACCCGATTGATCGCGTCCAATTTATTGTGTGGCCGCCAATTGATCACCCATCATCCAAGATGGATACGTCCTGTTGTGAGGGAAGGGCGAGGTTCCCGTATCTGCACAGGGCAACCGCGAGGGATTGCCCCTACCCATGCCATCGAGTTCATACAGCAAATGTTGGTTTTTAATGCAATTAAACCATGTTTTGCGGTTGACTTTCTTTGCTAAAATAAAGATAGTCGAAAAAAACAAAATGACAGGCGGGAAAGGGTTGTTCGGATGGACTTCGCAACCGGAGATGGTTCGGAGAAGCTTAATGACGGTTGGCGGGCTAAAAAGGAAATAGTATTACCGGCGCAACCTGCAATAAAAAATTTTGCTAGTATACCAGCGGGCTTCACCAAAGAATATCACGTTCTCACTGAGGTATGCGGGAGCATGAGCAATGGCTTTATGCTGCTCAACCAGCGCGAACGCGTGGCTTATACTAATCAAAGCGCGCTGCGGCTTTTGCGTATTAACACCAGAGATGCCTCGCTGTTAGAGGATTTCAGCGTGCGCGATCATCTGCTTGCCATCGCGGCTGATCCTCAGCAGGTTCGCCCCGAACTGGATCGCCTCTGGCAGAGTTCTGAAGAGGAATATTACACGGATCTGGCTCTGGCCGATGCCGCCACCTGCTGGCTACGCGTGCATACCTTCCCCGTACGCGACGATCTGGGCAGCATCCTGGGTCGCGGTCTGCTTTTCGATGACATTACCCTGGAACGGTCCGCGGCTGAATCGCGCGGTGAGACATTAGCGCGCGCTGCGCACGAACTGAAGACGCCGCTCGCCATTATCAAGGGGTGCGCCACAACGCTGCTCGGCAATTCCGCACGTTGGGACCCCGCTATGCAGCATGAGATGCTGCAAATGATCGATACGCAATCGGATCGCCTCTACGATATTTTGAACACCCTGCTCGACGTGTGGCGGCTTGATGCGGGAACTCAGCCTTTACACCTGTCGCAGGTACATCTACCGGAACTGCTGCAACAACTTGTTGTACGTTGGCAACGGCAGGCATCCGGTCATCGTTTTCTGCTAACCTTATCATCGCAAAGCCCCATGATCTGCTGCGACGCTGTACGCATCGAGCAGGCGCTTAACCACCTGCTGAACAATGCAGTAATGTATTCGCATAGTGGCAAGCCTATAAAGATTCAGTTAGAAACAAACGATGTGGAGGCGTGTATCAGCGTTGCTGACGAGGGAATCGGGATAGCGCCAGAACATATCGACCGCATTTTTGATCGCTTCTATCGTATTCAGCAGCAGGATGATCGTCCGAGAGGCAGCGGTCTGGGGCTAGCTTCCGCTCGTTCCACGATTGAGGCGCATGGAGGCAGGATCTGGGTTGACTCTCCAGGGCCGGGTCAGGGAGCTATCTTTTATTTCACCTTGCCTTATACGGCTCGCACATCCGCACCAGCGCAGGTCCAGACAATGGATGTGCTACCCGGCGAGTCTCAGAGTATTGCCCGTTCGCCCCTATTCAAGCAGGACCGGCGTCTGCGCGTGCTGCTGGGCGAGAGCGATGGCCGCCTGATGCGCTACCTGCGGGCCAATCTGGAGGAAAGGCAATATCGGGTTCAGGCCGTCAGTCACGGAGTGCAGTTCTTGCGCCAGCTCGACCTGGAGGAGCCGGATATCATTCTGCTCTCAACGCGACTCTCGGATATGAGCGGAGTGGAACTGCTCCAGCGACTGCGCGAGTTCTCGCAGACGCCAGTAATTATGCTCAGCGACGACTGCGACGAGGATGAACGCGTACACTTCTTCGATCTCGGCAGCGATGATCTTGTCATCAAACCCTTTAGCATGAAGGAGCTGCTCGCCAGGGTGCGCGCCCTTCTGCGCCGTCGCTCCCCTGCGACCGAACAAGCGACCGGTCAATCTATTTTCACCTCAGGCGACCTCGTCATCGACTACGCCCAGCATCTCGTCAGCGTCGAGGGCCGTCCCGTCCAGCTCAGCCGAACGGAATACAAGCTGCTCAGCCTGCTGGCGCAGCATGTGGGGATGGTGGTGACGCATGAGCTTTTACTGGAAAAAGTATGGGGGCCGGAGTATAATCGAGATATCGACTTTATCTGGGTCTACATCAGCCGCTTGCGTCGTAAAGTCGAAGCCGATTCCCGCCACCCTAAGTATATTTTGACCATCCCTGATGTCGGGTATAAACTGGCAAAATTGTAAATCAGGCAGTAAAAACGTTCAGGTCGCTGTAAGGTATTTACCTTAGGCATCAAAGCAACTGTAAAGTGTGGCGGGTATACTCCGGTGTTAATAAGGACGCATCTATAAGCAACATAGGGGTGCCAGCATGTCTTCAGAGAAAAAGCCAATCGTTCTTCTGATCGAAGCCGATATCTCGTTGCGGCGGCTCATCGCCCTGGGATTGCAGTCGCGCAACATGCAGGTCATCGAGGTCGATACCGTTGCCTCCCTGCCTGCTATCGGCGAAGGTAGCCAGCAGCCTGATCTGCTCGTACTCGACATTGATAGCGATATCCATTGTGACTGGTCATCTCTGGCTATCATCCAATCTCATGCTCGTCTTTCCCAACTCCCCACCGTTGTGCTCACCTGGGAATCTGAGCCAGCGCAAGAACTTTCCACGCTCATGCAAACGCAGGTCATCTATCAGGCCAAGCCCTTCGATGCCCGCACCCTCCTTGCCACCATCGAGCAACTGCTCAGCATCCGGGCCGCGCAACAGGCAGCCATAGAAGCAAGGGAGGAAGAAGCTCTGCTGGCAGCATACGCCGTCCACACCGCTCCCAGCATCTGGCCCATCGTTACCGCGATGGGGCTGCTACTGGCAGTCGTCGGGTTGCTGTTCCAGGTAGCGATCAGCATCGTCGGCTGCCTGATCGTCATTGTCGCGCTGCTGCTCTGGGCGTTGCGTGCTCAGCCGGCACCAGACAGGGTTGCTGTTTCGTCGATATTGTAGGCAACTGTAATTTAGAGCAAGATACGAGAAGTTTAATCTGCTAAGAAGGAGTATACTGTTCCTACACAGTAAAATGTTGTGTAGAGACAGTCGCACAGAGGTTTGTGGGCAATAAGTATGAACTCAGGAGGAACTATGCAAAGCAGACTGGACCCGTACCTTAGCTTTAAAGACAACGCGCGCGCAGCAATGGAATTTTATAAAACGGTCTTTGGCGGCAAGCTGACGATAAGCACCTTCAAAGAATTCCACGCCTCTCAAGATCCGAGCGAAGACGACAAAGTCATGCATTCTACGCTGGAAGCCGACAACGGCATTACGTTTATGGCTTCCGACACGCCCCACCGGATGGAGTATAAAGTCGGGACGAATTTTAGCATGTCACTGAGCGGCGACAACGCGGCGGAATTACGAGGCTACTTCGAGAAGCTTGCGGCTGGGGGCACCATCGCCATGCCACTCGAAAAAGCCCCCTGGGGTGATACCTTTGGTATGCTCACCGACAAGTTTGGCGTGGCGTGGCTGGTGAACATTACAGGTTAAAAAAGTCTGACATCCTTGCGCTTCCGATAGCAGAAGAGAGGCTCGCCTTCAGTGAGCCTCTCTTCTGCTATTCAGGATGCTTCACGCGCCTGCTGGCATTGTAGGGGTTACGATAACAAGCGGGCGATATTCACAAGCTGATCCTGGCTCATCTGGCCGGTGATATGGATGCCGACGCCGTTTTCGGTCCAGGCCAGGGTTAGCGTCCCATTGGCGGACGAGATGGTGCCGACGGTATTGCGTAAATTGACCTGCTGACCGGAGGGATCGGGCAGGTTTGCCAGCGACTTGCCTTCAGAGATGGTAAAGGTCAGGTTGCCTTTCATGTAGTTCAGCACGTAAATCTGGTTGCCCGGCGCGCCCAGCGCATTGACCCCCTGTAAAACGTAGTCGGCCTGGTCGCCGGGAATGCTAAGCAGGTGATAGCCAGCTTGCTGCTGCGCCTGAACGAGCGTTAGCGAACCGGTCGATCCCGTTGGCGTTGCCTGGCGCAACGGCAGCACTTTAGCGCCCGCAGGAGGGGCAAAGGTGAAGAGGCTATCCGGCAGGGTCTGATTAAGCTCAAAAGTCGGCAGGTCCAGCAGCACCGTGCCAACCCCCACAATCTCCAGATTCAGCCTCACCGGCAGTTGTGTACTTTTATCGATATAGACCTCACCGGCATAATTGAAACTTACAGCTCCAGCGCCCGCGCTATCTTTCTGCGGCACAATATGCACATCATAAACGGCGTGGTTGTTAATGGTGGTAGACGACCTGATGGTGCCATCGCTGTGTGTAAAGATAGTTTGCACCAGGTTCAGCACAAACTGGCTCTGGCTGCCTCCTGCCGGGGTGCCATTCGTCGTGGTTGCGGAGATAGGACCGTTATAGACGACGTCCTGCACGGGATCGTACTGCCAGAGCTGCTTGCCATCGGTGACGGTAATCGCGCCCTTCACAATTTGCGAGACCGTCGATTGCAGCACGAGGGTTCGATTTTTATTGGGGGCCATATTCCATATTTCGGTCGTGGCGCTGCCGTTCAAAGCCCGTCCGGTGATGGTCAGATCAAAGACGCCATGCAACGTTTGCGCATTCGTAAGCAAGCGAGCCATCGCTGTCAGGAACTGCTTCCCCTGTCCTGGGGTGGGCGAGGGAGTGGGCTTCGCCTGCGTCTGAGGAGGCGTATTGCCACAGGCGGCCAGGAGCGCCAGGCACAGCAGCAGAAAAGAGGAGATGAGGGCGAAATTCCTCCAGCGAGATGGACTCATATGTATACTGCCTTTCACGCGTAATAGTCATAGTTCAGGGAATAGAGTTTAGTTACCACATTATTGAGCGGTGACCTCAAAAACGGTGCTCTGTGCTGTCGTCCCAGGCACCTGCACATGGACGCGCACCTGCCAGGGGCCGCTCATAGCAAACTGGATAGGAATAACATACACCCCTTCGCTCTGCATCGTTGCATCAATGCGATCTGTGCGCATATCCATCGTCTCCATCACCATTTCAGCCGAAACGTGCGCATTTGACACGGGGCGCTGTGTATTTTTATTCGACAACTGGATCGAGAGGGTTGAAGGTTGAGTGATGGGAGGGGGATTTGGCTCAACCTGCAAGGAAACCCGGTAAGGGCCTGCCTGTGCTACCTGGACCTGTGCAGTCGGGGGCCGGGGAATGGCATCAACCAGAATCGTCCCCATCCAGGTCATCACTATCAAAAAGCTGATGCCAAAGGCAATCACCAGCAGGCTTCGTTTCATAAGATGCTCTTAACGTTAATACTCGCTAGTTCCAGAACCACCACCAGAGCCATTAGCATTACTCATCGGCACCTGAACATAGACCTCGCCGTTCACGATCTTTGTGTTCAAGCGCGGTAGAGATGTGAGATAGCGTAAATGGCCGCCGACAGCCGGATTGCCATACTCGGTAAACAGGCCACCGTGACAGGGACAGTGGAAGAGCCGATCAGCATCGTCCCACTGGACAATGCAGCCCATATGCGTACAGGCTGCCGACATCGCAATCACGCTATTGCCATCATCGCCATCCGGGTCATCGCGACTGCCATCGGTATCATTTAGTATAACATACCCAACAAGAGTATCGATAGAGAACTTTATCGCACTGGTACCCAGTTCTGCGAGCGTTGCGACAAAATGCCAGGTAGTAGGGATACCATCGGGTACAAGAGGAACGTCGCCATAGAAATGTTGCGTTGGGACACTTGCTACCTGGTCTGGCTGGCTTTGCTGGAGAGCCGCGCCCAGGCTCACGCCGGTAGCCAGCGAGGCGGCGGCAACTGCGCTGCCCGCGAGCAAGGAGCGGCGAGAGACGAAGTGCATTTTCTTCACTTCCCGCTTAGCTTGCATCGCGGTGCGCAACGGGATCGGCTGCTCACGCGGCTGATCCTGAGGTATCTCTTCAGTGATTGCCGTCTTGCGGACGACAGGTAGCTCTAACGTATCCTCCTCGTCATACTCTTGATCTAACGCCAGAAGCCGTTCGCGTAATGTTTGCACGAACTCTGGCCGTGGTTCGGCTGCATCGGATGAGGCCGAGCGAAAAAGAGCGACCACGCGATAGAGTCGCACCTGGCTGGGAGTTAGATTTGCTGGGGGATGCGCAGGCAGTCCCGCTTGCAGCTCATCAATGTAGCGTTCCAGCTCCAGATAGTCTTCAAACCGTTCCTGATCTTCACCGGCCATGATCTTTCTCCGACGTGATAACGCCGATCCTTACCCTGTAGCCCCCGTGACAACGGGTTCGAGGTCGGCGGCGCGTTTAAGCGCACGAAACTGCAATACTTTCACATTCGCCTCCGTCAATCCCATCCGCAGCGAGGTTTCCTTGATGGAAAGATTGAGCAAGAAGCGACAGGTGAGCACCTCCCGATAATGTTCGGGGAGTACACTTAAAATACGCTGCACTCGTTCAGCAGGCGTCGTGCTTGTGGGTACCGGTTCCTCCTCAACCGGACCTTCCCAGCCAGCATCAAGGAGCTCCTCCAGGGAGCCGACAGAGACGCGGTAATAGGCTCGCCAGTAGTCGGCAACCGTGGTTCTGGCGACCTGAAATAACCATTTCTGCATACTATGTGGATTGCGTTCGCAATCCATACTCCGTACGGCCTTGATAAATGTCTGTGAGGTCAGGTCTTCGGCTTCTTCCCGGTTCCCCACCTTACTGTAAATATAGCGATAAATCAGGGCGAGGTTCTCTTGATAGAAGGTCTGGAACTCCTGCACGTCCTGGCTCCCACGTTGCTTTCCCCCTTCAGGGTCTCCCGACACGGCCCGACCTTGTTCAGCCGCAACAAGATGCGTCTGTGTGAATCTTCTTTGTGATATGCTCACAACGCTCTCCCTACCAGAACCGTTTCGGCTTTCCCCCCGCCCAGACCATTCCACTATTACATAAAGAAACACACCACGAGATTGGTTCTGGCAACTATTACTACGTTCAAGGTTACAGCAAATCGAATTGAATCGATTAGAGTGTTGACGAAATGGCACCCAAATAGCTTAACGACCGAAAAAAGGTATCGCGAAGACGAAGGTTGTTCACTAAAAAGGGTGGGCCGCGCTTTCACACCCCTGTCGGGCTACGAGGTCTACCTTGACAGGGGCGAAGCACAACCCACCCCGAAAGATGTTTGCTAACACCAGAGTTTGATGGAATTCACCTGTTAATTATACACCATTTCCGCGCAAATTTAAAGGGGAAATAGTCAATTTTAGGGCTTCGCAAAAGTTGCCTTTTCATCCAGAACGGCTCGCCGGCGAGCTGTTCTGGATGAAAAGGTGCTGAGGGTGGGCCACGGCCCACTCTCAGCATCTTCCTCTCCTTGTGAGCGCCTTTGGCGCGAGCACGCGGAGCACGCGACGACTTTTGGAAACCCTGCGTAGGGGCTGTGCAGGTTTGCGCCCCCATTCACAGTGACGTATAATATTAAATAGCAACACTACCCAATTAAGAACGCACAAAGGGGTGTCCGGTCCAGGAAAGCGAGCTTCCTATTTTCTCCTTGCCTCGCGTCCTACCTCCCACCTACAGAATCGAGGAAAAGATGTACAAAGGTCAATCTGGTATGTGGTCCTGGCTGCTGCATCGCGTTACGGGGCTAGGGCTTCTTCTTTTCTTGTTCATTCACATCGTCGATGTCTCCCTGCTGGGATTTGGCCCACAGGTCTATGACAATGGTATCCTGCTGTTTGATAGCTTCATCGTCCGCCTGCTGTCGCTGGCGCTGTTCGGCGCGGTCTTCCTGCATGGCTTCAACGGCGTGCGCATCATGCTGGTGGACTTTTGGAGCAAAGGTGTGCGTTACCAGAAGGTGATGTTCGCCATCGTGATGGTGCTAACCATCGTGCTATTTATTCCGGTGGCCTACATTGTGCTGCGGCCCGCCCTGAGTTCGCTGGTGGCCTGGTTCTTCCATATTCCCGGCCTGAATTAGCGGGAAGTATTTGCGGCTTGTATGATGGGCGCGAGGAGCAGAAGAGGCGCCCTGACGAAGCACGAAGAAGGAGTAGTTATGTTACGTCTATCAAGCGGATACGGTCCGCGTCCGGCAAGCAGTGGTGGCTTTGAGACCTTTTCCTGGTACTTCTTTCGCATTTCCGGCATTGTCCTGATTTTCATGGTCATCATCCACCTGATCATCATGCATGTGACGACCGACGTGGCCTGCACATCTTACGCCTTTGTGGCCGCGCGCTACGCCAATCCGTTCTGGCGGCTCTACGACTGGGTGCTGCTAACGCTGGCGCTGACGCACGGCATGAACGGCCTGCGCGTCGTCATCGACGATTACGCCCGCACGCAACGAACGCGCACCGTGCTGCTCTCGATTGCGGGCGTTTTGCTGCTTGTCTTCTTTATGTTAGGAACCATTACGCTGATTACGTTCCAGCCTGTCGCGGGCAATCTTGGTCCGGCGTGCGTCAGGTAGGAGTGAGGATATACTGCTATGTACCAGAAATTTGATGTAATTATCGTCGGCGCTGGTGGAGCTGGCCTGATGGCGGCGATGCAACTGCCGAACGCGAGCGTGGCGGTGCTGACCAAAGTCTACCCCACGCGCTCGCATACCGGCGCAGCTCAGGGCGGGGTTGCCGCGGCTCTGGGCAATCTGGAAGAAGACCATTGGAAATGGCACATGTATGATACCGTCAAGGGCGGCGATTACCTGGTTGACCAGCCCGCAGCGGAGATCCTGGCCCGCGATGCGATTGATGCGATCTACGAGCTGGAGCATCGCGGCCTGCCTTTCGACCGCACGCCGGATGGACGCATTGACCAGCGGCGCTTCGGCGGTCATACCCGCAACTACGGCGAGGCGGCTGTCCGTCGCTCGTGTAAGGCGGCTGATCGCACTGGGCATATGCTGCTGCAAACGATGTATCAGAATGCGATCAAGAACGAGGTGCGCTTCTTTAACGAGTATCTCGTGCTTGATTTGCTGCTGAACGAGGGACGCGTCTGCGGGGTGGTCGCGATGGAGATCCGCACGGGCGAGATCTCGACCTTCCACGGCAAGGCTGTGCTCTTCGCGACCGGCGGCTATGGGCGCGCCTGGCGTGTGACCAGCAACGCCTTTGCCTGCATGGGCGATGGCATGTCGATTGCCTACCGGCGCGGCATTCCCCTGCAAGATATGGAGATGTACCAGTTCCATCCCACCGGCATCTACAAAGTCGGCGTGCTGTTGAGCGAGGCGGCGCGCGGCGAGGGCGGCAAGATCCTCAACGGCAAAGGCGAGTACTTTATGGAACGCTATATGCCCACGCTTAAAGACCTGGCCCCGCGCGATATCGTTTCGCGCTGCATCATCCAGGAAATCAAGGATGGTAATGGCGTGGATGGCAAAGATTATGTCTTCCTCGACGTAACGCACCTGGGCGCGAAGGCCATCGCCGAGAAGTTGCCGGATATCACCGACTTTGCGCGTAATTACCTGGGTGTTGAGCCGATCACCGAGCCGGTCCCAATCCAGCCGACGGCCCACTACGCTATGGGGGGTATCCCCACGGACCTGGATGGGCGCGTCGCCATCGATCCGCAGTGGACCCCGTTGCCCGGCTTCTACGCGGCGGGCGAGGTTGCCTGCGTCTCCGTCCACGGGGCCAACCGTCTGGGCACCAATTCGCTGGTAGACCTGATCGTCTTTGGGCGACGGGCAGGCAAACATATGGCGAAATTCATTCAGGAGAACGACCATGTGCCGCTGCCGTCAGAACCCGAGGCATACTCGCGTGAGATGCTTGACCACCTCCGCGACTCCAAAGGTGGCGAATCGGCGGCCCGCATTCGCAGCGAACTGCAAAACGAAATGATGGAGAACGTCTTCGTCGAACGCACTGATCGCGGCCTGCGCCACTCCCTTGATACGCTGGCGGGCTTGCAGGATGCCTATCAGAAAGTGGAACTGCAAGATAAAGGCAAGCGTTTCAATACTGAGATGGTCGAGGCCATTGAGCTTGGCTTCCTGCTTGATTGCGCGGAGGCAACGGTCCATGGGGCGATTGGACGCACCGAGAGTCGCGGCGCTCACTTCCGCCTGGACTACCAGCAGCGCGACGACGTCAACTGGCTCAAGCACACGCTCGCTTACAGAGGCTCGAAAACGCACGACGTTCGTCTGGACTATAAAGATGTGATCCTTATCGACGATCCCATCTTCAAGCCCAAAGAAAGAAAATACTAAGTTTCAATTCCTCAAACGGGTGGCGAGAGCTATGCACCCTCTTGAGGGGAGTTTAGATATTGGACGCGATAAAGCGTGTCCCTACGAGGAGAGTACCAAGCTATGGAAGTTCTTATGCGTATCAGGCGCTACGATCCCGAACGGGACCCAAAGCCATACTGGGACGAGTTTAAGGTCGAGGTCGATCCCATTGATCGCCTGCTGGATGCTTTAAACATCGTCAAATGGACCAAAGACGGCACTCTGACCTATCGCCGTTCTTGCGCGCATGGCGTCTGCGGCTCCGATGCAATGCGCATTAATGGACGCAATCGCCTGGCCTGCAAGGTACTGATGCGCGACGTAGGCAAGAAGGTCACGATTGAGCCGATGCTGGGCTATCCTGTGATCAAGGACCTGGTCGTCGATATGGACCAGTTCTTCGACAAATATAAGTCGATCAAGCCTTACCTCATCACCCACGACAACGAGCCAGGAACCGAGCGGCTGCAAAGCCCCGAGGAGCGAGAACGCTTCGATGAGGGCACCAAGTGCATTCTTTGCGGCGCCTGCACCGGTTCCTGCCCCTCGATCTGGGGCAATCCCGACTGGGTCGGTCCCGCGTCGATTGTCAACGCGCATCGCTTCATCTTCGATAGCCGCGATCAGGGAGCTGCCGAACGCCTGGCAATTCTCAGTCAACGCGATGGCGTATGGCGTTGCCGCACGATCTTCAACTGCTCCGATGCCTGTCCCCGCGGCATCCCTGTCACGGACCTGATCGAGCAGGTCAAACGCGCCATCGTCTACAACGGCCCCAAAGAAGCGTAACGAATGGTCCCTACGAGTTCGTAGGGACCAGATTTATCGTGTCCGGCGCGATTTATCGCCTTACCCGATCAAATAAATCCTGAAGCTCAGTCCAGAACGCGATAAATCGCGCCGGTCGCGCTGAAGCGGGACCCTACGGGATTGGGGCACCGTATCTTTTTCAGGAAGGGGATATTCATGGCAACGAGCACAGAGACCTGGCAACATCACGATATCATTACCAATGGCATTCGCATGCATTATGTGACTCAGGGCGAGGGTCCGCTGATCGTGCTGCTACACGGCTTTCCAGAGTTCTGGTATTCCTGGCGCTACCAGATCCCCTTCCTCGCTGCACACGGTTACACGGTAATCGCGCCCGACCTGCGCGGCTACAATGATACCGACAAACCCCGCACGGGGTATGACATGACGACCCTGCTGCGTGATATCGAGGGGCTGATCAAGGGAGTGGGGCAGGAGAAGGCCATTATCGTTGGGCACGATTGGGGCGGGGCGCTCGCCTGGGTATTTGCCATGCGCTACCCCAGGATGACCGAGCGCCTGATTGTGCTGAATGCGCCCCATCCCTGGGCCTTTGCTCGCGAGCTGCGGACGTTCAAGCAGATGCGCATGAGCTGGTATATGTTCTTCTTCCAGTTGCCCTGGCTGCCTGAATATGTGCTGGGGCGCAATCGAGCAGCCGCAATTGCCCGCGTCCTTGAGAGGACCGCTGTGCAAAAATCGGCCTTCCCTCCAGACGTGCAGGAACGCTATCGCGACGCCATGAGCAAGCCGGGAGCGTTGACCGGCGGCATCAATTATTATCGGGCCACCTTCCGCCGCATTCGCAGGCCGACCGGAACACAGCCTAATACGAGCATCAACGCTCCAACGCTCCTCATCTGGGGAGAGCAGGATGTTGCGCTCGGCCACGGCCTGACCGTTGATCTGGAGCAGTGGGTCCCCAGGCTACAGCTTAAACGCATCCCTGACAGCGGGCACTGGGTGCAGCAAGAAAAACCGGAGCAGGTCAATGCGTTGATGCTGGAGTTTTTGCAGCAATGAGCTTCATGCCTGAAGCGGGCATTGCTCGCCCGCATTCAGGCATGGCAAGAGACGAACGGATATGAGCGTTCCTACTGGACAATAATATCGATGGCATGATAGCCGGTCGCGCCATCGGGCAATGGCGGCGCGATCTGAGGGTCCTGCACATTGCCTTCCATATCGATGGCGCGCGCAACGACCGTGTATTTGCCAACGGCGGGCTGCCAGGGCACTTCCCATAGGACCCAGGTGAGATTCGACAAAGGCTGCTTTAACGTCGCCTTTTGCCAGCTATGGCCGCCGTCAAAGCTCACGTCCACTTCGCTGATCCCCTTATTGCCGGAGAAGGCCACGCCAGCGACATAGCCGGGCTTGTTCGCGGGCAAGAGCGAGCCGGTCAGGGGAGTATCGATGCGCGTCGTCATAAGTATGGGAGCGGCATCACTCCAGCCGCGCACCTGCCAGTATCCCTGGTAATCTTCATGCACCACCTGGATACGATTGATCCACTTGACATGCTTCATCCCATAGATGCCCGGCACCAGGAGACGAGCCGGAAAACCGTGGCCGGTCGGCAGGGTCGCGCCGTTCATCTTGACCGCGACCAGCGTGGTTGGTTCCAGGGCCTTAGAGAGATGAATGCTATCGCTATAGTCGTCAACCGCGTAGAGCACAACCTTCGTCGCGCCCGCCGTCGTTCCCCCCGCGCGCTGGAGCAGATTCGCCAGAGGAATCCCTTCCCATAAGGCGCTGCTCATATACTCGCCGCCGACATCGTTGCTAATGCACATCATCGACTCGTATTGCTGTTTTCGAGGCAACGCCATCAATTCATTGTATGTCAGCGTAAAGGGATGGGCAACCTCTCCATCAACGGTCAGATTCCAGGTTGTGCCATTGACAACGGGATCGGAGACGAGGTTTTTGGAGACGATATAGTACTGGTCGTTTGGCGTGATTTCGGCGGAAAGGCCAGCTACTGGCTGAATCGTGCCATAATTGGGTTGAGGAGGAGGAACAACTTTGTTCTTATACCCCTGCACCGTTCCGGTCAGGGCGGTACTCGGTCCCGAGCCGGTGATAAAGCGCCACGCAGCCACGCCAAGCGCGCCCAGACCAATCAATGCAAGGCTACTGCCAATCAGCGTACGGCGCGAAAGTCCATTCTCCAGAGCGCCTTCTCCGCCGGCCTCCCGCGCAGCTTCCTGCTTCTCCAGACTATATTGGACCAGCCAGTTCTGGATATAGACAAACAGCAGGGCAAAGACAAGGCCAACGATAGCCAGGCTGATCATCGTATTGCCCACGCCGATTACCAGACCAGCGCCAAAAATGCCGGCTCCGGCAAATGGCAGGAAGAGCAGACCGGTCAGTAACCAGAGGATAAAGGCCAGGGCGATCCCGACCAGCCAGGGCAGTTGTTCCTGCGACGCACGATCTTTGACAAAGCGAGGTGAAGCGACAACGAGATTACAAAGGCCGCCGCTGAGCGCAAAGACAAGAAATTGACCAACTAAAATGCCGTAGAACAAGTAATGCTTGGCATCTCCTCCGATCACCTGGTGCAGATATGCAAAGACGGGAAGAGGCACCAGCGCGGTGAACACAGCACCGGCGGCCTCTGGTAGCGAGACACCATTGAAGGTGACGCTCAAGATAAGCATCACCATGCTTGCGATAACGCCCGCGATCAGACCGGCCAGAAAACCGATGCTAAAGCGCTGCTTGCGCGAGAAGGAATGTACTGCCTGCATAACAGAGCCTCTTTTATGGAATATACTTACTTCTATAGAGTATACCAATATACTTACTTCTATAGAGTATACCATCGAAGGTTACACGTTATAGCACGCAATATTTTACAGCGCCGCTACATCGACTTTTCGCGCCTGTCCTGCCAGGGCCAAGAGAGGGTTTTGAGGGGAGGAAAAAAGAGAACGTGACCGGATAGTGTTAAACGCCCTGATTCATCCGCAGCCGGATCGCCGCTTTCACCGCAGCGAATGCTTCCCTCCGGCGATGGAGTGTATAGAGGCATTTTATTCTAGGCACACAGATATACCTTGGATCAATTTCCAGAGCTTGATCGTAGGCGGCTAATGCCTCTTCATACCGTTTGAGCTCGTAGAGGGCGTTGCCTTTCCCAACATGGATAGAAACACTGGCTCCGCCCTGTTGCAGTTCCTGCTCATAGGCGGCTAGAAGTTCTTCAAAGACCGCCATAGATTCCGCATGATGACCGAGTTCTTTTAGCGCGTTGCCTTTATTAAACAGGTATATCAGCTCGGTGGGATCGAGTTTTCTGGCCTGCTCATAACAGACCAGCGCTTCCTCATACCGTTTGAGCCCATAGAGCGCATAGCCTTTAGCCCCATAAGCGCGAGCGTTGCCGTGATTGAGCAAAATAGCCTGCTCGCTGGCGGCTAACGCCTGACTATAACGCCTGCGTCTATTGAGCGTTTCAGCTACAGCAAGGTGGGCAGAAATTTGATCGGGATCGAGCCGCCGCGCATCTTCAAAAGCGGCCTGGGCATGTTTGTAGCGTTCCATAGCATGCAGAGCGCTGCCTTTTCCTGTGAAGGCGGGGGCATAGGAGGGGTCAAGATCAGTTGCATGGACATAGCTCACATACGCTTCCGCATAACGGCGCAGATGATAAAGATCTTTCCCCTGATTGCAGTAGTAGAGGGCCTGGTTGGGATCGAGCCGCAGCGCCATTCTGTGGGCAGCCAGCGATTCTTCTGCGCGTCCCAGCATAAAGAGCGTGCTGCCTCGATTATTGTGATAGATAGCCGTGTCTGGCTCAAGCTCAAGCGCCCGTTCATAGGCAGCCAGCGCCTCCTCATAGCGTTTCAACTCGTAGAGCACATTTCCTCTGGCATCATAAGAAAAAGCATTATCTGGCCGAAGCTGGATCGCTCGCTCATAGGCGGCCAGCGCCTCCTCGTACCGCTTCAATTGATCGAGAGCAAGCGCCTGGTTATGGTGATAGCTGGCCTCGTCTGGTTGAAGCTGGGCAGCTCGCTTATAGGCGGCTAACGCCTCCTCATAGCGTTTCAGCCGATAGAATGTAGATCCCCTACTATTGTGATAGTACGCCTCATCTGGTTGAAGCTGGATTGCCCACTCGTAGGCAATCAGCGCCTCTTCATAGCGTTGTAAGGCCACCAGGGCGCCTGCCTGTTTATAGTAGTTAGCGGCGTTGTCTGGTGAGAGTGGAATGGCCTGTTCATAGGCGGCTAGCGCCTCTTCCTCACGTTTCAGTTTTCTCAGCGCATCTCCTTTGTTGCGCAAATTCCAATGTGCTTCAGGATTTAGCTCGAGGCTCTTGTTGTAGGCTGTCAGGGCTTCTTCGTAGCGTTTGAGCTTGTAAAGCGCCATGCCCTGATGAGTGTAGAGACTGCTATCCGTGGGGTCCAGTTGGATAGCCCGGCTATAGGCGGCCAATGCTTCCTCGTAGCGACCAGCCGCATAACGACTATTGCCAGTACCATACCATTGATTTTTGGTTTTTGGGATAACGAAATGGGGTGAGTCGTTACGTTCTTGCTTCTTTTTTTTCATGGCGTTCTTAACCAACCAATACGGTTTAAGGTATCACCTTTTTTTATTCTAGTCAGTTTTTTCTATCTATCAATAAAAACGTTAAGAAGAGGCTATTTTCAAATAATGGCCTGCTGGCAACTGGAAGGAACCTGACGCAACAATAAGTCGGCATAGTGCTCATTATGGTTATACTGAAACATGACGAGTCCTGGCCTGTCAGAAAGCCCTGTCTCTCAGGGCTTCCTGAATCTGTTGACCATTCTTTTCTTCACATAAGGGTTTTATACCGCCTCTTTCTCGTCAACCGGTACCAGCACGGGAACGAAGCCTTCGCCGGGTTTGTAGTCGGGTGACTGGTGACGGAAGTAGGTGTTGTAGAGCTGGGCGTAGTGACCGCCCTGGCTCATCAGCAGATCGTGGTTTCCCTCTTCGACGATACGACCACGGCTGAGCACGATGATGCGGTCAACGTTGCGAATGGTCGAGAGGCGATGGGCGATGACGATGGCGGTCCGACCTTCTAGCACGACGTCAAGCCCTTCCTGGATCTGGGCCTCGGTGAGCGGATCGACGCTGGCGGTCGCTTCGTCCAGGATGATAATCGAAGGGTCTTGCAGCAGCACGCGCGCGAGGGCGACCAGTTGGCGCTGTCCCATTGAGAGCGCCTTGCCAGTCTCTCCCACCGGCGTTTGCAAGCCTTCGGGCAGGGCATCGATCCAGTCGCCGCCACCAATCTGCTGAGCCACAGCCGCAACCTCCTCATCGCTCGCCTGCGGTCGAGCGTAGCGGATATTGTCGGTGACGGTGCCGGAGAAGAGGAACGGCACCTGCGGCACGATCCCCAGGTGGCGATGATAGTCATGCAGGTCAAAGCTGCGAATATCCTGTCCATCGATCAGGATCTGCCCACCCTGGAATTCGTAGAAGCGAGCAACCAGCTTACCCAGGCTTGACTTGCCTGCGCCCGTGTGACCGACGAAGGCCACCGTCTCGCCCGCGTTGATCGTCAGGTTGAAGTTCGCCAGCACCGTATGCCGGTCATCGTAGCTGAAGTGGAGATCCTTGAACTCGATCTTACCGGTCAGGCGCGAAACCGGACGGTTATCAATTTGATGCACGCGCGGCTCCGCGTCCAGCAGGGCAAAGACGCGCTCGCTCGCCGATAGACCGAGCTGGAACTGGCTCCAGAACGAGGCGATGCTCGTCACCGGGAACCAGAGCAGGCCGATGCTTTGTACGAAGAGGAACCACTCGCCCGCGGAGATCTTGCCATTGAGCACGCTCATGCCACCGAAGTAGACCACCAGCGTTGTGCCGAGATTGGCAATCCCCACCAGGATGGGGAAGACTCCATTATAAAGGAAGCCTGCACGCACATTGACATGGTACGACTGTTCGTTGACGCTTTTGAACTCGTCGTACATATTCTGCTCCTGCCGAAAGTTCTTCGCCACCGTAATGCCGCTAACGACCTCCTGCACATTGGCGTTAACACGAGCGAGCGAACGCTGGGAACGCTGGGTGAAGCGGCGCGCCAGGTAGCGAAAGCCCAGCGCCACCGCCAGGATGGCGGGCATGATGGTAAAGGCGATCAGCGCCAGGCTCCAGTCTCTCACCAGCAATATGCCGGCGACGAGGAAGAAGAGGAGGAACTGGCTGAGCAGGTTAAGCGTGAGCGTCACCACCGTCGCGAAGCTATCGGTATCGGAGGTGACGCGGCTGACGATCTTCCCCGACGAGAATTCGTCGAAGAACGACATATCGCGATCCATGACCGCGCCAAAGGCATCTTTGCGCAACTGCAACACCACATCCCCGACGGCGCGCGCCGTATACCACTGGCGGAACATATTGCAGGTCCATGAGAGCACGGCGGCAAGGAGAATAAAGCCGACCAGCCAGAGCACCGGTTGCAGGGTTCTGGAGAGGGTCAGCGTATCCAGACTGCGCGAGATCAGCAGCGGGAAGGCGGTATCTAGCAGCGAGTTGAAGACGATCAGACCGGCGACAAAGAGCATCGTGGCTAGATGTGGTCGGAAATAGCCAATGATACGCCCGACAAGTTGTCTATCCTTATATGTCCGGTCGTACGCTTCGGCATCCAGGCCATCCATGATAAAGCCCATTGGTTTCCTCTTCTTTCTATTCGCCGCCGATAGCGGGCGCAGGTACTACCGTCTCGTAGTGCGAGAAGATGCGACGGTAGGCGTCACAACGTTGCAGCAATTCTTCGTGCGTTCCCTGATCGACCAGTTCGCCCTTGCTCAAGACCAGAATCTTATCAGCCCAGCGGATCTGCGAGAGGCGATGGGTGATCAGCAGCGTTGTCCGGCCTTCGAGCAGGCGGCGGATTGCTCTCTGAATCTCGTCTTCGGTCGCGCTATCAATTGCGCTGGTCGAATCGTCCAGGATGAGAATGCGCGGATCGGTGAGCAGGGCGCGGGCGATGGCGACGCGCTGGCGCTGGCCGCCCGAGAGCGTCACGCCGCGCTCGCCGATCTCCGTCTCGTAGCCGTCCTTGAAGCTGGTAATGAACTCGTGGGCCTGGGCATCCTTCGCGGCTGCCTCTATCGCGTCCCGGTTGGCCTTCTGCCCCAGCCCATAGGCAATATTTTCGGCGATGGAGCGCGAGAAGAGAAAGATATCCTGCTCAATGGTAGAAATTTGGGAGCGCAGGGAGTCCAGGCTCCAGTCGCGCACGTCTACCCCATCGATCAGCACGCGCCCCTCGTTGACATCGTAGATGCGATTGACCAGCTTCGTCAGGCTGCTCTTGCCCGCTCCGGTCTGTCCCACAATCGCGATGGTCTGCCCCGGCTGCGCGTGGAACGAGAGATCCTTCAAGATGGGAATCGAGCCATAGCCAAAGGTTACATGCTCAAAGACGATATCGCCGCGCATTGCTTCACGATACCCCGACTCGTTCTCATCCAGTTCCGTCTCCTCTTTCATCAACGCCAGGATGCGGTTAGAGCCTGCCACGCCCAGTTGGACCAGGCTAAAGGTCCAGAGGGACATGAAGGAGACGAAGCGCAGATTGACCATTAAGCCCATAAAGGCCACCAGGCTGCCGAGCGATAGCTGCTGCTGCGTTACCATATACAGGCCCTGCAGGAAGGCCAGAGCCAGCGTGATGCCGAGCAGCAACATTGGCAGGTAGCGCCCCTGGATCTGACCGTTTCTCACGTAGAAATCGCGGTAGCGGGAGGCGTTCCGATTGAACTTACTCTTCTCCTGCTCTTCCTGTGCGGTTGCCTTCACCACCTCAATGCCCGTCACGGCTTCGTTCAGCACGGCATTCGTCTCGCCGAACTGCTCGCGCATCTGATTAGAAACCGGATTGAGCTTGCGCGAGTAGGCACGCAGAGCGATCAAGAAGGCCACGGTGAAAAGCAGCGGGGTGAGCAGCAATTTCACGTTCAGGAAGCCGATGAAGGTAAGAATCACGGCTAAACTGGTAAATGAATCGAAGATGGCATCAAAGCCGGGCACCACCATATCGCTCAACTGGGTCATATCATTGGCGGCGCGGGCCATCACATCGCCGACGCGCTGGCGGTTATGGAAGGTCTGGCTTTTCCCCAGCAGGCTAATATACAGCTCCTCACGAGCGTCGCGCGCAAAGCGTTTCCCGAGGACCTCCACCGTCAATCGCGCGGAGATATCAACCAGACCACTGGCAAGCACGGCTCCTAACATGGTCAGCGCCAGTTGCACCAGTTGGCCGAGGCCCGCGCGCCCCTGCTGCACAACATTGAAGGCCACGCCGGTCAGCGTCGGGATGGCAGAAAAGAGTATATTTGTCACAATCGACAGACACATAAAGCCTAAGGCAAGATGCTTATAGCGCAAAAGATGTGAGATGATCCAGTGGGTCGCGCTAGAACGATTATAGAGATGTTCATTGGCAACGGTAAATTCTCGCTTGGACAAACAGAACCTCCTTTAGCAACCGAGACAGAGAGAAGCAGACGTACATAAGGAATATGCAACTGGTTCCCAGGAGAGTTATAGCATACCATAACTATTGTATTATGAATAGTTGTCATCTTGTGTCAGGATTTGGAAGCGCAACCTTCCTCATTGTTTGTGATATGCTGCTACTGTCATAGCCAGTTGAGGTTGTTTGAAAAGCCCTTCGCTTGTTGTCGGGTGCTGCTGAGTAATGTTATACTGCTTCAAGATTGAAAAACGTAGCAAGGGGGAGGATTACCAATGACTCAGTTTCCAGACATTGAGGCAAGATTAATAGCACAAGAACATACGACCGCTATGTTGTATGCGCGTATCGAAGAGTTATCAAGAGATATGGTCGCAAGCTTCGATCACCTAGCAAAATACCAAATAGCAACAGAAAACCAACTAGATGTCCGTTTCAACGCAGTTGACGCTCGTTTTGATAAAGTTGATGCTCGTTTTGATAAAGTTGAGGCTAGTATAGCGTCTTTGGAGCAGCGTTTTACCTCGTTGGAAAACAAAACTGACCAACGGTTTGCCGCCTTAGACAACAAGTTGGAACAGCGTTTCGCTTCGTTAGACAATAAGTTTGACTCAATGCTACAGTTACTTACAGTCTTGACAAAGAAGATCGTCGAATAGCCTCCCCAACAGACAAACAAAACGCCTAAGCCATGTTACCCAACACGAAAGCTTAGGCGTTTTTGTTTGGATAAACTGATGATATACTTACTGCTTTTTCTATGATATGATATCGGCAATTTCGTCTTTGGGTACTCAAAGCAAATTTGCCAGGTGTATATAATCTCGCATCATCATTGCTATATTCCTGGCTATTCGGGTAAGGTGTGATCGAGAGGAAGGAGTGACGGATGCCGGATCATCCCCATATTCTTGTGGCGACGCTGGGTGGTCAGCCGCAGGTCGTGACATTTACGCTTGATTTATTGTTACAAAAGGGCTTTCCTATTACGAAAGTTATTGTTTTGCATCCCAAAGCAAGTTCTCCGTCAAAGCTCTATCAAGCTCTGCTGCGCCTCAATGTCGAGTTTAGTGGTGTCCCCTACCCCCATCCGTTGACACGGCAGAAAATCCATTTTCGTTCGCAAGTGCTGGAACTCGATGGACGACCTATTGACGATATCGCCGATAATACGCATGCCGATGGCACGCTTGATAGCATCCACCGACTATTGGGCGATCTGAAGCAGCAGGGGTATCGCGTCCATCTCTCCGTGAGCGGCGGGCGGCGTTTGATGGCCTTGCTGGCGATCTCGGTGGCTGCACTCAATTTTGACCATCATGACCACATCTGGCACCTTTACACGCCTGATACTGTTCGAGAAAAGGTTGACCGGGGCCAGCTCATGCATGTTCCAGCGGACTGGGGGGTCAAGCTGATCCAGGGCCGCTTCCTTTCTCTGGGAGCCTACTTCTACAATTCTGCCCTCTCTTTCCATCGCGCTCAGGAGGGCCAGCAGGTGCAAATGGCCGCTCAGGAGCACGCTCACTGCACCGAGGTTGTCAACAACGCCACCCCGGCACAGCTCAAAGTGCTGCGCGCCTTCGCCAGGGGGTTGCGACCGCAACAGGTAGCGCAAGAACTCGGCCTCGCTCCCGTCACCATCAACACGCACAAAACCGTCCTGCTCAACCTGTGTCACACGGCCTGGAACATTCCCGAAGATGAGCGCCTGGACTATCATTTCCTCGTCGCCAAGTTCAGCCGGTATTTTGGGGATGACGAATGATATTTTCCCTGTGCAAAAACTTGAGAGAAATGTATGAGATTTTTCAGAGGATCGATGAGGATACGCGTTCATTATGCTGGTATGCTGATAGACAGGAAAGCAAATTCTACGTGTTAAGAAGGGTCAGAAGCAATACAGGAGGAGAGTAATAATGACGAAGAAAGCACTTTTAACACTTTTCGGTGGGCGCTCATTTCTCCCCGCAGCACTTACGCTTATGCATGAGAAACCAGAGATAATAGTAGCTATCAGTTCCAAAGAAAGTCATCGGGATTTGCATCTATTGCAGCGAGCTATTGATAAATACCAAAAAAAACATCACTTCTCCTGCAAGTTAGAAGCTCCTGAAGGTATAGATGCCTTTGATGTGGCCGAAATACAGCGTGTTTGCGAAAATATGGTAGCACAATATCCTGATATGGCCTGGATATTTGATGTTACAGCGGCAACATCGCTAATGACTCTTGCTGCATATGAAGCTTCAAAAGCTTCTAGCAGCAGATTTGAGACCATGACTAAATGTTGGTATCTTAATACAGCTCACACCCGCGTTATTCCTCTTGTTGGAGAGGGTTGCGATGAAAAAATATTCAACATAGATGTAGAAGATTACGCAGCAGCTTACGGTCGAGACCTAGTAACTGGCGATCTTGAAGACCACCGACAATATAGTGAACAACATTGGCTATCTTTTGCTCAAAGGCTTGGCAAGAATCCCCCACTTGCAGCACTTATGAAACGAGTAATGAGCAAAATCACCAGCCGACCTGGAAAAGAAAATCCGAAACTATATACCTTAAAGGGATTACCTGCAGAAACATATTCCCTCTTAGAAGAAGTCCAGCAAATAGGTTTAGCAAGCCAATTAGGCCGCAATAGCGATTCCACTCTTAGCTTCCAATTATCATATACGCAAGACAGGTTTTTAAATGGAGCCTGGCTTGAGGCATATATATGGGACGCTGCAAGAAATATTTGGGACGAGGAGAGAGGAAAAGTACTTTTCGATGATTGCCAATGGAATCAAAAAGTAAATGATGGAAATAGCAAAAACGAACTTGATGTAGCCGTCACTTATAAGGCTCAGTTGCTTATTGCAGAGTGTAAAACTGAAGAAAACCCCTTTTCTTCAGAAACGCTCTATAAACTGGATTCGGTTGCTAATATCCTCGGTGGCAGATTCACTGGAAGGTTGCTAGTTACCAGCATTTCTGGAAAAAAGCCTTCCGAGGATTTTTTAGCTCAGGCAAAGAGCCGAAGAATTGTTGTAGTCACAGGCGATGATTTGCCCGACATAGCAACTATTGTGAAAAAAGAAGCTATTGATCCAACATTTCCGAGGATGTAAAACATGCTGATACTAAACTTCACGCACCCACTTACCGACGAGCACAAGGCGCAGATTGAGGCGCTCGCCGGGACGAGTATCGACGAGGTTCGCACGATTCCTGTGCAAATCGACCAGGCGCAGTCGCTGGCGGCGCAGATTAGCGCCATTGTTGATGCTGTCGGGTTGACTGCGGAGGAGTGGCAGACGCGCCCGCTCCTCATCAACCCGCCGGGCTACGCGCCCGCAGCCTTTGTGCTATTAGCCGAGCTGCATGGGCGCATTGGGCATTTTCCCACGCTGATCCGCCTGCGCCCAAAAACCGGTCCCACCCCAACGTACGAGGTGGCCGAGTTGCTCAATTTGCAAGCTGTTCGCGAGCAGGCACGCACACGAAGGATAGAATAACTACATGACATTAGACTTTTTGCGCTGTGAACGTTCCGAATGGTTGGGTGATAACCACTGCGGTAATCTGCCCTGCCTCATCGCGCGTAAATTCCAGGCTAAAGCCGGACATGTTTTTGACACGGAACTCTGTGCCTTTGTATGGCTCCAGTTCGTACTCAGGTTGCCCCGGCACCGTCAATTGCAGGGTTTTCTCTCCCTTGAGGGCGACGATAGCACGTACTCCCATCAATTCGTATGCTCCGACGAACTGCTCCAGGAAGCTCCTTTCCGTCATCTCCTTGCTGGCGACGCGTTTGAAGACGATATCCCTGGCCGTTACCTCTAAAGGTGCAACAAGCGTATCAATGTCGCCTTTGAAGTTGGTTAAGAAGGAGACTTTCAAGTCAAGATCGAAACGCTCTATTTGCAGATCAAAGATATCGTAATGATAGTGCTTGAGCGCAGCGGTGATGTTGTTGAAGCTCGCTTGCAGCCCGTCACCCTCGCGCGTGATCGCGATCACGCCATAGCCGGGATGTTCATAATCGCCCACGTAGGCATCAAGCTCGTGTGAGGGATGCGTGTTGGCGACGCGATCCGTCTCGCTTTTCTCTTTGCCCTTCTTCTCCGCCTCTTTGATCTCCGCCCAGTCTTTTTTATAGCGCGCACTCCAATCAATAGTATCCAGGCCGGCAAGCCGTTCGAAGACATGGTAGGTGAGAATCCCGGGGACCGGACTGCTATCCATATTGGTCAAAACCACCATCCCGATGTTCTCATGTGGGAACAGGCTGGTCAACGAGCTAAAGCCATCGATATTGCCGCCATGCTGGATCATCGGATGACCCCGGTAAGGTGTGACGAACCAGCCCAGCGCGTAGCTCGAATAGGGAATCTCGGCGAACTTGCCGGTTTCAGGGATGATCATCTGCGGCGAATGCAGCAGCGTCACCTGGCTGGCTGAGAGCACCTGTTTGTCGTTGTACTTCCCATCACGCAAATGCATAAGGACCCAGCGACCCATCTCATCAACATTGGAAACGATGGCTCCTGCTGGCCCGATGGCTCCCTGCGCTCCATAGAAGGGCATCTCCTCCACCTTGTCGTCCTTCTCTCTATAGGGATGGGAGAAGTCGTCGGCATGCTCAGCAGTTTCAGTGATAGAGAAGTTGCTCGCGGTCATCTCCAGATGCGCAAACAGGTGCTGGCTGACAAATCCCTCCCAGGTCTGCCCAGTGATACGTTCAATCAGATAGCCAGCAGCCATATACATGAGGTTCTGATACTGCCAGAGCGAGCGGAAATCTTTTGTCGGCTCAAGATATTGCAAACGCTCGAAGAGCTCCTGGCGGGTAACGGAAGCGTTATACCAGGCCATATCATGACGCGGCAAACCGGAGCGGTGCGAGACCAGATCGCGAGGGGTCATCCGCTCGGTGGCAAACGGATCGAGGAGCTTGAACTCCGGCATATAGACCCTCACAGGGGTATCCCAGTCCATCTTGCCCGCATCGGCGAGCACAGCCAGAGCTGCCGTCGTAAAAGCTTTCGAGCAGGAGGCAATTGGGAAGAGCGTTTGCGGCGTCACATCCCGACCGCTGGCCACATCACGCTTGCCAAATCCGCGTGAGAGGATGACCTCACCATTCTTGATAAGCGCGATGGCAAGCCCCTGCACTTTCCAATCCTGCATCACCTGATGCACAAAATCGTCGAAGCCCTGTAAGCGGGCGCTGGCTTTCGCAGCATGAGTTTCTTGCATTATCACATCCTTATCTTGCAATAGAGTTCCATCTGGGTAAATCTCTTTGGGAGCTTCTTCTCCTCCATTAAATCATCTTCAGAGGGCAGTATAACACATCTTCTTGACTAACTGATATGAAGGGAGGCCATCGCGCTTACCTCATCGCCGGGTCTGGATACATCTGGCCACAGGGTAAATTGAAGAAAGGAGCATCACTGATAGATGAAGCATTACCCGATAGGTTTGTTCTAAATTAGAACAACTTTGAAAAACACTAATGAGTATCTATCAAGCAATTGACAAAATAAGATTGTGGAGATTATAATTAAAGTATCTATCGAACCAGGCTGCGGTAACAGAGGCTAGCAGCGAAGCCGGTTCTAGATCGCCTTTTTTTAAGAATACGCGAAGACGCGTATCAGTGGTACCACGATCAGGAAAGGAGATCTTCCTATGGCTCGTTTCATTTGTACCCTCAAGTATGGTCGGTATGCACTCGGATCTTTGACAGCAGTACTCTTCCTGGGCTGCCTTTCCTCCTCCTAGCGTCCCTGCTTCCCTGGCGTAACAGGACCGCTCTGCGGATACAAGATAAGATACCCTTGCGATACCTGCGGCTAGTAACCGAGATGTGCTGCTCTAGCCGATCCAGACATTGCAAGTCGGCTCTCTATGGTTTTGTCTCTGCCTGAAAGCCGATCTAGTCATGGCATGAGAGGTCCTGTTACTCACCTGGATAGCTATCTATGAAAGAGAGAAGATAGGTGTTTGAGACAGGGATTCGCCAGTTTCGCATGGCTATGGCGATGATGTGGGGCTGGCATATCAATCCACGTAATCTTGAGCGTATGGTTGGAGACGCCTTGAGGACGTTGGAAGAGTTTGGGTCAGCGGGCGATGATGTACAACAGTTGTTGGATGGCCCCTTTACCGAGCCAGAGGCTCGTAAGGAGTATCAGCTCAGGATGCTGCAGCATACTGCGGGCCGCCTGACGCGCACCTCTCCCTACTACAGCAAACTTTTTGCTGCTCACAACATTCTCCCCGATAAACTGACGCTGGATGACATGGTTCGTATCCCCGTGACGTGCAAGGAGGATTTGCTGGAGCATCAGCGAGATTTCCTCTGTAGTGGTGTTGAACCATATATCTCTACACGCACGACTGGTACAACCGGTTGCCCTGCCGAGATCTGGCTCTCGAAATATGAGATAGAACTCTGGCCCGCACTCGCCGCCCTCAGTGGCCTGCTGCGTAACGAGGTCTATCCAGGTGATTACTGGCAAATCAATATCAGTTCACGCGCGACCGCTGCCGTCCAGTTAAATACTACGACCTCGCGGCTGACAGAAGCGCGCATTTCCGTCCTGGGCATTGTTCCGGTGGAAGAGAGCCTGGACCAGTTGCTTGTTGGAGATAAGGCTCCCACGCTGCTCTCTACCTATCCAAGCTATCTGGCCCAACTTGTCAAAGAGGCGCGACGGCGTGGCCTGGGACCCAAATCTTTCCGTCTACGCCGTATTTACTGCGGCGGCGAGGTGCTTTCTGACGCGCTGCGACGAGCCGTTACCGAGACGCTGGGACCTGCTATCATCAGCGATGCTTATGGCATGACTGAGATTCTGCCGATGGGCGGGCGCACCTGCAACCAGGGACATCTCCACTATGACCTTAATGTGGGATCTTTTGAGGTCATTGATCTCGACACAGGTAAGCCAGCAGCCCCAGGCGAACTGGGAACCGTCGTTATCACGCCCTACTATCCCTATCGAGAATGTATGCCTGTATTTCGCTATGATACCCGCGATGTTGTGAGAAATCTTCCCGACTCTCCCCTGACCTGCGAACTGGCAACCATGTCTGCCACGTCGAATATTCTGGGGAAAGCTTCTCATGTGCTGCGCGTGAATGGTCAATACGTGACTATGCGCGATCTCATTGAGGTCTTCGAGGCTCTTCCCTCCGAACCCTGGCCCGCGCGCTTCAGTGCCGAAGTTGTGGATAACAGGATCGAGATGACGATCTCTGAAGAAGCACTCCGCCACGGCGTAACCTATGCACAGATCGAACGGCGCTACCAGGAGGCGGGGTTAAATGTCCGTGTCGTAGGTTGTGTTACGCGTGATCAGGATCTGATCCAACTCCGTCCGCTGCGCGCGGATCTGCTGGAGACAACTTTTGCTGCCAGGAGGGTTGATTAAAGATGGATATACGCCTTGCAGTGACCTTTCAAGTTATTGTGGCCGTCATTGCCGGATTGGGTGTGCCGATGCTGGCCCTGCTCTACTTTCGACGCGTGCGTCTGGAACGGCCCGCGCTAGGGGTATTCAATGCACGCGATATTGCGCTGGTTCTGTTCTTCATTCTCTTGCTCCCCTTCCTCTATCTGGTGATGCCGAGCAATGTGCTGACCGGCATGCTGGTTCTGACATTTAGCAGCGCGCTTTATATGTCCCTGCGGCCCTTTCTGCGGCCACGCTACCTCTGGCCGCTGATCATTTTCCTGGTCGGGAGTAATATTGTGGTGACGCGCACCCTGATGGGAACCACGCAGGGGTGGCAAATTTACTGGGTGCTCAACAATATTATTGTGCTGGCCGCGGTGATCGGCGTCTCGAACCTCTATGTCCAGGGAGGGATGCGTCTTCGCCAGGTGGCCTGGTTCAGCCTTATCCTCGCTGCCTACGATCTCACCTTTTCCATATTTGTCCCTATCAGCCAGCACCTGGCTGATCGCTTTCACGGCCAGCCACTGGATGCCGCGATGGGCTGGATTATCGGCTCTTACAGCTCAAACCTGGGAATCGGCGATCTGCTGGTCTTTACTCTCTTTACCATTAGCGCCTTCAAAGGGTTTGGGCGCAAAGGGGTCTTCGCCTCACTGGCAATTATCGCCATCTTTGGCTCGATTCTCCCATCTCTCTCGCCGTTGCTGATTCAGCAGTTCGGGCGCACAGGCATCGGGATCACTATTCCGGTTCAGACCTTTTTTGGTCCGGTGGCGCTGTTGACCTATTATCTGCTGCGACGCACCGGCCCGGAACGCTCTATGGCCCAATGGTTGAGTGTGCAATCTGCGGCAGGGCACGAGCCGATCCGCGTCGTCAGGCGTCCACGCCGCCTCGTGACCCCAGCTCCCGTCGATCCTACAATAGCAGTAAAGGTCGAACAGGGCGACTAGAGAGAAGGGGACTCTGTGAAGAAGGTTTTTTTCCTGCTGGCCTGCTGCGCCGTTTTCACGCTGATTGTTGCTTGTGGTGATGCATCTGGCCCCAAGATCAACAACCCGAATACGGTGAAATTGCTTGCGACATCCTTCGCCGTGCCATCAATCACTATTAAAAAAGGCTCGACCATTACCTTCGTGGATGATGCGAGCAATGGCTCTTTGCATATTCTGACCATAGGAAAACTGGGGATACAGGAGAGCGAAGCGGGGGCGCCTGATTTCGGCGGCCTTGCCGGCATACGCATTGACATTGGAGAATACTGGACGTCGCCCCCCTGGAATGTCGCAGGCACATTCCATCTGACCTGCACTTCTCACCCTGCAACTATGGATATGATGGTCATTGTTACGTAACGCCAGGTGAACCACAAAGCCATTGCAGATGTTCTGATGTCCTCAGGAAAACATTTGCAATGGCTTTTGAATAGACTCGCACCCTCAAGGCAAACGCCTGATAGCTATTCCGCGACGCTACACGCTTAGACCTCTTACGTTAACTCATCGATTTCCAGGCTGGTGAATGTGCCATTTTCATCAATTATATCAACACTGTCATTGATGGAAATATGACCGCGTTTCATTTTGTGGAGCTTCACGTCAATCACATCGCCCGAAACTTTTTTGAAGGCGTTTACTACCTGTATAAATGGAATGCTCTGACTGCTTTCTGAGGCATCCTCTTCTGGAATGGGAAAGAGTATTCCTGCCTTATCGTGCAGGTAGAGTACCGGCGCGCCCCAATCACGATTTTCTAGACCTTTACGCTGATAAATGGCCTGGCGGGCCTCGAATACTGCTTCATCAATGGTATAGCCGGTCATAATGCGCTGGTATACTCTTTCAGCAACCAGGGCCGCGTTGGCATCGTAAATATCGAATTGATGGGCCAGCACGGCTGGTATCTTTTCGCGCGTCAAAGCTGGAGCAAGGCCATTCCACATTCTCTGGTCATTGCGACGCCCCGTCTCGCATGCGCCTAAGATCACCAGACGTACCCCCGCGTTTCGCAGCAGTTGAGCCAACCGCTCGCCGCTATACCTCTCGCTGGAGTAATCTTCCCGCTCCAACACAATAAAGCCCTCTTGCCTGATTTGTGCGTCAAACATGGCGTGACCGGCGAAATGGAAAATATCAGCGCCATCTAATAGCGCCTGCTCTAACGCAAGACGCGTTGCAGGATCTTCAACCCATATGGTTGAGATTACTTTTTGTCCCACAGCCTTCTGGAACATTTCCAGGGATTCCTGAAGGGCAAGCTTATCTTTCTCGACTGCAAGCGATGGCAAGTCAGTTGGGCTGGAAAAAACACCTACAACCCTGAGTTGGTTCTGGCCGCGTAAAGGACAGATAGCCGACTCAACGCTGTCTGTGCGCACAAGCGAGATCTCACGCCGTAAAGCCAGAAAATCAGTAGGCTTTGGCTCGCCTGTAACTTGTGGCAAGGCCATAAATTCCCAGGGTAGTTGAACGAGTACTAACGGATCGAGGTGCAGACGTATCCTCAGCCCTTCGTCAACAGCAAGCGCGGCCAGGCTGCGCTGAAAAAGATTACGGACAGTGCCTTCTGGTAATGCTATGTTAGCAAGTAAACATCCCAGAGCATACATTTCCCCGGCGTTGAGCTTGCGCCGCTCTAATCTGTCAAGTGTACCACCCTTTTTTGAGATAGGATCGCTCCAGAAATCTGTTGATGTATATGCACATAGAGATGCATCATTAGGGCGCATACTGCCACCAGGAGTCTCACCTTCAACCCAGACTTTGAATGTGCTGCTAGACTGATCATATTGGCTAAAGCGAATAGCAAAATCGTGATAGCGGAGAGGCTTGCGCGCATGATTGTGTAGAGGTTCCCTTCTGCCCTGAATCATCACATTCTCCTTTCAGATATTCTATTCTTTTTGAAGTCTATGATTACCACATTTTATGGCTACTAGCCTTTACTGTCAAAAAGAATTACTTTATACTTAAACGCAATGATATACAAAGGTCAAAGATAGCTCTATGTTAGACATGATCTGTTCTTAATTATCATTCTTGAGAAGCTGCCATAGCAATATCAGGAGTACAGGCATTCTTAATACACAGCATCATTCATCTATCATAGCCATACCAGGTGGCAGAATTATGGTGACGCAAGCTATTCGCACTACTTCTACCCATTTGCCTATCACGCTGTTTTTTCTTCCTTGCGCTGTTGAACAGAGACTCGTATCATCTATGGGAGACTCGGCGGCGTCTGAAGCTACCCTCACAGCATTACAGGCGTTATTGCACAATGAGCAGGAACCTGCTCAGCTCCTGGTTTATGTCTGCTGGCAGAACAAAGCCAAAGGTCAAATTGGCATTCGTTTCCCCCACATCAATGCGCTCGCTTCATGGCGTTTTCTGGCTCATGCACAAGACGGAGCGACCTGCATTGACAATATCGTCCCTGTAACGTTTGCCAGAGAGATCAGTATGAAGCAGTGCCAGCACTACGAGACGAGGATAAATTGTCTGGGTATTTTTAGTGCCGAAGTACCCTCTGATGACCGGCAACTACAAACGCTGCATGAGCTTTTATTAAAGGAAGAGAGGTTACGCCGGGCTCGACTCGAAGGCAGAACGCTGCTCAATATGGAATACCTGGATGCAGCCATTGCAACTGCCAAAAGTCAAAGTTTTACGTTTACAACGGTTGATTGCACATTATTGCATTCAGGCATGTTGGAGATCAGGCTCTCAGAAAAGGATAATAAGCGCTGTTCAGAGCAATTACTGATGTGCGCCGATAAAAAACGCAAAATAAGTCTGGTATTAAAGGGGAAAAAAGCTAAAAAGAAGAGAAAACAGATATATTATCCATTTTCGATTCAACACTATGAAGCGGAAAATGGCGTGCTACTGCTGAAAACCGATGATACAAACCCTGTACCAGATGCATTGCTGCGTACACTGGCGACTCAATCAAAATTTGAATTTAATCCTATCGGTGATCTGACGATTCAGAGGGATGCGCTGACACGTCTGCTAACGTATACAAGGCTGCCCGGCGTACTACCGCTTGACCTTTTCTTATTTGGCGATAATGAAGAGCTGGTGAACGCAATTCCCCCGCTGAGCGAAGAGGATCTACAGACGCCCATTCAACGCTATCTGCGTGATGATTTGAACGAAGAGCAGAAACAGGCCATTCAACTTGCTCTGGCTACACCTGACTTTTTTCTTCTGCAAGGGCCTCCCGGCACGGGTAAAACGACTTTTATTGCAGAGTTGTGTTATCAGATCGTCCAACAGGGCGGCGTCGTGCTGATTGCCTCGCAGACCAATCTGGCCGTTGATAATGCCCTCTCTCGCCTGGCTGAACACGCTGACATTCTGGCGGTGCGTATTGGCAATCAAAGAAAGATGCACGAGATCGGCCTGGAGTTCGTCGAAGGAAGTGCGGTGAGACGCTGGCTTGCTTCCATTGTTGATGGGGTCAAAGCGGATCTTGAAGCATTACGCTACTTTTTTGAGCTATATCCCCTCTTTGTCGAATGCTGGGAAGACATTCAGTTACATTATCAGAGCTTCATTAGCAAACAAGAGCTTGATCTCTGCGCCCTGCAAGCTCAGTTAATGCAGGTTCAACAACAATGTTTATCGTTGCAGGAGTGCGAAGCTACACTTGCGGCTACACAGCAACTCCTGGATATAGCACAGGAGCAATGTAAAGCACTACAAACGCAGATAAAATATGGAAGCGCCCAGAATTCATTACAGGCTTTACAGATTTACTGGCAACGCTATTATGATCTCATCCCGACCGCGGTCAAAGATTTGCTCCACTGGCATGAGGAAGGCATTCCGTACTATGAAGATATCGTCGAGATGAAGAAGAACTGGGAGTATGTAGCAAGCGAAGGCTGGGATATCCATACGCTGGCCCGGCGCATCTCTATTCTCGAAGATTGGTTGGCAGCGTTACAGCAGGACGGTATTGAGGTGCCCAAACACGTCTGGGAGATGTTTCTGCAAAACGCGAACGTCTACGGCACTACCTGCGTACATAGCGGCACCTACGGTTTTCTGAATACGATTACCAATATTCGCAAGAAAGGCTTTGATTATGTCATCATTGATGAAGTATCGAAAGCTTCCGCAAATGAATTGCTGATCCCCTGTCTCTTTGGCAAAAAAATTATTCTCGTTGGAGACCATAAACAGCTTCCTCCGCTTATTCATTCTGAGATGGCAGAACAATTGCATGAGCTGGCAAAAAAGTATGCTGACAACGATGATCAGGTCTCTATGAATTTAAAAACCATTCAACGTCACTTCTTCTCAGCATTTTTTGCCGAACGTTTTGAATACCTGTCACAGCGGGCTCCTCACTATCAACGTACGCTAATGCTCACGCGGCAGTACCGCATGCATTCTCAGATTATGGGGACGATCAATCAATTTTATAATGGGGCGCTAACTCAGGGCTGTCGAGATGAAGAGCGGGAGCATTTTTTAGAGATCTGCTGGTGGTTGCCCAATTCGGAGGCTCATCTGGCCTGGATTGATACCTCCCCTAACAAATACTGGATACATCAACAGGAAGGCGAGTCACGCCTCAATCAAGCCGAAGCTTTTCTGATTATCGGCGTATTAAAAGACATTATTGATAAGCTGGGAGCGAGTTCGTCTCAATGCCAGATACGACCTTTAGAGATCGGCATCATCTCGGTCTATCGCGCTCAAACTAATCTGCTGCAATCACTCTACAAGCAGCAGATGCAAGACGTTCCAGCAGACATTCTGGTCGAATTTGGCACGGTTGATGCGTTCCAGGGGAGGGAACAGGATATTATTCTTCTCAGCCTGGTACTCAATGACAAAAACACCATGCCTTCTTCTTTCCTAGCCGATCCGAGGCGTATTAATGTAGCGATGAGTCGCGCTCGCCGACTTCTGCTCATCTTTGGCTCGACGCACAACTATACAGGACTAAAAGGGGAAGCGCGCAAGTTCTATCAAAAGATACTCTCTGTTGCTAAATCGCTCAGAACACATGTTGGTGTACGTTTCTCCACTCCTGGAGAGGAAAAGTGATATAGTAATGAACTGGCGACCGTCTGATACTATGGCCCTCTCCCCCTGGCAGGTAGTTACTGAGGGTGAGCAGACAATGGTTGTCCTGCCACTCTTTATTGTGAAAGGGTCGGTACAACTCAGCGTGCAGCAGCGCATTGTTGATACCCCTATTGAGCAATTTGTTATCCGCTGCCTGCTGGATCTCGCTCCTTGTACAACCAGACAGATGGTCCTGTTCTTAAAGTTGCGCAATCCCTCTTTTGTCAATACCATTTTAGAGCAATTGCATGCGCAGCAGTATATCACCTATCAACCGCTTAAAGGAGAGAAAAAAGATAAACTCTGGCAGGTCAAGAACAGAAAGGGGCTGTTACAAATCTACCAGAAAGGAGGAAAGACCACCGAAAAGTCGATGGGGCTGCCATTCGTAATAGAATGGCAGCACAATATCTTTCTACCTGAAACTATTGATCCTGCGCAATGGCCCGAAGCACAGCATATTACCCCGCCTCCCCTCGACGAGATAGAGCTGGATAGCGACCGGGCTCAGTTGTGGGCGGAAGAGCAGCTAAAGCATATCGCTGAAGGTAGCATCTCCTGGCAGCAAACGAAGTTCAAGCGGGCCTGGAGCGCGCAATTGCGCGTTCTCATCGAACAGAATGGCACGCGTCCACTCACCTGGCATATCCAATCTGAAGGCAAGGTCGCTATTGCGGATCAACGCTTGGTCGCACAGACTTTCAATATCCAGGATGTGCTCGAAAAGTTTACATTGACAATGCAGCAGCACAAAAAGGGCTCACACCAAAGCGTTCAGCAGGAAGTAACGACCCTCTTCCAATTTCATAATCACCTAACTCATACCTATCGGATCAATCTACTGATCTCTTCTTTTGCTGACAGATCCTTGCGCCTGCGCTTGCTCTTCCTCATGAGCAAAGCCTTCGCCAGGACGAGATATTGGCAGCAAGCGCAGGAGTTTATCAGCCTGCTGCCGCAAACATCGGTGCGCAAAATAGAGGCGCTAGAATATTTCGTTGAGGCCGCTGTCCAGGCAGGGGCGAACGAGCAGGCATTGAATGCGTGCAAACAGATAGAGGCGAGCCTCTCGAAGATCACCTATAGCGCGGGGTACGCCAGGTTATGGACTATCATGGCCTATTGCTATGCACTCATCGACCAGAGAGGGCATGCACAGGAGATTATCGATCAGATTGAGCAAAATGACCTGGAGAAAGCTAGTTTTTACTTTCGTTATGGCGCGGTCCTGTGGTCAAGACAACGTCGCGAAATAGCTGAAAAGGTCTGGCAAAAAGGTATGACACTGCTTGCACCTCTCCCCTATACAGCCGAGAAGGACGAAGTTCTATACATTTTTTGTAAAGCCCTGGCTCAAGCCCAGCAATGGGAACGGGCGCGGCAACTGATAGCGCAAATTGTCCAGGTAGAAAGGAAAGTATCGGCCCTTAGCAAGCTTGGTGAACTTTTGCTGCTTGATCAGCAAGCAGAGGCGGCTGAAAGCTGCTGGCAACAGGCCGAGGAAATGCTAAAAGATGCTGCGACAACGCAGCAACAAGATTTGATGAGGCGCGCTCTCTCCAGTGCTTATAGCAATGCACGGCAATGGTCCAGGGCTGAACTGGCGCTCCAGCAGATTGAGCGAGCGGGACTGAGAATACGCGCACATTCCGAACTCGCGGGCAGCTTATGGCTCGCTGGACAAAAAGAGCGAGCTGAACAAATCTGGCAAGAGCTGGAGCAGGAACTTATCGCTATGCCTGCAACGCATGAGGGTTTATTGCTTTACCTGGAGCTCATTCGAGGTATGGGCGATGCTCAATCCTGGTCACATGTAGAGACGCAACTCAAAACAATCAGTCGGAGAGCCGGTCAAATTTGGACAGAGCTCTTGCAGACTTCTGATCCGACGCATGAGGAGCCTTTTGAGGAGGCTGAACTGCATAGTCTGCAATTGCTATGGCAACAGGGATGATTGTACTTATAAGAAAGCCTCAGTCCAGGCAAAGGCGCTTCGCAACTCTGGAATAAGCTCTTCATGCTTAACAAGCAGCCCTTTAATAGGCAAAAAGAGTTCGAGCGCCTCTTCTCGCGTCTCAGCCTTAGCCCAGGCTTGCTTAATCAAGTGAATCAATCGCTGCTCCTCCTCTGCGTTGATCAATTCCTCCCCCAATTTTTGGATCGCTCGCGTTTTCTGGCGACGATCCCGAATTTTCTCTATGGCTTCCTCAGCCCATTCCCATTGCTGTTCGAGGGCAAAACGACCGCTCAAGAGCCTCATCAGCCTGTCCCGATGGATCACATTATGCATTTTTTCAATGACACGTAGCGCCAATTCCCATCGCTGCTCTTTGATAAAGAGTTCTTTTGCCTGCAAAACCACTTTTTCCTGTTTCTCGGATGAAGCGATAGACGCGACCAATCGTAGGGCGCGATCCTCCTGTTTTATGCTCATAAGAATGAGCAGAAACTCTTCCAGCGTCTTTTTAAGCTCTTCTTGCTCGAAAATGGGCTTCAATAGCTGCTCGATACGCTGCCAGACGCTCTCAGGCAACTCGAATACTATGTGAGAAACCACCGGTGAATAGAGCGGGACCACGAATTTTTGAAAATAGGACCTGGCCTTATTCCATTGCTGCGACTGCAATAAACGTTCACCGAGCTGCATAGTTATCGACATCTGTTCGTATTCCGGCAAGCTTTGCATGAGCTGCTGCGCTCGACTGACCTGTTCCGTCGTTATCTGCTCGCCTTCGAGGATCGCCCGCAACTCGTCAGCCGCGACTGGAGGACTCGCCAACATAGCTTGCGGTGTAATGAGGACTGGCGGCGCTTCCTGTAATAATCCCTTTGTCGATTCCATTGCAGCAAAATAAGGAGAATATAAGCAGGCAGACAACAAACTCTGTTGCAAGACTCTTAGCGACGCATCCTCAGATAGCGCCAGCAAGCTTTCGGGAATGGCGACGATGGGAGCTTCAAGGGGCGTTGTCAGCCATTGTTGTATAGAGGCTCGTAATTGAATATCTTCACCTGCGAAGATGAGCAGAAGAAGCCCGATTGTTCTTTGTCTACCATCTTCAAGAGCCTGAATGTGCGCTAATCGCTCTTCTGTCGCCTGGAAATCCAGAAGATTTTGCAAGACGAGCCGTTTCTTTTTAGGGATGATCGCTAAGACTGTCTCTGTCAGTTCTGGCAATTGCCAAAGCTGACAGGTGTGAGCGAGAAAATCAATGTTCCTTAGATTGACGATAGGGGTGGAGTTGTTAGCAGGCAATATTCTGGCAGCTTTCGCCAATAGTTCATCGACTTGCTGATAGACTCCTGGAATGGTCTGTTCCCAGGTCGTATGCTCCTCAAATAGTGCCTGTACGGTCTGCGCGTGCGATTTTTCCATAGAGAGCAGAAGAGCTAACATAAGCAGAGCCTGCCTTTTTTGCAGGCGGGATAACGGAGCGAGGAGCTTTTTCATCATCTCATATTGAGCCAAGTGCAGGAGCAGGAGCAGCGAGCAATAGCGACACTGGAAATTCCCTGTCTGAGCTTCCCAGGCGAGCAGAAGGCGATGAGCGAGATCAAAATTCTCATTTAATATACATACCTCAACGAGTGTGAGGCGCTGTGCCATTTGCAGGTTCAAGGTTTCCTGGGTGAAGTAGGCAAAGGTTTTTTCTTCATTCTCCTGAGCCTGTAGGTCGGCTTCTTTTTCAAGAGATGGGTTCGACGTTTTTTCCCGCCGTCGGGTTATAAACAGGCCGGCAGCTAGCATCCTCGCTCTTTTCTTTCTCCTCCTGAGGGATCTTCTACTGAGCCCTTCTTTATTCTGTAACATTAAGGGCTGTTCACCCTGCTCGCCGGTTTCGTTAGCAGGTATAGCATCAGAAGATGTCAGGATCAAGGAAGCAGTGTCTTCGCTTTGCGCTTGCATACCATCCTTCTTTTCACGTTCGTTCACTTCTTGCATGATTATAGCCACTCATCCTTATGACACTGCCACAGGCTCTATTGTACCCGGACCTGGTTGTTCAGGGGGTTGCTGGTCAACTACTGCTGTTTCTGTGTTATTCGCCTTCTTCTTTCTCCCCCTTCCACGTCTGCCGCGACTTCTTCTCTTTTTTTCCTGCGGCTGAGGCGGCTCTGGCACGGCAGGCTTAACGGTTCGCCGCTTCTTTTTCCTGGTCGAGGTTGTGCTTTGCACGACCACAGTGGCAAAATCTTCCGCCGGCTGTACAGGTTGGTCCTGTGAACCTGCTTCTTGCTGCGTGAGCAAGATATCTTGCTGCTCTAAAATCTCGTGCCAGATGTTCTCTGCGTGTTCCCATGCTCTGGCTCGCACCATGCCTATCGCCAGCTCTGCATAGATATGCAAACGCTCACTAATACCAGGCACAGAGAGCAGGAGAGACTCCTCAGCATCCATCCAGACCAGCTCGGCCTGCTTACGCTTTTCGCTCTTCCAAAATAAAGAACCCAGCTCGGCTAAAGCTCTTGTCTTAAAGAGTGGATTCTGAATCGCATCAATAATCTTACGAGCCTCTTCTCCTTCCTGGGCATTGATCAACGCACTGGAAAGGGCACGTAATGCGGCATCTCTTTCACCCCGAGTTTGTAGCTGCAACAGGCATTCCTTCGCCGCTGCCCAGGCCTGCTGCGCATAGTGCGGCTGTTGAGCCTGCATAAACGATTCACCCAGCTTGCTGAGCGCGGAAATTTTCTCGTTTTTCAGCTCGATCAGGCTGATGAGGGCATAGGCAGCATACCAATCGCGCGCTTGCGCCATGAAACGAGCGAGCGCACAACGGGCATCATCTTTTTCTTTTGGCTCAGAGATAACATTTACCAGCGATCTCGCTTTAGACCACACTTGTTCGGCCTCTTCTACTTGCTGCGCCTGAGACCTGACAACCGCTAACCTCCCCAGAGCCTGTATCTTTTCAATGTTTCCATGAATGCTCTCCACACGCTGCTCAGCCTGCTCCCACATCTTTGCCTGCGCCAGCAGATGGACGAGATGGATCTGTTGCAGGTCTTTAAGCATCTGGTCCTGCGTATCTTCAATGATTGTTGCCATTTCCTGAATGGGCAGAGCCACCAGATGTTCTTCACCCTCTACTTTGAGCCTGGCTTCCCCTATGGCCTGGAGCACTTCGATCTTTCTACTGTTGTCTTGAATCTCCTCAAGAATACGCTGGAGCATCTCCAATTCACAGGCTTTAGCTAGCATACCTGCCAGTCCCTGGAGCAGCATGGAACGAATCGCGTTCGAGGTAACGTTTTTCGAAAGCTCAATGAAATGTGTGATTCTTTCGCCAACAGGCTCATTATCATGATCGGTTTGTTGCTTTGAGGTCTCTACTGCTGATAAGACTGCCAGCGCCTTCTGATGGACATGTTGTTCCTGCATAGTTCCCAACAAAGCTTCAACGCGGCTCCATTGGATGGCTGCCTTCTCGGGCTGCTGCTCCCGCGCGTACTCTATGCCCAGTTCACACAGTGCTTTGATTTTGAGCGGTATGCTCAGACGATCAAGATGTCGTTCTGCCTCCGCCCATTGATGTTCCTGAATAAGCTCCTGTATTAAAGTGTACCAGGAAGAAATCTCAAGGTTGGGATCGCCTAACTTCTCAATATTACTGCAAGCTTGCTCCCACAGGTGCAACTTTGCCTGCTTTGTAGCTAAAATATACCTTGCCTCCGCCACAACATTTTTTTCCAGCCCGGTCAATATATCCTCCGCCTCTTGCCAGCAGAGTTTTTCGGCTAGATGCTCAATAATCTGTTTCACGATGCTCTGCTGGAGGCGGCTGTTTCTGGTATTAACGGGAATCTGCTGACGTAGCAGGTCTAATTGCTGGTGTTTAATCAGTTCTTGTAAATAAAAGTCACGCACTTTTACTTGCGACTTCCTATCTCTTATTCTCCTTTGAAGAGCATCTGCAAGCTGAGGCCACTTTTTCTGTTTCGCCCACAGGCGATAACGCAGTATCCACCATTCAGATTTTTTTACATCGTCATCGATCTGTTGTAACACTCTTTGCACCGCTTCTTTAGCAGCAATATCCTCCAGTACCTCTACCAGGGCAAAGCGCATCTCCACACGTTCTTTCACTGAAGATAACGTCTGAATATGCAGCTCCAGGCTCTCCAGCGTTGTTTGCGCCTGTAACCTGCTGGCCTCGTCCTCCCTGCTGGCGAGAGCTTTGATAAATTTACATAAGCCCATAACGTAATACGGAGTACCGTGTGCCTGACCGATGGCTTTATAAGCATCCTCAAACTTGCCTGCATCAATATATTGCAATGTAATGTTGTAGTAGACCTGGGCGCGCTTGTTTTCGTCGTTAAATAGATCAATATAGCATAGCGCCTGTTCAAATTGCTGTCGATTGATGAGCGTTTCACAGATGCAGTAAAGCAGGTGCTCCTGCTTAGCAATATCATCTATAAGCTTGAAGATAGCCTCAACTCTCTCAGGATGTTGTATATTTGCCAGGAGCTGACCCAGGCGCTGGCGGGCCAGTTGCTGCTCGCTCTCGTCTTCTATGCCAGTAATCACGTCAACTATTTTGCGTAGCAGACGATTCTGTTCTTCATCATCGGTGGTAAACTCTGCTATGGATACTAACGCCTCTACTTTGTTTAATGCCTGAGTAATGAGATCCACCAATCCATAGAAACGATCTTGCGGCAGATGCAACATCATTGCCAGGCGAAATGCTTCTGCAGGATACTGGTCGGCTTTACTAACAAGGCTGCAATAGAGCAACGAGTAGCGCCAGAGGCGCGGCAGGCATTCGATACTCTCCTGCTCGTCGTAATTATTTGATAGGAGAGCCTGTCGTCCCAGGTCCAGGTCCAGAATATAAGACCGCATGCTGGGATCGTATTTCAGTTTTGCTCTGCCATATGCTTCCCCAGCCAATATTTTATGCAGTTCTTTTCTATAGCGTCGCCCACTTTCATAAAGGTGTAGAATGTAATATCTGCGAGCATACAAACGGCGTTCCTGCTCAATGTGATCATCCTTCTCGTTCTGCCAGATGATCTCTAAGCCCTCCTGGGCGCAGCATTCTGCCATAAAACGATGACATTCCTCTACTGGCAGATAAAAGCGATTATCTGTGCCATCATGCAATCTACTGCTGCCAAGAAAATCGATAAAAGACTGATGGAAAAGGCGAAAGCGAGCAGTATCTTTTTGCTCGCTACCGTCGGTGCATTCAATAAAATGTTGCAGGTTGCGATAATAGCTCTTCACCTTCATCTTGCTTTTTCCAGTAAAGGCCATCAACTGAGTCAGGGTCATATGCTCTTGTGCGACGCTCAAGATCTGCATAAAGGGAGCATATTCTTCATCCCAACGACTATCATCATTTGGCGGAATAATACGCTGTAAATAGGTAAAATACAGCTTATCCAGACCTACTGGCAGATCTTTTAACAATTTGAGCGATTGCTGACCACGGGCGATGGCATTGAGCAAGTAGAGGACATAGAGAAAGTTGCCTGAAGCTTTCTGAGCAATTGTTTCGTACTGGACCTTTTTCTGTTTTTGCTCATATTTTGCAATGCGGTCGCTGAGTGTCACTTCGTTCGTAAAACGGTGTACCACATACTCATAAATATCGTCGTGATTATTCTTATCATAATTCTGTGCCGAGAAATAAAAGACGTTTATTTCTGATAAGAGACTTTTTACCCTGGTGTTGTCACTACGGGTGGTGCAGATGAAACGCACATTTTGGGGCAGGTCGTTGACGCGGGCAAGCAACGAGACAATGTTAATGCGACCGCTATAAAGAGCAGCCTCATCCAGCCCATCGACGAGGAAGAGAATCTGTTTGGCAGGATCGGCCTGCACCAGAGCAGACAGGGGTTCGAGGATCGAAAACTGGAAAGCATCCTCAGGATTTGTCATTCTATCCATATAGATGCTCAATTGCTGGATAACAATACCCGTGGGCGAGCCGATACCTACGTCCTGGTTCACATTAAAATAGACCCCTGCTTTTTCTACCAGAGGAGGGATATACGCCTCATAGCGCGCCGATAATTGAGCCATCAGAGAAGTGCTGAAGTTGTTTGGCAGAATGTCTCTTCTATCTCTGTGAGCCGAGCAAAAGTAGATTGCACTGAGAAAGTTTTTTTGGAGATGCGTGGTTGAAGCAGGGGGCTGAGCATCTCCCAACGAGAATTGCGCCAGTCGGCTGGCTAAAGCGGTTTTTCCGCTCCCTGGCTCGCCCTCCAGTAAAAAGATGCGGGCGGCATCAGGATCTGCCAGCCAGCGGTCGATCTCCTGAAAAACCCATTCGCGGCCAGTGAAATTGCGCGTATTTTCCTGAATATAGTTGCGAATATCCTGTTCTATCGTCTGAGTATCAATCGTCATCTTGTTGCAATTCGTGTATTTCCCGATTTATATCCTTACTCAGTGATAAAATATAAGTGTGGTGACTAAGAGTGTGCTGTGATGATATACAGTTTTGATGATATATGGTAAAGTATTTTCTGTCAAACATACTTGTTTTTGAGATTACAATTATCCTATCCTGATGTTTCTATTGTCAAGTGCCCGTTTGTACGCTTCTGCCGCAAAAGCCATATTCTTGCGCGTAGATTTCAATCAGAACGGCATCGTTGATCGGGTACACCGATCTCGAAAATATTTCCCGCAGTTATTCTGGTGCATAGTCAGGCTCTCCGAATTCCTTCACGAACGTGACTACGCAGCTTTAATATAGAAGAAGCAGCGGGAAATACTAATTTTCCAGCCTTCCTAGTCGGAGAGTGCTATTCATGCTGTTCCGGCAAGAGACCGTCCTGAGGAGAAGCGCCAGCCTCTTGACTAATCGATTGCTTCAAGGTGGTGAGACGCTCGCGTGTGGCGCCAGTCTTGGGATGTTCAGGCCCAAGTGCCCGTTCGCGGATGGCAAGCGCTCGCTCTAAGAGCGCCAGCGCTTCCTGATAGTTTCTCTGCTGCTCCCGCAATGCGGCGAGATCATGGAGGATCTCTGCCACCAGAGGATGTTCTGGCTCTCCTTGCTGCTCCCTGATAGAGAGTGCTTTCTGGTAGAGCAGCTCCGCCTGCTCGTACTTGCCCTGCCGATAAGAAACACTTGCCAGCCCGTGGAGCGGGTAGGCTATCTCGGGATGCTTCAGTCCCAATTGCTGCTCCCAGATAGAGAGTGCTCGCTGGTAGAGCAGCTCCGCCTGCTCGTATTTGCCCTGCTCTTTGTAGAGTTCCGCTAGGTTGGTAAGCGGATAAGTCACCTGGGGATGCTCAGGACCCAGGCTCTGCTCCCGGATGTGCAAGACACGTCGATAAAGTGGCTCGGCCTCGGCATACTTCCCCTGATCTAAGTACAGATTCGCTAATCCGTGGAGCGGAGTAGCCATCAGGGGATGCTCCGGTCCCCAGCGCTGCTCCCGGATGTGCAAAGCCCGTCGGTAGAGCGGTTCGGCTGCTTCATACTTGCCTTGTTCTTTGTAGAGGCTCGCCAGGTTGTTCAGCGGATACGCCACGTCGGGATGCTCAGGACCCAGGCGCTGCTCCCAGATGGAGAGCGCCTGTTGGTAGAGCGGCTCGGCTGCTTCATACTTGCCTTGCTCCGAGTAGAGGATCGCCAGATTGTTCAGTGAAGAAGCCACCTCGGAATGTTCCAATCCTCCCAACCGTTCCCAGATGGAGAGCGCCTGTTGGTAGAGCGGTTCGGCTGCTTCATACTTGCCTTGCTCATAGTAGAGAATCGCTAGCCGTTTCAGTGAAGAAGCCACTTCGGGATGTTCCGCTCCGAACAGCCGCTCTCGAATGGAGAGCGCCCGCTGGCAGAGCGGCTCGGCCTCTCCGTAGCGTGCTCGTCCCTGAAGATAGACAGCGGTCTCAGAGAGCAACCGCCCTGCCTCTTCGAACATCATCTGGTCCTGCTCAATGTATTCGATGGCGACCAGAGCGGGCAGGAGCAGCCGTTCACACTGCGCCCACGCCTCATATTCCTTATTAGCTCTCATATGGGGAAACGCCGCGTTGACCGCCTGCACCGCTCGCTCTGTCCAGATCCGCCGTTCCGCAGGGTCTTGCTGATCTTGCAGCACTGCCTGGACCAACCGATGGATCGAGAGGAGCTTCCCCTCAGGATCACGTCGGATCAAGGAATAGGCGCGTAACGACTCCATCGCCTGGTTGAGCAAGAAGGTGTCGGCTGCCACAGGAGAAAGGACAAGGCCAAGCAAGGATGCTCCCTCGGTCAAGATCTCTTCTGCGATAGCGTCGGGAGCCAGATACGCACACAGGCGCAGCAGGTCAGCGGCAGCAGCATTCCGCTGTTGGACCTGTTGAAAGTTCAGCTCGAAGGTCGTTGTGACCGAATCAGGATGATCGGTTGGGATGCTCTCTCCTATCCTTCGTTGCAGGAGGTGGTCCCGATGCGTCTGAAACAACATCCCATACTCGGCAAAACTACACCTGGTTTCCAGGATATAGGCCCCCGCTTGATCAAGGGCCAGCGGCAAGTTATCCAGCAGGCGAGTAATCGCTCTTGCCGCCTCCACCTCGTTATCTGAGGCATCCTCTAGCGACGCATCAAGCGGCAGCACCTTTGTCCGTTTTAATAAAAAAAGCACAGCCTCATCTTCAGACAATACTGCTAGTTCAAGAGTTTGTGCGGCTGGTTCGGTCACCTGTCTGCGCGTCGTGAGCAGGACTGCTCCTTGTCGATTCTCTGGCACAAAGGATGGGAGCAAGTGCAAATCCTCGATGTTATCGCAGATCAGGAGCCAGTTGGTATGCTGCTGGAACCAGCGACAGACTGCCGCTTTCACTTTGTTTTGATCGGCCTCTTCGACTTCAGACAAGCGCAGTGCCTCGGCAAATTGGATATAGGATGCCATGAGCGCCTCTTCGGTGTCCGCGCTTGCCCAGAAGATGTCATGGTAGCTTTTCTGATAGCGATAGGCATATTCGAGCGCCAGTTGAGTTTTGCCAATGCCGCCCAGTCCACTGATCGCTTGCGTGAGAGCAACCTGCTTGCCTGCCGAAAGCAGGGTATGGAGCTGGCTGAGTTGCGCGCTGCGACCGGTGAAATAGGGATTGCGTTTCGCTGGGGGGTGATGAAAGGATGTTGCTAAGGCGGTGACGGTATATGCCTCGAACAACCGCGCCTGCTCCTGATCGGTGAGGCTGAGCACGTTCACAATTTCATAGAGCATCACTTCATCGTCTGGCTTATAGTTTCCCCGTTCCCACAAGCTCACCGTCTCGCGGGTGACCTCAAGCCGTCCTGCGAGTTGCCGCTGCGTCAGCTTCTTGCGCCGACGAAACTGTTTGAGCAGATCGCTGAAAAACAACTCTTCCTGGCCCTCTAACGCTCCCATCCTATTTCCTCTTTTCCTTTTTTCATACTACATTGTCAATGCGAAAGCCTATTTCGCACGAAGCCTTCTACAATAGTAGACGAACGTGATGTTGCGCAGCAAAACGAGCAGATAGAATGTCTACCAGGTAAGTGAGAAAAGAAAGGCAGAAGAAGATGGTTCTTCGCGTATCACCGCGTTCCTACCAGATGAGCAGACTTCTCATTGGTCTGTTGCTTGTGCTACTGGTTGCGGCGAGTCTGGAGTTCTTGAAATGGATGAGAATCCGCCCGATACCTCGTGTCGAGCCGCATGAGGATGCGGAAGCCGCGATAGTCTTCCCGGCGAGTCAATGGGCAAACACAGGTTCCCGGGTGCATCCTGTCGGAACGCTTCCACAGATAATAGCTGCTGATACGAGTAATGGTGCGCCGCTTTTGCTGATCAGCGTCACGGATGTGGAAGTACGAGCCGTATTGAACATGGTTTCCGGCGCGCTTCCTACCGTGATCGGCAATAGAACCTACTATGATTTAGGGATGGTGGGAGGAACACAGACGTATCTCGTTCAGGCAACGGGAATAGGACCAACCGGCGTTCGCTCCTGCATCGAGGATGGGATTCGTGTACTTACCCCCTGTGCTCTCATCCTGGTCGGGATCGCCTTTGGTATGCAGCCAGATCGCCAGCAGATCGGTGATATCCTGCTCTCCCGCCAGGTGCAGGATTACGATCCGCAACGCTGGGGCATTGGAGACGACCAGGGAGTCGTAATCTATGGTCGGGGGAACCGGGTGGCGGCGACCGAATGGCTCCTGGACCGCTTTATCGCGGGCAAACACCGGTGGAGCGGAATAGCCCGGGTCCAGGCAGGACTCCTGCTCTCGGGTTCTCTGCTCGTGGATCATCCAGAGGCGCGGGATCAGTTACGACATCTGGCCCCAGAGGCTCTTGGGGGCGAGATGGAAGTGGCGACCTTGTGCGATATCGCGCAGCGTCATCATGTGAGTTGGATCGCGGTCAAAGCCATCTCGGATTGGGCCGATGGCAACAAGCAGCAACGGGAACAAGAACATCAGTACCTTGCTGCTGAACATGCCGCTCGGTTTGTACTCCATGTCATCGGACAACCTGGCTTTTTGCCTCGGGCGTAACCTCAGGATCAACATGAGTGTCTCTCCTTCACAGTAAATGAATGCATGGAATGCTGAGCAGCAACCGTGTGGTCGTTATCAACCGCATGGTTGCTGTCAGGAATGGTCTAAAGAAAAGGCCATAACACCTTTCTCTGCATATTGTCTCATTTTAGAGGCCAGCTTCTGCCTTTATGCTTGCATGCAGTTCGCGCATCTGCCAGACATAACTATCCTCCAGGCTGGGTTCTGTTGGCCGGGCAACTGCTCCTTGAATCTGGACAATCGCTTCGGGATCGCCAACCACGCGATACTGGATGGACGAACCCATATTGAGCGTGGATACGACAGTGAAATTCCCCTGCGGCTTGACTCCTTGCGTCGTCACAGTCCAGACCTTGCCACTGGTTTCGCGGGCCAGATCAACCGTGGTGCCCTGGAAAACGACTATGCCACTTTTCATGATCGCCAGGTTATGACAGGTCTGGGCAATATCTTCAACGATATGTGTAGAGAGCAGCACAGTGCGGTTGCCACCCAGTTCGGAGAGCAGGTTGCGAAAACGAATACGCTCCTCGGGATCGAGTCCTGCCGTTGGTTCGTCCACAATCAGCAGGCGAGGATCGTTGAGCAATGCCTGAGCGATGCCTACACGGCGCTTCATGCCACCAGAAAAGGTTTTTAGCTTACGCTGTGCCACATCGCTGAGTCCCACTGTTTCGAGCAGTTCCCCAACGCGTTTTTTGCGCATGTTGCGGTCATCCAGCCCTTTGAGGATGCCGATGTAATCGAGAAACTCGCGCGCGCTCAAGTCAGGGTACATCCCCAGTTCTTGCGGTAAATATCCCAGGATACGTTTGATGTGTGTCCGTCCACTCTCCGTATTACCATTCCATTCACCGACCTTGACTGTTCCAGCCGTCGGACGCAAGATTCCAGCTAAAATGCGCATCAGCGTCGTCTTGCCCGCTCCATTTGGTCCCAACAGGCCAAACATACCGTTCTCAATCGTTAAATTAATCCCTTTGAGTGCCTGAACTCCCCCACGATAGGTTTTGGTGAGATCATCAATCACTACTTTCATTGCCTCAAACTCCTTATAATAAGAGCAATCTGTCCTTAAAAAAAGATGGAGAATGCACGCGGCCAAACATTATTGGCGTGCTTGCTGCCAACGTATGACATAATAGAGCACAAACAGCACCAGAGCAGCTATGCCCAGCAGCAGCAGCATACTTGCACTTGCAGTCATAGCGGTAGCAGGAAAAAATTCTTGCTCCCAGCCATAGAAGCCGCTAGCGATAAATTTCCCGTCCGGCGTGAGAATGGTGCTGCTTAGTGTAGGAATGCCATTGCGAACTCCAAGATCATTACCCCAGAACCAGTAGCCGATAAAGCAAAACTGATACAATGGTACCCACATAATAAGCGGACAGGCTAATGAGAAGGCGCTAACAAACAGCAGACCTGGGAGACAGATCGTGACGAAGGTCAGGAGCGCGACAGGCAAAACAAGCAGATTATGCGTGAAAAAGATGATCACGCCAACTCCCATCAGGTAGAAGACAAAAAAAGGCACAAGCGTTGCCAGTGTACTCCCGGCATACTTGCCCAGGAGACGCGCACTCAGCCCACTCGGTAGGGTAGTGAATAGCTCATCCACTTTGGTCCGGCGGTCACGGACCAGGCGATCAGCCAGTAAACAGCCAAAGCCAAGTGGCAAAAACGAATCGATAGTTCTGGACCAATAGGCCAGACCATAGGCCAGTGGGTGGGAACCCAGTATGATGGCCTTCAGCCCTGTAACGTCGGGGCGCCGAAGAAAGATCGTGACCACAAAGGCCGCCAGGAACAGGAACGTGATCCAAACGGAGCGGCGTCGGATCTGCATCAGAAACTCATAGCGCACAGCGCCATAAAACACAGCATATTGATTCATCATTCGACAGTCGTCCCTTTCAACATCCGTTCGGTCTGCCGCAAGAGCAGCCAACCGAGCATGAGTAATACAACGGCTGTACCGATCAGTTCGAAACGGGTGGTCAGCCAGTAGGTGTCAAAAAAGCTCAGCACGGCGCTCGGCGTACCATCTGATATGCCAAAGAAAAGCAGCGTTGTGGGAAAAAGCAACGTCGGCCTGAGCCAGTCATTCAGGGCAATCAGATCCTTGAAGACGATTTCGATCACCCAAATACCACCGAGCAAAGCGACATTCCCCGTCCAGCCTTGCATGATGAGCGAAAAGCAGAAGCCGACCGCGATACACCACAAGAGCGGAGCAAACCATATCCCCTGCCGAATTACCAGCAACTGAAAGGGAGAAAACAGTATCTGTTCCTGAGGTGGCACATAAAGCAGGTTGAAGACAGGCAATAGATTAATAAAGAGCAGGGCAATACATCCTATAGAGAGCAGCACCAGGGCCAGGCGTAACATGCCGGTCAGGTGATATTTGCGCGGCACCGTCAAATGGAGTTCCAGTGCTGAATCCTGAGTGATTACTGCACCTACCACCACGCCCCCAACAAGCGGTAAGAGCATCTCTGGCACCGCCATCAGGAAGCGTTTCGGATCAGTTTTTAGAGCGAACAATAAGAAGGTGAGGGGAATTGTGCCCATCACTATCAGTAAAGGCGTCAAGGTGGCCCAACGACCCATAATTTTGAGTTCATAATAGAGGCGGTCCAGTATCAAGAGAACATCTCCTTTTTCTTCATAACATCTACAATGCTGCCAGGCGTGGCTGTCGGGGCGCGTAGAGGGCGGCTATGATAAGCAGCCCGATGGACAGTATGAGCAAGATAGGGCTGGTTTGCCAGTTCTGCGAGATCACGAAATCGAACGTGAGCCAGTGCTGCTGGCTGTGAAACACTACTGTTTGCGAAAGCTCGACGACAAGGGCCGCATATGTGGCAAGCCATGAGCCCATGAGCAGTGAAAGCGTCAGCGTCAACGACGAGAGTAACACCAGAGGCCCAAACCAGAGTTGTATCGTCGCCCAGAAGCCCCCGCCATCCAACAATGCCACTATCGCCGAGGCACCGGCAGCCAGCAAGATATTGTATCCAACGACCAGCAGGAAGCGACTGAACATCACCACACGAATAGAGGTTGGGGTTGAAAGCGTCAACTCGAACGCACTATCATGCTCCCCCCCAAAGATAAACGCAGTGCCAGTAGCGGCAGCGACCGTTGTCAACAACGCCAGGAACAGACTCGCAGTATGGGCATCACCTTTGAACAGAAATGGAACGGGCAAGTACTGGATGCCCCATACGAGCAAAAGCAGCAACGTACTTATCCAGATACTTTTGGGAATCAGAGCTATCTGCCGCGAGAAGATCAGACAATAGCGCATCATCACGCGGGGCCATGTCGCACATGGTTGCGCAGCTTCTCCCAGCGATACCGCATCAAGTATAGCCACCTGGGGAGCAGCCTCAGAAGGCGAGAGAGAGCTATTGAGCGCAAATGTAGCGGCATCGCGCACGTTGCTATGAGAATCATGCTGAGCAGCGAGAAGCAGCGATTTGATTGGATCAGGTCCGTGATTTCCCAATTCGACGAGAGTCAGGATGACCATTTCGCGTACCTCCCAGGCAGGATCTTGCATGGAGCGCAACAATATATCGAACGGCGCGTGCTCTCCCAGGCGTCCCAGCGCGTGGACGGCAGCGGCACGAACAAGGCGATGCTCGTCGTTCAATGCCTTCAGCAGCAGATCACGCGAAGACAGCTTATCCGCGCCTCCCAGTGCATGCACAGCGGCGGCGCGGATCTCCCATTGTGGATGCTGAAGGGCGACCATATGTTCCTGTTCAGGTATGCGAGCAGAAAGATAGCTTTTGCGTTGCTCCAGACGGTTCATCACGTTGGTAAGAAGAGAGGGCGGCGCTTGTTCAGATGACTTCAGGACCTCTTGCTTCTGGATCTCATGATGCTCCATGACGATATTCCCTCTTTGCTATTTCTGGCGTATTGAGCTGCGTGCGCAATAGCCGAATACCCCGCGAGATGGTGGATTTGACGGTGCCCAAAGGTTGATCAAGCAACTCGGCAATCTCCTGGTAGGGGAGATGTTCAAAGAAATAACAGGTAATGGCAACACGATAGCGTTCCGGCAGTTGAGCCACCAGCATTTCGAGTTCCTGACGCTGCTCCTGGTGTTCAAACAACAACTCTGGACGCGCTTCCTCCTCACCTTCCATCTCCAATACAGGGCTGTTATCCAGGGGCACCAGTTGCAAGCGCGAACCACGGGCATGATGGGTATAGACGTTGAGCGTCACACGATATAACCACGCCTGCAGCTTGAGTGCCTGGATACGTTGCGGCGAGTAGTTCTCCAGCGAAACATAGGCGCTGACAAATGCTTCCTGGACAATATCTTCCGCATCCTGCACACTTCCCGTCAGGCGGCGCGCGAAGGCGAAGAGGCGGTGCTGATAGCACAGAACCACCTGCTTGAAGTGTTGATGCAGGTCTGTCGCCAGCAAGAGCAACAGGACCTGATCACCTTGATCCATAGCGTCACCTTCCTACAAACAAAAGAAAAGAAAGATTCTCCCCCCGTTTACGTTCGCCAATGCTGGCGAGTGCAGGCGGTATAGAGAGGCGTTCTATCAAATACATACCAGAAAGTGTGTATCTGGTTGCAAAGGGCTTGCGGTGGAGTAAAAGAGTCTGAAGGGGGCCAGCGGTTTACAAATTCGTGTTCTCTTGTCTACTCTCTGCAATCACTGTCTATTCCGAGCACAAATTTCGAAAAACGTGTCTATGACATCGCACCAAAAAGAACGCCCTCTACCCTCGCTACTCTGCTGATCTGGCGAGAAGTGAGCGAACACCTTTTAGCTGTTCCTGCACCCGTCCCTCCTTCCAGCTAGCTCGGCCAACAAGGCAGTCTTGCGCGCAGGCGGGATGAAGGAGGCGCGGATGGCGTTGGTAGTGAAGTCTATAAGTTCGGCAAGCGAGAAGCCGAGGGCGTGTGCCAGCGCGTACTCTCGACCGATGGTGGTCGCGATCTGGACGGGCACATCGGTACAGAGGGCGACGGGAATCCCGTGCTCCACGAACTGATGAATGGGATGCTCCTCGTAGGATGGCACTGCGCCCAAGACGACGTTGCAGCTCAGCGAACATTCCACCGTCACCCCGCTGTGGGCAAGCTGTTCTAGCAGGCGTGGGTCACGCGTCGCATAGACCGCGTGTCCGATCCGGCTCAAGTGGGGCACCCGCAGGGCGGCGGCGATATTGGCGGTGGAGAACTCACCAGCATGTGCGGTAATGGCTAGCCCCACGTCCGCTGCCCGCTCGGCAGCGCGATACATTGGCTTCCACTCGGCTTCGGCATCGTAGGGCTGGTACAGCAAGTCAATGCCGGCCAGTCCGTCACGCTCTTGTGCCGCGCGTACACACGCGTCCAGCAGGCGTTCTAGCAGCTCGGGCGTCTTCCACGGCATGAGGATGCAGATCGCCTCCGCGCGCAAGGCAGGATGACTCGCTTGCACCCGTCGCTCCGCCTCGCGGAAGAGCGCCATGAAGCCGGGGCGCAGCACTTCTTCCTGGCCGAAGCGCACCTCTACCAGCACCGCCCCATCCGCCGCCGCCTCTTCTAGCGCATCTTCCACCCAGGCGACGAAATGCTCCGCACGGTCATAACTGCCAGGAGGGGTTGGCTTGATTTCACCCAGCCGCTGCAGCCGTGCGCTCCCCGGTGGAGTCTCCGCCATCAGCCGCCGCGCCCACCCGCGCCAGTCATAGGCTGACCGACCCTCGCGCCGCGCCAACACACGGTCCAGGCGCGGTGACCACTGCTGGTGGAGGTGGAGGTCGGCTTTGGGCAGCGCAGCGACCGCGGGATGGATCGGTACCTCGCCGAGCGGGTCAAGCGGCGGATTCTTGATGTTCTCCATAGGTGATGGTCTCCGTTCTCTCGGACTTGTCCAAACATGGACACTCATCCATTCCAGTGTCAAGTTCCTGCATCAACGACCACTGCGAACATTTCTGCTCATCTGACATGATCGTGAACCAGGGCATCAATTCCCGCCGAACTGGCGGTATTCGTGTGAAGGAGGCTTGGTTTTCACCTTCTTCACAGATCTATTCTCGCACCTCAAAGCCTAAATAGGAAGAGAGAAATGACCACAAATGGGTACATTGAACCATAAAACCAGAAACGAGTTTCAACTCCTGAAGAAGCATATTCCGATCAATGGCTACGCCGCAAGAAAGCAAGCCGTTTTTCTCACCAAAAGTGAGACAGAACCCACTTCGGACGTCATTTACCAGGCGTCGAAAGCGGGTGGTCCAAGCAAACGAGCCCTCTACCCATCCATCGCCGAGGCAAGCGCACAAAGTGGACTTGGCCCGAAAATATGGGTCAAGTCCAGTGCAGCGCCATGGATAATTAATATTGGCATCCGTATGTATGCCTCTAAGTGGTTCTTAGATGTAGCTAAAACTATGTTGGGAGGGAGGTGCTGTAAGGAGCGTGGTAAGGCGTACTCAAATATAAGATATGGGCATGGCGTCAATACTGCTTTGTTTACAGCAATTTCTCCCGTGTTTAAATCTATATCCTCTGCTTTAAAATCACAGCAAAATATGTTTGCTGTTGTTACTATAGATGGTATAAATATTTTTTTCTCGAAAGGTATAGGTTGTGATTTTGTATCAGAACCTAGTAAATTGTAATACTCACTCTCCTCGATGATAATTGCTTGTGTGGCTAAAGCGATTTGATTAGAGGCTTCCGTAACTGCCGCGTTAGAGGTTTTTGTCTTTTCTGCTCTTTGGTGGCTCTGATATGAGCCTTTAACTTCTCTAGCTTCTTCTGTGATAATTAAATCTTTTTGAAATAGTTCCTTAAAAGGAAAAGGGACAAAACCACGGCCAACTAGCCAACTATAGTGGTCATCAGGGGAGGGTGCGGATGTAAATTGGGCTATTCTTGGGAATGTAGGGCGTGTTCGTCTTTGTGGTTTCTGAAAGAAGATCCAGTTTATGAAATCTGGATTATTCTTCTTACATTCTATTAGGAGCGCTATTGTGCATTTATAACCACTGATTTCTGCATATATGTCAAGTTTACTTTCTTTTCCGTGGGTTGGTCTTTGGAGTACAGGAAATTCAACAGGGTAATTGGTTTCTTTAACTCTCCATCCTTCAAAATTACTTATTATCTCTTCGCATAGACGCTCGAAAAAGAAACCGTGAATATTAATTGAATGGGTAATTCATTCTTCGTCTGTCTCTGGTTGTTTATTCATGAGTAAATTATAAGCGATAACATCAGTAGTTTCAAGCAAAAACTTCGTAATAGATCAGATACAGCATGTTGCGGATTTATTGTTTCTAGATGGCGTGTTTGAGAGGTTAGGGGATTTTAAGTCCCAACAATATCCTAATTAGCTCTAGAAGCGGCTTCGTCTACTTGTGGTGGTGTCTAAGTCAGGGGATATTATTGTGTTTATAAGGCCGTGATTTGAGAAGCCTGTTCCTCGTATGGCTTGCTATTTAGCAATAACTTATATCCTGTCGTATAGGTAGAAAGTGTGTACGTGATTAGATTAGGGTTAGGTTGCTTTTGGCTGCACACTTATTTTCTTAGCAGACGCAGGAAGTTTGCTACGACCTTATCAGGTTGTTGGTAGCATTCATGAGCGTCATAATGCTGTACAATTTGGATACCATGAGCGAGGAAGTCCCTGTCTCTTTTATGGTCTTCGGTAGTACGTGAAGGAGGATGAAAAGGTTCGCCATCTACTTCAAGAATACCCCACTTACCATTATCACAAATTATGAAGTCAGCCTCCTTGGTTCCTCTCCCATCCTCTATATTGAGTCGTGCTAAACAATTCGGTAGAAACATGACCTTTGCCCTTTCTAGGGCTTCGGCAATTCTTTTCTCGGTCTCTGAGCGAAACCGTAAGTTTCTCCATATTATGGTCGCTCTATTCTTAATCTCTATGCCCTGATTATGTGCCTCTTTTCCCTGGACAATCTCAAGCATTTGTTCCTTCCAATTAGGCTCGACATCGACAAGATTTGCTAAAGGAATAATTTCGTTCACATAATCTTTGGCGGGTAGCACAGCATTGAAGGCGTTTATAATTTGTTTTGTTATTTGGTGGTCTTTGTCCTTAATGATTTGATAAATATATCTAGGGCCTCTGAGGTAAAGGCTATAAGCGGTACCCTCCCAATTTTGGTTCTGAAATGCGAGTTCTGCTGTGCAAGAGAGTAGTGTAAGTGCTGTTTCATTCTCTTTTTCGCTTATTAGGAAGTATACAGCACTTGCATGCATCTGTTCGTCAAAAGATACTTGGTTTTGTTCCATATATGCGATCTTACCCTTATCCTCAATCCACTAAAGTTGGGGTCATTTTAGTCTATGATGTATCTTTTGTCAATAAAAACCTTTTGATACTTCATTAATATTCGGAAAGTGGCTTTTTAGCTAGGCGGTAGAATTGTAAAGCAGTGCGCTAGGGGTTCGGTCTCTTTGTTGCTAGCTTAAAGGGCCTTGAGAAGCTTGGTCATAGTAAGTATGTTGGGTGCTATGACCAAGCTCCTCCGTGTGTTTTTTGAGTCGGAGCCAACTACTTTTGATTTGATGTCGGTGCTTGTCGGTTACATTGAGAGATGCCCCCAAATTTAAAGGGTCTGCAACAATAATATATTCATGGCTTAACCTGTAGGATTTGTTCTGGCATTATCATCTTCGTTTTTGCTATTATTATTTTCTGATGGAATCTGTTGAGATCTGATTGTTTTAGGTCTTGTGGCTTTTGTTGTTTTTGATGTATTCGATAAGCACCTCAACAATGCTAAGTTGCTGTCCCAATTAATACGGTGGAAGAAGGCTTCTCTGGAAACCGCGTTTTCAATCTTATTCAAAAAAGAGTCAACCCATTTATAATATTCCCATCCATTGGATGATAGTATAGCGCCAAGCTTTATTGTGATTTTTATATCTATGTAGATTTCATCAAGTCCATAGCTTAGTAATATACCTTTAGATGTAGGTGTTTCTTGTAGTTTGAGATTTAAGTAATATTCTTCAAATTTTTCTGGTAGAACTGTCGCGTAGCCGTCGTAACGGATAGCTAGGAGTATTTTTAGCTTTTTTGTTTCGATTTCAAGCTTATTTTTTTCGGGTCTTGTTACTTTGCTGCCTTTGGGTAGAGTTAAACCGAATTTTTTGTAAATTGCCCCATTGCTATAAGCATATACTACTTCCCTGTCGTTTGTATCATCTTCAAAACCTGCAAATGCGGACCTTTCAGACATAGGTCTTGAAAATAATTCGAGGAATTTATTGCTCAGTAAAACTGAAGGAATGTCTTGACGACTATATTCAGCCAAATTCGTCTTTTTAAATGGTTGGTTATGAAAATAGTCATCTAGATGTATCGAAAGCTTTTCTAGTAAATAATATTCAACCGCTTCTGTAATTAACTGTTGAGCGTCTTTATGGTGCTTTTTCCAGAGCGTTAACAGTGCAGGATTTTCTGTGAAGCCTCCTTGTATATACCTATGAATTTCCTCTGAAAAATCGTATCCTGGTACGTAGGCGATATTGTTTACCCCTGACTCTTGGATAATAAAGGCTTCATATGTATGACTTTTTGTGCGTGTGCTAAATAAGCTGAGCAGTGAGTATGCTATAGACACAAGACAAAGAGATATTCCAGCTAATAAAATTACTAGAGATTTTTTGTCCAACCAGTTTAATAGTTGATCGGCAATAAGATTGACTCCAAGAGACAACAAAATCGCAATAATAACTAACTCTACTAGGTTTTTGCGGCTGAGCTTAACGTTTTGAATAACTGTGTTTTTGTCTTCCATAGATTGTTGGCCTCTCTACCCGCTTTATTACCTCTTAATATAAGACGTATGAATAAATCAGTAATAAAAACCGAAAAACGTAGTTTTCCCTGGTCGGTTAAGTAAATACAGCCGATTGTTTGTGATACTGCTTTTTCTACTATTATAAGCTTTGAAAATAATTACTTGTTCCTGTCTGTTTTCAGTGCATGAGCAATTGGTTAATTAACAAAAGTTGAGCAATAACCTGTTTACTTTATCATGCTCCATGAATGCAGATTTCTTTATCACGAGCATAGCGCCAGATTGTGTCTGGATGCTGTTACTGGTATAGGTTGTGTTTACGATAAGAAAAAAGAACGATCTGTATAATGGCCAGCTATTTAGCGTATCGGGAGCAAAATAAAAGAAGTTTTCTAGCTTGCTAAACTCGCTTCTCAAGAGGTTTTTTGTTACTTTGAGGCGGTTTGAATAAGCTACTTTGTTTTTGTATTACACTAGCAAGTCATTAGGAGAACAGGAGGTGTGCCTGTGATTGCATCGATAGTTGGGATTGTGTGGCTCGCTCTTGCTTGTATGTATGCTTGCTGCGATGTTTCTTTTGCGGAACATGTCAGGGAAGTTCATTATCGTTGAGCGGGGGCTTTTGTGTGGTCTTGCTCTTATTGCGTTGAGTCTGGTTGTCTACGGAGTCGTTTCGTTCCCCCGTTGATAGGGGCTAGTTCACCGTCCCTAGCTGTGGTACTGGTCGGGTGCTACGGCTGGGGACGGTGGGTGGAGCCGAAGGCGACGAGCCTCCTTGAGAGCAGAGGCCCGCCGGAGGCACTATCGTTGTGCAGGATGTTGGCTCCCGAAGGGCTGGGAGAGCAAGCGATGCCGCCAAGCCCGACCCTTGACACAGCGGGTACGCTCGGAGTGCGAAAGCGATCTGGTGGGGTGGTGGACGATGCAGTACCAGATCGCTTTCGGCACGCAGTGCTTTCCCCGCCAGCGTCAAGGGCGGCATCGCCTCCCAGCCCGCCGGAGTGTTCCCGTCGAGCGGCGTCAGCTTCCAAGCTCCGCGAAGCGGTTCCTTGATTGGGAGGGGGTGGGTGGTGCAAGGTTGTGGGGGTTGCGGCTGTACGCGCCGTCCGACTCGGTGGGGCCTGCGGTTCCACCCTGTCGGGCGGACGACGTAGCAGCCGCCCAGGGCGCGGGACAAGTATATCGCGCCTATAAAAGTCCAAAGGGAAAAGAGCGTCGGCGGTCATATGGGGAATGGATGGATGGTGGATAGGAAGGAAGTGAGGTGTCTATGGGACAAGAAAAAGCAGTCAATCATGGCTTAGATACGCTGGTAGTCAATGCGTATCATACCGACCATACAGGCAATAAGGTCAAGCGAGAACTTGATAACACGCTGCGGGTGCAATTAGAGGAGTGGAAACGAGCAGCGCAAGCAGTAGGGGAAGCGGTTCCGACCTCTTACACGTTTAACGGCTTGACATTGTTGATGCAACCCAACGGGGCGTTACATGGGCAATTTCCCTGGATGCTCAAATCACGGGATATTACACTCTATGTCTCGTCGGGGTCATGGAATGGGATAGGAGCGGTACGCTTTAATAGTGATTTCCTCTGGTCGTCTCAGAGGGTGCTGCATGCGGTGATCTTGGTGCAGGAATTTGTGGATGCCTTCTTTCAGGATGAAATGTACTTGCAAGCCTCGCAGTGGATTTATGTGTGGATATTGCGGGCTGGCAAGGAATAGAACGCCTGGATAAAAAGCGCGATTTTGTGTCTCGCTCGTTCAAGCGTCGCAGTCACGTTGAGCCAGATTGGGGCCATAACACGGATGCAACAGACTATTCCTATGGGCTGCAAGAAACGGGGTTAGATTTCTCGCGTGGGGGTGCCTTATCCCTGACCATCTATGATAAAACGCGTGAGCTAAAAAAGTCGGGAAAAGAGTGGTTTGAGGATTTATGGCGGGCGAACAGCTGGTCAGAAGCTGATGGGCGTGTGTGGCGGGTGGAACTCAAGTACAAGCGTGAAGCTCTGCATGAATTGTGTCAAGAGGTGGATGGGCAAGAGGTGTTTCATGGCATAGAGGATGTGTATGTGCTGCTTGATCGGCTGCCGCTTCTGTGGGCCTATGGTGTGGGGAGTGTGGAGGATGGTGGTTTACCTGGGTGGATGCGCTACGTGGTTCCTGGGAATGATAGAAGGCGGACGCGGTGGCCGACACATCCCGTTTGGAGAGTGGTACAAGGGGCATTCTCATCGTCTCATGAGCGTCCTGAGCAGTTTGGCAGAGTGGTACGCAAGCGGCATAGAGACCACAATGTAGACCGCATGTTAGAGGCGATTGTGGGCTATGCCTCGTCTCTGGCGGCCTACCTGGGCGAAGAGTACGCGACGGAAATGACGGACCTCTCGTTAGTGCTGCACTGGATAGCACAAGCGGGGCCTGCGTACTTAGAGCGGATTGACCGTGATTTTGCTCAGGAAGTCCAGCGCAAGCGGGTACAATTTGGGGCCAGTGGGGAGCAGGACGCGATAGCATAGGAGGTGGTGTATGGGGATGACAAGAGGACAACAACAGGCCGCGATTATCCAGGCTCGTCGTGAGTGGGAAGGAAAATGGGTTCAGTTTGATCTCGGTGATGGGGCTGGTATGCAAAAGGGCGTCGTATCGTTTATTAATGGGCTTGGTGAGGTGTATGTGTCCTATGATTTCGATGAGTATGGCTGTTATACGCTTCCTCTGTGTACGGTTGATGATATCGCGTTGGTGTTGGTGAAAGTATAGCCGGATGTTTGACAGCGTTTTGCAGTGAGAAGAAAGGGGGGATTGAGCAGATTTGATCGGTATGGCTAGCCATTAGAGGATAGGAGGTGTCCTATGGTAGCAATTGCGGGTGTACGTTCAAAGCAATCTGAAAAAGCAGTGGTAAAGCCCTTGTTGCTGACTATTCCTCAGGTGATGGAATGTTTAGGGCTGGGCTATGAACTTATTCAGAAGAAGCAGCTTCCTGTCAAGCGGTTTGGACGTGCGGTACGGGTCTCGTATAGCGATTTACAACAATGGGTTGAGCAATATCAGTAGGTTGTGTGTTCCAGGCATAGGGGAGGAGGTACGCCTATGAGTAAACGTAAGAAGCGTGAAGACGGTGAAGGGTGTGTGTTTCGTAAGCGGGATGATCTGTGGGGGGCGTATATTGTCGGGGAGGATGGCAAGCGTAAATACTTTTATGCGAAGTCGAAGCAGAAAGTACTGGAAAAGTTGGAGGCTGCGCGTGGGGAGAAAAAGCGTGGTATGTTGGTGTTCGCTCCTCAGCAGACGGTAGCGGAGTACCTGGCTTCGTGGCTTGAGCATGGTGTGAAGGGTGTTGTTCGTTCCCGGACGTATGAGCGGTATGAGGAGTGTGTGCGTCTGCATATTACTCCCGCTATTGGTCGTGTGAAGCTGCAAGGCCTGACTCCTGAGCATCTCAAGGCCCTTAAATCTAAAAAGCTGAAAGAGGGTCTTTCGTCTACTACAGTTAGCACTATTCTTATTGTTCTGCATAAAGCGTTGAGTGATGCGGTGAAAGAGGGGCTGATAGGGTACAACGTTTGTGATAAGGTTTCGCTTCCTCGTAAGCAGCATAAAGAGTTGCAGGTGCTCACACCTGAGCAGGCGAGGAAGCTTCTCGATGCTGCAAAAGGGCATCCGAATGAGGCTCTTTTTGTGCTGGCTTTGGCTACGGGCATGCGTCGAGGGGAGTTATTGGGGCTTAAATGGCAAAGACATTGATTTTAATGGTGGTGTTTTGCATGTTCGGCGTACTCTTAGCCGTGTGCCTACTGTCATGGGTGAAGGGGCTGGTTCTCTGGTGGAGTCGGAGCCGAAAACGCGGCAAAGTCGGCGGAGTATCGTCCTGGCTGGTTTTGCGTTGGATGCCTTGCGGAAGCATAAGCAGCTTCAGGACGAATGGCAAAAAGAGGCGGGGGACTCCTGGGAAGGTCGTGATTATGTATTCTGCACTCCTCTGGGACGTGGTATTCATCCTAATACGCTTCGTAAACAGTTTATAGCGTTGGTGGGAAAAGCTGGCGTTCCTGCTATTCGTTTTCATGATCTGCGCCATAGCGTTGCTTCATTACTGTTGATGCGGGGTGTTCATCCAAAGGTGGTGCAGGAGATTTTGGGGCATAGCCAGATTAGTATTACAATGGACATCTATTCTCATGTCTTGCCAATTATGCATCAGGATGCAATGGACCAGCTTCATCAAGCGTTTGCTGAGCAGAATGAAGGGGAAGGGGATGACGATGAAGGCGGCGGAGTGCTGGCACGAATATAGGCTTTTGTGCTGGTTGTTGCACTAGATGTTGCACTAGGGGGTAAAGCCCTAGATAGAAAAATCTCTCGTACGGCTCTACAGGCTGCACGGGAGATTTTTAGTGTACAATTTGTTCGAGCGTAGGGAGCCGGTGAAGGGATTCGAACCCCCGGCCAGTTGTTTACAAAACAACTGCTCTACCCCTGAGCTACACCGGCTTGATGGTTATCCCGCTGACCTTGCTTGATAACCCATCTGACGATGCAAATTATACTCTTAAACTGGCATCACAGTCAAGCCTTTTTCCATACAACTGCGTCTCTTTAACAGGCTCGGTTCTGTTAGCTGATACTATTGAACGAGGCTTGACAGGGAAATATCTGAACTGCTATGCTTCTGATGATGAGATAGCGGAATAATATAGTAAGTGGCGTATAAAAGCTTGAATATATAAGCAACTGCATATTGGTAAGATAGCTCTCCCTCCAGACGAAAGATATTGCGATGATAAACGGCATGTTTCACAGACCGGCGCGCAGCTATCCCGATCCTTTGCCCCAGGAGGAGGTCGTTATTGCTGGCCCTCCCCCGCTGCAGCTTCAACAGCAATCGGGCGCGTGGCTTCAGTATCTGCTTCCCGCGATTAGTAGCCTGGGGTCAGTGCTGTTTTTTATTGCTGAACCCTCCGCGCTACACAATCCCATTACGCTGATCGCCATCGGCAGCATAGTGGTGACTTCGGTCCTCGTAGGTGTGCTCACGCGGGTGATACAATCGCGCAGCGCAAAGAAAATGCTCAAGGTACAACATAATAAGTATCGGGCCTACCTGGATGATCGCAAGAAGATGCTGGAGATGACGGTACAACAACAGCGCGCCACGGCTGAACGGCTCCATCCTCCGCTCGAACAATTACAGATGCGCGTGCGCTTGCAAGAGTATCTCTGGGAACGTCGCTTGAACGATAACGACTTTTTAACAGTGCGCGCCGGGACCGGCACTGTGCCGCTCTGCTGTCCACTTCGCCTGGACCTCGGCTCTAATATCTATGTTGACTATAATGCCGATGTCTTGAACGAAGCCCGTAGCCTTGAGGCGACGTATGCCCAGGTGAGCATGATGCCAGTGGTTATATCTTTGCGCTCGTTTGGCGCGCTCTCCATCTGTGGCAGGTCTGTCCAGACACGTATCTTGCTGCGCTCCATCCTCTGCCATACCGTGGTTCACCATGCCCCCGAAGATGTGCGCATTTTGAGCTACTTTCCTATCGAGGCTACGGCTGAATGGTCATGGCTTAAATGGCTGCCACATACCAGGCGATTGCGCCGGATCAAAAAAGAAAAGTTGGATGCACCCGAAATACTCAATATGCTGGCTAATAGCGTGGAGGATTTCCGGCTGATGCTTGAAAGCCAGGTGTTGCCCGAGCTGGAACGACGCCGCAAATTGGGAAATGATTGGCACGATAATAGAGCTATCGAGATGACCCGTCCCCATTTTATTGTGATTATCGATGGCTTCACACCCCAAAGCCCCGTCGCTCAAATTCCTATTATTGAAGAGTTGCTCCGTGCCTCTTCGCCCGGCGTCTCCGTCATCTGTCTGATCAACCAGCGCCTCCAGGAGCCATCTATCCTGCAAGCCCGCATAGAGATTGCAGCGTCGGGCAGCTTCACGATTGAGGAGACGATCCCGGGCGGGCGTCGGGTGCAGGATGTACAGATCGATTCTGCCGATATTGCCGCCTGCGAAAAGACTGCCCGCACCATGTCACCTCTAAAGCTCAATGAGAAGGGCGCACAGAGCGACCTCTCTCAGGATATTCGCCTGCTCGACCTGCTGGATGTTCATTTTGCTGATCAGGTCTCTATTCGCGCGACCTGGCAAGCTCGCGCTCTCCCCAATATCCTGCACGTTCCCATCGGCATTAACGCCAATGGCGAACCATTGATGATCGATTTAAAGGAGGCCGCTCACGGTGGCATGGGGCCGCATGGGCTGGTTGTGGGCGCGACGGGTTCGGGCAAAAGCGAATTACTGCGTACAATAGTAACCAGCCTGGCAATCACGCACTCACCCGAACTGCTTAACTTTGTGCTGGTCGATTTTAAAGGTGGCGCGTCCTTTGCCGACCTGGCCGCACTCCCTCATGTCGCAGGCATGATTACCAACCTTTCCGACGACCTCTCCCTGGTTGACCGCTTTTACGCGGCTTTGAGCGGTGAGCAGGAAAGACGGCAACGCATGCTGCGCGAAGGCGGGAATCTGGATAATATCAGGCAGTATCAAGCGAAATACCAGCTCACGCCAGGGATGGAGCCGTTACCTTATCTGCTGATTATCGTTGACGAGTTTGCCGAACTGCTCGCAAGCCGCCCCGAATTCCTCGATCTCTTCATCGGGATCGGGCGCATAGGTAGAAGCATCGGCATGCATTTGCTCTTTGCGACTCAACGCCTGGAAGAAGGCAGGCTGAAAGGATTGGCGGGCCACTTGCGCTACCGTATCTGCCTGCGCACCTTTAGCGCGGCTGAAAGCTCGACGATGCTGGATACGCCCGATGCCTTTTACCTGCCCTCGTTCCCCGGCGTTGGCTACTTCAAAGTCGATACTAGCATCTACGAGATGTTTAAAACGGCTTTGATTACCAGCCCCTACATCTCTTCGTCGGCGGACTACGCCGATATGGCTCCCCTTATGCGCGAGTACACGGCGACCGGTCGATTGATCGAGCTGGACACCAACATCTTCGATGCCCCTACTATCGTGGTGTCGCCGAAGAGCAGCAACGAGCAGCCGACAGATATGGATGTGATTATCTCATCGCTCGTCGCTCAGACGCAGGCGGCTCGCTACGCCCCAACTCACCAGGTATGGCTGCCACCTCTGCCCGCGGCCCTGAAACTCGGCTCGGTTTTGCATCTCAATGATTTGCACGCCTGGAGTGACAAATTCTGGCGCAACCAGGCGCCCGGCAACGAGCTACGCGTTCCAGCCGGTCTGCTGGATATCCCGTTGCAGCAGGCGCAGGCGTCGATGGAGCTTGATTTTTCCGGTACGGGTGGACACCTTGCGCTGGTAGGCGCTCCGCAATCTGGGAAGAGCACATTCCTGCGCACGTTAGTGACCTCATTTTTGCTCACCCATTCCCCGCAAGAAGTGCAACTCTACTGCATTGATCTGGGCGGCGGACTGCTGCGCGTGTTTGAAGACGCGCAGCATGTTGGCGCTGTTTGTGGCAAGTCCGAGCGCGATAAAGTGCGCCGGGTCGTGCGACAGATGCGTAAGGTTATTGAAGAGCGGGAGTTTCTTTTCCGCAACCACGGTATTGATAGCATGACCACATTCCGGGCGCGCCGCCGCGCGGGCGAACTGGCAGACGTTCCCTTTGGGGATGTTTTTCTGATCATTGACAATTTTGCCCAGTTTTTCCAGGAGTTCGATCTGCTTGAGCCAGAGATTACCGAGATTGTCGCTGGCGGGCTGACCTACGGAGTACATCTGATCGTCGCCACCAACCGCTGGGCGGAGATCCGCACAAAATTGCGTGATAATATCGGCACGCGCCTGGAATTGCGCCTCAACGATCCGCTCGATTCGGAATTTGGCAAAGCGGTGGCCTCAACCATCCCGGTGGGCGTCCCTGGACGCGGCATCAACAAAAACAAGCTCCAGTTCCAGACCGCTCTGCCTATCATCGATAGCTCTGAGCAGCACAATCTTTCCGTTCAGGAGGCATTGGAAGCGTTAGTGCGCCAGATCCGTCTCTCCTGGAAAGGAAATCCGGCGCCGCCCATTCGTATGCTGCCCGCTCTGGTACGCTGGGAAGACCTGCCCGCGCCCGCGAAAAATCAACCGCCGGGCGTTCCTGTTGGGCTGGAGGAGTTCCGGCTTGATCCTTTGCACATCGACCTGATTGGCGGCGGGCCGCATTTTATCGTGCTGGGCGATATGGAAGCGGGCAAAACCACGCTGCTGCGCACCTGGATGCGCGGCATAGAGCAGCGTTACGACCCGCAAGAAGCCTCGTTCGCCATTATCGATTTTCGCAAAATGTTGCTCGACTTCACCGAGAGCAAGCACCTGCTGACGTACGCCTATAACACGCCGACGCTGGCCGCCTGCGTTGGAAACTTCAAAGCCGACATGGAGAAACGCGTGCAGGCCAATGCTGACGTGCCATTGGGCAAATTGCGTAGCCCCCAGCGTTGGAGCGGACGCCACTACTTCCTGTTCGTCGATGACTATGAATCGCTCGTCACCTCCAGTTCAAGCCCTTTAAATCCGCTCGGAGAGTACTTGCTGGCGGGCCGTGACATCGGTTTTCACCTGGTGCTAACGCGTCGCGTTGGGGGAGTTGGGCGAGCCTCCTTTGAACCCATTTTCCAGCGTCTGCGCGAAATGGGCACCTCGGCCATCATCCTGAGCGGCGATCCGCAGGAGGGCAAGATTCTCTACGGGCAAGCAGCAGGCGTGCTGCCGCCCGGGCGCGGCTACTTCGTGCAGCAGAAGTTCCCCTCGACGCTGATCCAGGTGGCACTGTCGGAACCGGAGCCTGGGGATTAATCACGACCTGGCTACCTGAAGCGCGCAATCAAGGAAGCAGCTCGCCGTTGATCGCGGAATCGTACACCTCCTGAAGCTTTGGCACTGTTTCGTAGTCACGCAGCCCCAGCGGCTCGATCCAGCGCATTTCGCTCGCCTCCCAGTCAGGCTGGACAGCATCAGGCTGGAGCACCTCAAATAAGAAGGGGTGGATGTAGAAATGTCGCCCGAGGTCCGCATCGATATGTTCTACGACCGCGCCGTGTCTGAGCAAGTGTACCTGGTTGCGCTGCAATCCGGTCTCTTCGCGAATCTCGGTGAACGCCTGCTCTTCGGGCGTCACTCCAGGCTCAACAAAGCCGCTGATCCCAGCCCAGCGGTGATGGTAGCTGCCAACACGCTGGCTGCGGCGCGCAATCAAAATGAGCGGCGACCTCTTATCGTCGCGCCGTAGAATGCAAGTCACAACATGGGTGGGACGTATGGGTAATGTTTCATTTTGCTGACTCATGCTCTTTCTCCTCAAAAGATGACAATTTTATCAATCTCCGTTATAATCGCCTCAGACGATACTAACATTAGTAGAGTAACCCTGATAAAACACATCCTTGCTTGAAAATCACACGTATCAGGTAACTTATTGATAATCTTGATACGTTATAACGTGTATATCAATAGCATCATCATAGTTCCTGGAGTATCTCTTTTATGCAAACAGATGAGCCGACCCGGATAGAAAATCCAACCACCGCAGCCGAGGAAACAGCGAATACGACATCTCAGCCAGAAACTACAGAGAGTACATTACAAGTGTGGCGCGCCGCCGCACAGCCGTGGTGGAAAGCTACGCTGGCCGTGCTACCAACATTCCTTATCACGCGTCTGATCTTTATTCTGTTGACATATTTCGGAGGCATTCTCTTTTTCGTGCCCAATTATTCGCAGACCGTGCTGGGATTTCGCGACGTGCTTTATACCTGGTACCACTGGGATGCCATACGCTTCATCACCATCGCCACAAAGGGATATATCTCACCGGACTATGCCGCCTTTTTCCCGCTTTATCCGGCGCTGGAACATGCTTTTACCGCAATTTTCCGTGATGTGCTTCTTACAGGGATGGTTATCTCCAATGTCGCTTTTTTTGGCACGCTGATCGTGCTGTATCGCCTTACCGAAACCGAATTTGACCGCGATACCGCCAGAAGAACCGTTTTCTACCTCTCGATCTTTCCGACTGCGCTTTTCTTTTTCGCCGCTTACAATGAATCGCTGTTTCTCTTCTTCATGCTGCTCACCTTTTATACGCTGCGGCGCGGCCAATGGTGGCTGGCAGGAATTTTTGGCGCGCAGGCAACTTTGACGCGCTCGATTGGCCTCTTGCTGGCAGTCATCTTCGTCTGCGAGTTTCTGCGCCAGAAGCTCCCCGAACTGCGGCAGCAGTGGAGCGAAAAACAGGTACAGCCGCTGCTGCGTTTAGGAGCCAGTTTTGCTGCGGTAGTGCTGATACCGCTTGCGCTCGGCATCTATGCATATGGGCTGAAAATCATCATGGGTGATCCTCTGGCGTTCTCACACGCGCAGGCGCAGTGGCGCACGGGGCTCAATTTCCCCTGGGTCGCACCTTTACGTGCCCTCAAATTCCTGCTTCAGCATTCAATCTTCTCGTTCACCGCGGCCCACATCATGATCGACCTGAGCGCATTAGGGCTTTTCCTGGTACTCATGGTATTGTGCTTCTTCGGCCCGGTACGTCTGGAGCGTCACCAGTGGACCTTCGCTCTGTTTGGCGTGCTGGCTCTCATTTTTGCCGTAACCTTCCCTGGTATACCTGTCCCGGGAGGACTGCTCTACGATCCAATCCCATCCACGCAGCGATTCGTCCTTGAGATCTTCATAGGTTTTATCATCCTGGCACGTCTGGGCCAGCGTCCCCGGTTCCACTTTACTTACCTGTTCCTTGCCTTGCCGCTGCTTGCATTTCTAACCCTGATATTCATGACCGGACGCTGGCTGGTTTAGCCCCAACGGCGTTGGCGGTGGCGTTACTGCGATCCAGGTCTTAGCAACATTTGCACAGAAGAAGATAACTTGCCATATCCTTCCTATTTATTGTATGCTACACTTTAACCAAGCATGAGGCCACCCCCCATTTTTCGTGCTTGACGTATTGTTCACACTTTTATATAGTATGCTTGGCGCATAATATGCCTTTACGTATTACCCACCGATCACAAACCCATAGAGTACCTATTGATATCATCGAGCCTTTATGGGCCTGTTCGTTTTACTATTGGAGGTAGGCCGACGTGTCAAATACAATCGGCGAAGTAGTCCTCATTATTGTAGCACTACTGATAGGAGCTCTATCCGCAGTTTACTTTGGATATAACTTTGGACTGACGCGCAATAAAGAAAAGTTCGAAGAAAGCTTGCGTGCTGAAAAAGAGGCCAGCGAGCGGCGGCTACTGGAAATCCAGAATCAACAACACGAAGCTTTAAAGGAGGCACGGGATGAAAACGCGCGCTTTCGCACTACGATAGAACGCGAGAACGCCGAGCGCCGTGCTGAATTACAGCGTCAGGAACGCCGCTTGCAGAGCAAGGAAGAGACGCTTGAACGCAAGCTTGAAGCGCAAGAACAGCGCGAACGTAAGTTGGCCACCAGAGAACGTAGCATCGAGCAAACGCGCGAAGAACTGGAGGATCTCAAGCGCCAGCAGTTCAAAGAGCTTGAGCGGATTGCCCAGATGACGGAGGAGCAGGCCAAAGACTTGCTCCTCACACGTATTGAATCGCAGGTACGGGCAGAAGCTGCTCAACGCGTACGTATGATTGAAGAGAGCGCGCGCGAAGAAGCGGAGACGCGGGCGCGTGAGATCATTACCCTGGCCATCCAACGTTGCGCCTCCGACCAGGTGGCCGAGTCGGTTGTTTCTGTAGTGCCACTGCCAAACGATGAGATGAAAGGGCGCATCATTGGGCGTGAAGGTCGCAATATCCGCGCGTTGGAAGCTGCAACGGGCGTCGATCTCATCATCGATGACACGCCGGAAGCCGTCATTCTTTCCGGCTTCGATCCCGTACGACGTGAAGTAGCGCGTATCGCCTTAACCCGGCTGATCCTCGATGGGCGCATCCATCCCGCTCGCATTGAAGACGTCGTCGCCAAAGCGCGGCAGGAAGTGGACGCCATTATTCGCGAGGCGGGCGAGAATGCTGCCCTGGAAGCCAGTGTTCACGGCTTGCAGCCGGAACTACTCAAAATTCTTGGTCGGCTCCACTTCCGCACCAGTTACGGACAAAATGTGCTGGCCCACTCGGTTGAAGTTTCTATCCTGGCAGCCACTATCGCCCATGAGCTAGGCGCCGATGTCAATGTATGTAAGACTGCCGCGCTGCTCCATGATATGGGCAAAGCTATCGATCAGGAGGTCGAAGGACCTCACGCCATCGTTGGCGGGGAAGTCGCGCGGCGTTTTGGTAAGTCACCAAAAATCATTCACGCGATGGTGGCGCATCACGCCACCGAGACTGAGCCCCAGACGTTAGAGGCCGCAATCGTCCAGGCCGCCGATGCCATCTCAGCCGCTCGCCCGGGAGCCAGGCGGGAGACAATAGACCTCTACATCAAACGGTTGGAGGCGCTCGAATATATCGCCAATTCTTTTACCGGCGTGGAGAAATCGTTTGCGATCCAGGCAGGCCGCGAAGTGCGCATCATTGTCAAGCCGGAAGAGATCGATGAATTCGCCGCCAGTCGCCTTGCCAGCGAAATCGCTCACAAGATCGAGGAAAGCCTGGATTACCCGGGACAGATCAAAGTCTGCGTTGTACGTGAAACTCGCTCGGTCGATTATGCGAGATAATAGGTAGAAGCAGCGCATAAGTTTTGTGAACTTTCTAAGAACGATTACGATCATAGATCCTCGCCTGTACGCCAGTATGTGTATGCTGGTAATGGAGAATCCTTTGATCGTAATCGTTCCTGAAATTTCACGCGAAAGATTATATAACATATGAGTAACTACTTCGATTCCGCGTTCCTGAGCGAAGCTAGCCGTGAGAGCGGCGTTGAAACGCGGAAGTTATCAAGGTACATCGATCTTCACACCCACTCCACGGCCTCGGATGGCGTCTATTCTCCAACCGAGTTGCTGCATCAGGCCAAAAAGGTAGGGCTGCGCGTGCTGGCTCTGACCGACCACGATACAACCGGAGGGCTGGAGGCGGCGGCAAAGACAGCGCGCGAGCTGGACATTGACTTTATCCCGGGTATCGAGATCAACACCGACGTTCATGGTGGGGAAGTACATGTTCTTGGCTACTACCCCGAATATCAGCGGACGGCATTTCAGCAGATCTTACAGGTGCTACGAGATGCTCGCGAACGGCGCGGCCAGCGCATGGTTGAGCTACTAAACGAGCAGGGCGTGCATATCGCATGGGAGCGCGTCCGCGATATCGCTCAGGGCGCCGTAGGTCGGCCCCATGTCGCCAAAGCGTTACAGGAAGCAGGCTACGTCCAGACTATCGGGGAAGCTTTTGATAAATACATCGGAACAGGGCAGCCCGCCTATGTACCACGTTACAAGCTCACGCCAGAAGACGCTGTGCGCCTGATTGCCAGCGCAAATGGCCTGCCCGTCATGGCCCATCCAATCGAACTGCCGGGCCTTGCCCAGTTGCGCGCCTGGCTGCCAGGTTTACGCGCCGCCGGGCTGGTCGGGCTGGAAACCTATTACGGCCCCTACACGCCAGAGCAAGAAGCGGCGCTACATCAGCTTGCCGATGAATACCATCTCATCCCAACAGGAGGAACCGATTTCCACGGTCCAGGCATCCATCCCACGCCACTTGGGGGACGCTACGTCCCGTATGAAGCGGTTGAGCGCCTTAAAGCAGCAGCGGCAGAGCGGCATGGCAAGGACCCCGTAGCATTCACACTGCCTCCTCCTGTTGAGGAAAAGTAGGAGGATGAGCTGCTATCTTGTGGAGGTAAGAACAAGTGGCTTGCGCAGGATAGCAGCAAAGGAGCCAGCTTTGAACCAGGAAAAACGTTCTACACGGCCCTATCTCTGGGTACGCCAGTTATTCGAGACGATCACCCTGATCCTTCTGATGATCCTCGCTATCCGGCTCGGGTTACAAAACTTTCATATTGAAGGCCAGAGCATGGAGCCAACATTGCACAATTATGAATATATTATCGTTGATAAAGTGACGTATCTCCTGCACCCACCTGAACGGGGAGATGTGATTGTCTTCCACTACCCGGTGGCCCCCCAGGAGGATTTTATCAAGCGCGTTATCGCCATTCCTGGCGACACCATTACCATTATCAATAAAACTGTGATGATCAATGGCGTAACTCTACAAGAACCATATATTAACAAGAATGATCCTTTTACCCCTTATCCATCTTCTCAAACATGGCATGTCGGCATAGATCAGTACTTTGTGATGGGAGACAATCGGGGCAATAGCTCGGATTCCAGGCAGTGGGGCTTCGTCCCGCGCCAGAATATCATTGGGAAAGCCGATCTGGTCTACTGGCCTATGGATGTCAATAACTTCGGGCTACTCCCCGATGTTAGCAGCGTCTTTGCCAAAATACATCAATAGACATAGATATGCCAGCCCTTCGCACGAAAGGCTGGCATATTCATGCGATGAAAGGCAATAACTTATCCCTGCCTCAAAACCTCTCGACGAGCGGCCAGCCGCCAGCGACTGGTCTCTTCGCCATTGCTTCCGCCCGTAACCGGCTGCCTGCGCAGTTTCTCCTCCTCTGCCTGCTCCTGCATAAGCAAGCTTCCGATGATAGCGGCGACCTGGGCAGCAGAAATTTCACCTTCCGTCGTACTGATCTGGGCTTCCTCCGTTGCCAGACGTTGTTTACGCGTATCCCATTCTTCGGCAATAAAGTCGGTAGACATATCACCAGCGATGAAGCGGGGATGCTCCATCAGCCAGCGGGCAAAGGGCAGGGTTGTGCGTACGCCAACAACATGGTATTCGGCGAGGGCGCGGCGCATGCGCGCAATTGCCTGCGCTCGATCCTTGCCCCAGACGATCAGCTTCGACAGCAGAGGATCGTAAAAGAGCGGCACCTGCAAACCAGGGTACAGGCTGCTATCGACGCGTACCCCCGGCCCTGATGGCTCCTGCACCGCCAGAACTGCTCCGGTGGCCGGAAGGAAGCGGTTTTCGGGGTCCTCCGCCGAGATACGGCATTCCATCGCTGAGCCGCGCAGCTCGATCTGCTCCTGGGTGAAGGAGAGAGGCAGGCCCGCGGCCACGCGAAACTGCTCCTGCACCAGGTCCACCCCGGTACACCACTCGGTCACTGGATGCTCCACCTGGATGCGCGCGTTGACCTCTAAGAAATAGAAATTGCGGTCTGGCCCGACCAGGAATTCAGCCGTACCGGCATTGACATAACGAATGGTGCGGATCAGATTAACGGTAGCCGAAGTCATACGTTCGCGCAATGCAGCATCCACGATGGGGGAGGGCGATTCCTCGACCAGCTTCTGATGGCGGCGCTGGACGCTGCACTCGCGCTCGCCCAGATGTACCACATGCCCATGCGTATCAGCAATAAACTGTACCTCGATATGGCGCGCGGGCGCAATGGCTTTCTCCAGATAGACGCGGCCATCGCCGAACGCGCTCCTGGCCTCGCTGCGAGCCGTGCGCAGGGATGAGAGGAGATCCTTCGGCTCGCGCACAAAACGAATGCCCTTCCCACCGCCGCCGGCAGCGGCTTTTAACAGAATGGGATAGCCCAGTTGTTCGGCAATCTCCACAGCCAGTTCATCGCCTTCAACATCGGACATTGCTCCAGGCACAATTGGCACTCCTGCGGCCTGGGCGGTACGGCGAGCGGCTGTCTTCTCGCCCATCGCCAACTGCGCTTCCACCGGTGGCCCAACGAAGATCAGGCCAGCATCCTGACATGCCTCAACAAAGGCTGCATTCTCTGCCAGAAAGCCATAGCCCGGGTGAACTGCCTGCGCCCCCGAACGTTTTGCCACATCAATCAATGTTGGAATATGCAAATAGCTTTTGGTCGCCTGAGCGGGACCGATATAATAAGCCTCATCGGCCATGCGTACATGCAGCGCGCTGCGGTCTGCTTCGCTATATACCGCCACGCTCTTCAATCCCAGTTCCCGGCAGGCGCGAATGACGCGGAGAGCGATCTCCCCCCGGTTGGCAATAAGCACCTTTTGAAAAGGCCACTGAACTACAGAGAAAGCGTCCATATAGGCTCCTTTTGCGAGTTTTCTATGGCCCATAGTATAGCACGTTCTCCCTATGTCGCACTAGGAAAATCGGGTTACTGATCAGGCGCGATATTCCCTTTTCTACTAAAGTGCAGTACACTCGTGTTTGATTGCCCATATTGTGGACTTTCAATCCATCAACATTACGGCAATCCCGTGACAGTAACCTGAGGCCGTTGAGGAGGACCCGGCAATATGTCTAGATTTATCTCAAATATCCCCATTTCACGCCGCCTGGCCTGGGCGTTTCTTCTCGCGGCACTGATCCCAGGTCTTGCTATCCTGGCGCAGAGCTTCATCTTCAGTAATATACAGAACGAACGCAGTCAGGCCGTACAGACGAGCATCAACTCGCTCAAAGCTACTACGGCTGCCGAGGCGGATTTGCAGGATATGAGTGCAGCCCTCAATCTCGCTTATCAAGATCAGTACGTGTCTAATAGCGTCATTTTGCAGGGACAAACGCAGGGAATTATCAAGAATATTCGCACCAACGCTACTCAATTCAACGATACGGCTCGCCTGTATCAACAGAGCTACCAGGTAGCAACGTCACCACAAATGCAGGACATCCGTAATATCCTGCTGACCGATAATCCTGATACGCTCTTGCCCAACAAGCAGCAGCAGTCTATCTCTATGGTGCTGGATCAGCTCTGGCCCGACTATAGAGATGCCCAAAATCGGGTATTGCAGAGTATTGCTGTGAATGCTCCCAAAGCCCAGGTTAATGCCCTTTTGGATCAGGCCAGGCAAAAATATCTTCCCCTCGAAAGCGAGTGGGCGCAGATCGCGCAGATCGCCGAAGACATGAGCAACGGAGTCGCGCAGGCTGGCCCCTCGCAGATGAACCCGGTGATTACATCGGCCATTATCATCTTTCTGAGCACTGTCGTCATCATCAGCATCATCGGTTATGTCATACGGCGCACTATCACGCACCCCTTAATCGAGCTGGCGACGCTGACGAAACGTATTGCAAAAGGAGAAACAAACGCGCGCGCGTTCATTGCTGGCCGCGATGAAATCCATATTGTGGCTAATTCCATGAATAATATGCTGGATAACATCGTACGCCTCATCCAGGAAACGCAATCACAGCGCGATGCTCTGCAAGGGCAGGTAGAGAAGCTGGTCAGCGAAGTCAGCGGCGTTGGCGAAGGCGATCTACGCGTACAGGCCGAAGTAACCGCCGATGCTCTGGGCGTGCTGGCCGACTCCTTTAACTATATGGTGGAAGAACTGGGTAGCCTGGTTGTGCGCGTTAAAATGGTGGCACACGAGGTCGGCAATTCAACCACCGCCATCCTTGATCGTATGACCCAACTGGTGGAGACGGGCGACCAGCAGATCAACCAGATTGCCGGGGCGGTTGTGGAAGTAGAGCAAATGACCACATCCAGCCGCCAGGTAGCTGAACGCGCCCAGGTTCTCTACGACGTGGCGCGTGTGGCTCGTCAGGACGCCCAGGTCGGGCGAGAATCAGTCATGCAGGCAATTGAGGGCATGGGCCGCATCAACGAGAACGTCCAGGCTACAGCCAGCAAAGTACAGGTGCTGGGTGATCGTTCGCGTGAAATTAACGATGTTGTCGAGGCTATCTCCAGCATCGCTCATCAGACGAACCGCCTTGCGCTCGACGCCGCCATCCAGGCTGCTATGGCCGGTGAAAACGGCAAGGGCTTTGGCGCAGTCGCTGCTGACATCCGCCGCCTGGCGGAACGCGCCAAAGATCAGGCGGGCACCATCACCCGCATTGTGCGCAGCGTCCGTGAAGATATCGGGGCCGTCGCCGTTTCCATGCAGGATACCGAGCGCGAGACCGCTGGCGGAACACGGTTGACGCAAGAGGCTGGCGTCGCGCTAGAATCAATCTTCGCTGCTGTCGAGCACCAGGCCCGCGAAATTGAAAACATCAACCAGGTTGCCATCCAACAGCTCCAGTCTTCAAGCTCGGTAGTGCAAATTATGCATACCATTTCTGAATCAACCCAGCAGGGTAGTTTAAGCACGCGCGATGCCTCGCAAAACATGGAACGTCTGGCACGTCTGGTTGAGCAGCTCCGCTCTTCGGTCGAAGCATTCAAGCTGCGAGAAAATCAGGGTTACGTCGGCCAGAAATTGAACACCAGCATCATAATGGAGGAAGAGCCTGAGAATCCCCTCACTGTGAGCGGCGTTCTGCGTACCGTCACCGCACCGCCAGCTCCTCCCATGTCCCGCACGGGTATCAGTGGCGTCAATAATACACCGTACGCCGAAGATCCCTTCCCTTTTTACCCGCCGCCGCATACAAACAGCCAGCCAGTGAGGAATAGCCAGTCGTTGAAAACCTCCGGCAATAACTGGGGCTGGCCCCACACCTCAGACCAGCATAGCAGCGGTCAGTGGCCCAGCTACGAGGAACAATACGACAATTATAATGGCGCAGGCCGATAATATCGCATAGCGGCAAGCAATCCTCCCTCTGATATCCTGACGGATATGTCAGAGGGAGCACTTTTTTATCCATTTCTTATCTTTTCAGTCAATCCATAACCTTTTAGTTATATATAGCATCCATAAGACCTATCCAATTTCGTAGACTTCCATCTGTTTTCCCTGTTAGACTTATCTTATGCCCGTGAGAATGTTGGTATGGGAACTTCTGAAGAGCTTTTCTTCGGAAATATATCACCGGAGGTTATACATGACCGCACAGAGAATAATGACCAGGGATGCTTCAAAAGAGATGTACACCGCGATAAGAGAAGTATTCACGACATTGGAAATCCATGTTCCTTTACGGCGTCTTGTCTGGACATGTGAAATCTGTGGTATGGTACATTCGGGCGTTGCTCCAGAAGCCTGCGATAGTTGTGGCGCTACCGATGCTATTGCGTTACAGCAGGACATTCGCCCAGAAGTAAATTCCCGCTGGTAATATCTTTTCTCCTGGCTCTCACCAATTTAAAATAAATTAACGCGCATTGGCCTGCCGGACCGCTTCATAAAGGATAATACCGGTGGCCATCGCCGCGTTTAATGACTCCACCCCATTGGCCAATGGTATGCTCACGGTCAGCGTTGTCAATGCCCGCGCCTCTTGAGAGGGACCATGCGCCTCATTCCCGATAATGAGCGCAAAGGGACGCGTAAGATCCTGCTCATAATACCGCTCCAGGCTTCCAGCTTCCGCTAACAACACCCGGGGAGTTTGCGCGCAATGGGACGTAATCCTCTCCGCGATTACACTCCAGGCCATATCCGTTTCCACGGGCAAAGCAATATGAGCGCCTGCCGCCGCACGTATAACCTTAGGGCTATAATAATCAACGCAATTCGCGGTCAGCAATACCGCCTGCACATCAGCGGCCAGGGCTGTGCGTAAAATGGTACCGAGATTACCAGGATCGGCCAGATCATCCAAAACAAGTAGCGCAGGACGCGGTGCATCACGGCGGCGCGTCATCAGTGTGGCCGGATCGAAAATTCTCTGTGGCAGCACGCTGACCACGCCTTGCGCCGCCTGCACGTCGCTGATCGCGTCCATCACCCGCTCGCTCACCTCTATCAACCGCGAGGAGACCAATCCCGGTACATGCAGCAAACGCTGTAGCAACGCGCTGCCTTTAGCGGTATGTTGTAGCAATGCGGGCTGGTAATACACTTCCTCCGGCAGCACATCAGCATCCAGCAGGGCTTCAAGAAGATGTGGGCCTTCCATCAAAAAAAGGCCGTACTTCTTACGGCCTCGCGTCGTCTGTAATGCCTGCACTTTGCTGATGCGGGGATTCGATAGACTGGTGATAAGCGTCATAACAAATTTTCAGTCTTTCCCCTCAGCTAAAATCAATGCTAACGAACACCCCGTAGGGGCAGTGCCTCGCGCCTGCCCTCCAACGATGCAATAGGTGAACGGGGGCAGGCGCGAGGCACTGCCCCTACAGTAGCCTATTCAGCGATGGCAGCCAGAGCCGTTTTGACGATTGAGCCAAAGGCAGCTTCGTCATGCACAGCCATTTCAGCCAGGATCTTGCGATCAACATCGATATTGGCAACGTGGATTGCATGCATGAGCTTGCTGTAGCTCACACCATACATGCGAGCAGCGGCGTTAATGCGCGCAATCCAGAGGCCGCGCATATCCCGCTTGCGGGTCCGCCGGTCGCGATACATGTACGCCATTGAGCGCATGACTGACTCGTGTGCGGGACGAAAGAGTCGCCGGCGTGTAGCACGATGGCCCTCGGCCATCTGTAAAACTTTTTTATGCTTCTTATGAGCGGTAACGCCACGTTTTACTCTGGGCATAGTTCTTTACCTATCCTCCTGATCATGATGCTAGAAAGCGTAGGGGAGCAGACGCTTCATCCGGCGCGTATCGCTGGTAGCCAGTTGAAAGTCTTTGTCAGCCGAACGAACAAGCCCGGGCGATTTGTGGCGGCGCAGGTGGCTGATAGCCACTTTACGGCGCATAAACTTGCCAGAAGCGGTTACTTTCACCCGCTTGGCCATAGCCTTGTGTGTTTTTAGTTTCTGCTTCATCTTTCTTTACTTTCTGGATATCTTCGCGGGGCAACATTCTCAAATTTCATGCACAACCCATGATTGTGTGAGCGTAAAAAGCACAGGCACAACAGGAGAGTGGCAGTAGAAGCGGTTTATTCGCACAAACCCTTCAATCTATAGACCCATCAAAGGCGCAGAGAAGCCTTTTTCAGGAGCTAGACCCCGCATGCCCAACGATTATATCATAGGCGAGTCACGCGTGCAATAGTACCACGACCTGGCTTTTCTTCCTCTTTTTTCCGCTTTTCCACTTTCTCAACGTATGATAAGAATAGCTATATGAAAAAGGAGTACACCCCGACTCCGACTCTATTGTCAGATATAGCGAACAATGTTATAATGGCGTGGTATTGATGGCCTCTCTTCTGCTTGTGCGCGCCAACGACGCCACAGATGAGTTGGAAGGAGGATATCAACCCCACGACCAGCGTGGGACAATTTTTGTTGAGGCCGCAAACTATTCAGCGGCATCTGTTACTGGCATCAATGTCATATTGATGCTCCACTACTCCGGCAGGGAATCAGCTTGCGAAAAGCTATCTGACCGGATGTATACCCAGAGGAAGGAGGTTGCTTCGTGAGACGAGACTACGAACTCGCGTTCATTCTCAATCCCGAAGTCAACGAAGAAGAGGTACGCACCTTTCAGGATCGTATCGAACAGATCGTCGCAACCTATGGCGGTCAAATCGTGAAAGTTAACCAGTGGGGACGGCGCCGACTGGCATACCCCATTGAGCGCCACCGCGATGGTCTCTACACATTCATTGATATGATTCTGACACCGGAGACTGTAGCCGAACTCGAACGCATGCTGAAGGTTTCCGAGATCGTGCTCCGGCACATGGTCAAGAGGCGCGATCCAAAAGCTGTTCAAAAAGAGCGTGAGGAGCGCGAGGAACGTGAAGCCCGCGCCGCTGCCGCCGCATCGGCTGCTCCAGCAGAAGAGGCAACAGCAGAGGGGGAAACAACAACGGAGCAAGCGCCTGAAGAGGCCACTGCCCCGGCAGAAACTCCCGTGGAAGACGTTCCTGTATTGACAGAGGCGGAAACGGCAGATGTTCCACCAGCTATTGTTGAAGAATCGATTGAAGCCTGATCGGCATACAGTTGGGTACGATCTTTCAATCTCCAGAAGAAAGGGTCGGGGTTTGTTTATCACGGCGAAAGGATGTTGAGCCATGAACAAAATTATGTTGATTGGGAACCTGGGAAGAGACCCCGAGATGAGCTATACTGAAAGTGGTGTTGCCGTCACGAAATTCTCGCTCGCTGTCAATCGGATCACAAAATCATCAGCGGGCGAACGCCAGACAGAAACCGACTGGTTTAATATTATAGCCTGGCGCCAGCTAGCAGAGACTTGCAACTCCTACTTAAAAAAGGGTCAGAAGGTGTACGTCGAGGGGCGATTGTCCCAGCGAAAGTATACTGACAAAACTGGTGTCGAACGTACTGCGGTAGAAGTTACCATCAATGACATGGAAATGCTTACACCAAAGGGACAGGGAGGTCAGAGTTCTAGCTCAGATCCTTTCCTGAACGATGCTGACTCGCTTGGAGAATTGGAGGATCACCCCTTCTAAATTAGAAGGAGAAAGTTTGTGCAGAGACGTAATGAAGGCGGCCCGTCTTCTCATCGCAGACGCGAGGGCGGGCGAGGGGAGCGCTCATCGCGCCGCAAAACATGTCAGTTCTGTCATGACCATGTACGCGAAATCGACTATAAAGATGCTACCCGCTTTATGAAACGCTTCATTTCTGATCGCGGGAAGATCGAGCCGCGTCGCAAAACCGGCACTTGCGCCAAGCACCAGCGCGGCTTGAGTACGGCAATCAAACAGGCTCGCTTTATGGCATTGCTCCCTTATACTGCCGAGCACATGCGTGGGATGTAACCAGTAGCAAACGTCCCTTTAGAGATAAGGAGATAGAGAGCTGTAATGCTCTCCCCCAGAGCCAGGGGCACCACATCTGGAGGTTTTGTCAGGAACCCTATCCCCTTGAGGGGATGGGCTTGGGGAGTGGGGGTAACTTCTGCCCGTCCATGCCACAAGCTCACCTGACCAGCCCCAGCCAGGGCCTATCGTACGGATAGAATCGTGCGAGCCATCGGGCTACGATAGCAGCAGTGTCCAAGAACGTACCAAGGGGTGCGCGGCCAGCCTCTTGCTCTACAACTTCTGAGTTAAACAGGTATACGAGGGTGAAGCCAGTGCTCAGAAGAAGTGCAGACTGCTATCATCGGCGAGGCCAACATTACCCGGGCAACCGGTGGGGTTTTGCCGTTCCCACTCAAAACGGCACCCCGCAAGGGGTTCGCATACAGGGGGTGCCTTTGTTTCCTCCCAGCGCCTGAAGGTGGCTGGGTCTCCACAAAGGAGGTTTTATGAATAGTCAGACGGCACGTCGGCCTGCAAGTCAACGACCAAATCGTACCGCTAAAACCAAAAAATATGTTAAACAGACGGCGCACGTCGAGGCACGCCGCGATGGCAAACCTCTTATTTTTGGATGGGGAGGCCACCTCTCTCATAGTGAGAAAACTCGTATCCAGCGCCGCGCTGTCTGGGCCTTCACGGCCCTCGTTTCTCTGTTAATTATCGCAGTGATCGTGGGGTACTGGGTCAATATCAACGTTATCGTCCCCAACCTTCCTATTACCAGCGTTAACGGGCAGCCCATTCCACAGTCCGATTTTCGCAAACTTGTGGCGGTGAAAGCCCAGATCGAACTCAACAAAATTTATGGGCAGCACGGCATGACCGCCCAACGCGATAGCCTGCGTAAACAGGGACTTGATCAACAGAAGGTCATCGACGACGCGACCAAGCAGGTTGACGCGCTGAATAAACAGATCCAGGCCCTCCCGGCTGGCCCCAGCGCCCAGCGGACCAACCTGCAGAATCAGCTAACGGCAGCCAAAAAGCAGGTCTCCGATGCCACGACAAAGCGCGATAGTCTGAACTCGCAATATAATGATATGCTCAATAACACGATTCCGCAGGAGCAGCAATTATATACTCAGGACCAGGTCGGCAGCGAGAGCGCAAACTGGCTCCAGGATGATGCCCTGATCCGCCAGTGGCTAGTCAAGCAGCCCGCAGACATTCGCGCGAAAATCGAGCCGACAGCCAGCGCGATAAATGGCGCTATCCATGATTTCGTGGCGAATTTCCCTACGTCCACCACTTACGATAAATTTCTAAGCGACGACAATATCAGTGACGCCGATGTGCATACGATGTTTGCACTCATACAGCGCCGCAATAACATGCAGACCTATCAGGCATCACTGATCAACTCACCAGCTCGCCAGGTGCATGCGCGCATGATCGTGCTCAGCACGCCTGCCGATGCCAACAGTATCCTGAAGCAGCTCCAGCAGCCCGGAGCCGATTTCGGCAAGCTGGCAAAAGCCAAGTCCACCGATACCAGCACCAGCAGCAAAAATGGCGATCTGGGCTGGCTGGCTCGCGGGCAATACGCTCAAAACGATGCTGCCAATATCAGCGGCCTGGCCGACAACTGGATTTTTGATCCAGCTCGCAAAGTGAATGAGATAAGCCCGGTACTGACGGAAAATGGCACTTACCGCATTATCCAGATCACCGGCATTGACCCGGCTCGCGCTATAGATGCAACGACACTCAAGTCGCTCAAAGACAATGCGCTGACCGCGTGGCTGCTAGAGCAAAAAGCTTTGCCAGGCGTGAAAGTCAGCTCTATCGACCAGAATAAGCTGCTCGATCCCTTGAATATGCCTCCTGGACTTCCTTCCGCAGCTCCAGCAGTAACCCCGCCCGCTGGCGGAGTACCAGGCGCTCCAGGTGGAGTCCCTGGAATACCGGGTGGCAATATACCAGGAACTGGACCGTAATTTCGGAAGCTGTCATAGTCCAGGCAGGCGAGCAATCTGCCTGGACTATCGTATAATCAGGATTATCAAATTTCAATCCTTTAGTTGCAGGAGAGCATAAGGAATAAGCTACCATCCATGACGACCATCACCCCCTATACGGCTCAGAATAGACAAATGCTCTTACAGCAGACAGAACCAATTCAGCAACTTCTGGATACTGCTTCGCTCTACCTGCATATTCCGTTCTGCCATACGCGCTGCCATTATTGCGATTTCAACACCTACGCTGGCATCATGCCGCTGAGAGAGCCTTATGTTCGCGCCCTGCTCACGGAAATCACGCTGGCAGGCACAATGGCGCAGCATCAAGATGGGCAGCCGCGCCGCTCGCGCACCATCTTTTTTGGTGGCGGTACCCCCAGCCTGCTGAGCGTTTCGCAGGTCTCACGTTTGCTCAATGCCTGCTTCAACTCCTTCTCGGTTGAGAAGAATGCTGAGATTACCCTGGAGGCGAACCCTGGCACATTGACACAGGTTCAACTGCAAGGGCTGCGCAAAGCAGGTATTAATCGCCTGAGCATGGGAGCGCAGAGTTTTGATGCGCAATTGCTGAAAACACTGGGCCGTATCCATTCGCCCGATGATATCTCTCAGGCGGTGCAACAGGCGCGCGTAGCCGGTTTCACATCAATCAATCTCGACTTCATGTTTGGCTTGCCGGGCCAGACCATGCGACACTGGCGCCAGACGCTTGAGCAGGCGCTGGAACTGCACCCGGAACACTTCTCGCTCTATTCGCTGATCGTCGAAGAAGGAACGCCCTTCTATACCTGGGTTCACGAGGGCCGCATCACTCCCGGCGATGAAGATCTGTGCGCCGATATGTATGAGTACGCCGACGCACTGTTGCAACAGGCTGGCTACGTGAACTATGAAATTTCCAACTGGGCATTGCCAGGTCATTATAGCCGTCACAACCTGACCTACTGGCAAAATCTGCCCTACATTGGCATGGGGGCTGGCGCCTATTCTAGCTTCGGTGGCAGGCGCTTCTCTAATGAACGCGAGCCGCTGGAGTACATTAAAATCCTCAAAACACAACGCGTACCAGAGGTCGAGTGTGAGTTTATCGGACGCGAACAGGCCATGTCTGAAACGGCTTTTCTTGCTCTCCGCACCGCTATGGGCCTGCACCTCCCAACCTTTGAACAGCGTTTCGCCGTACCATTCAAACAGTTCGCCGGTGATCGACTCGCCATTGTAGAGGATGCTGGCTTGCTGGAACATGAAGACGAGTGGCTGCGTTTAAGTAAACGTGGACGCCTTTTAGGTAACGAAGTCTTTCTGCGGCTACTGCCGGATTAGCGAGTAAGGAAACACCTGTGGAATCTGCTGAAACACTGCGACGCTGGAATGTGTATCCTCTGCTCTCAAAAGAGCAATTTCAAGCGGCTACGCTGGCTGGTATAGAGCCTCTCCACGCTCAATTGCTCATGAACCGGGGCATTACATCTTTCGAGGAGATGAAAAAATTTATACACGCAGAGTATGACGAGACACGCGATCCGCTGGCGCTGATCGATATGCCGCGCGCCGTTGAGCGGATTCGGCAAGCTCTGGAGAGGGAAGAACATATTACCGTGTACGGCGATTATGACGCTGACGGCGTTACCTCCTCAGCGCTGCTTTTCCGCGCTCTGCGCACGCTGAAGCATCCCCAGCCTCCTCTCGACTTCCATATTCCTCACCGGCTACGTGATGGATGTGGGCTGAATCTGTCTGCTATCGATCAACTAAAAGCGCGAGGAACGCAGTTGATCATTACAACCGATTGCGCCAGCTCCGACGTTGAGCAGGTGGCATATGCGAAGGCGCAGGGAATTGATGTGATTATCACCGACCATCATCATCCGCCGACGCACCGCCCTGACGCTTACGCGATGGTCAATCCCTGGCGTCCAGATTGCGTATATGGCGAGCGTTACCTCTGTGGGGTTGGGATAGCCTTCAAACTTACACAGGCCCTCTATCGGGCATATAAACGCGCCAGAGAGGAAGAGCTAGCCCTGCTCGACCTGGTGGCGGTTGGCACAATTGCCGATATCGCTCCCCTGCTGGGAGAGAATCACACATTCGTACGCCTGGGCATGCAGCGATTAAATGACACGGCTAATCCCGGCTTGCGCGCGCTAATCCGTATGGCTAATTTGCAACCAGGTAAATTACGGGAACGCGATATCGCTTTTGGCCTGGCCCCGCGTATCAATGCCGCCGGACGTATGCAGGAAGCGAGCATTGCCTTTGAGCTGCTGACGACCGATAGCCAGGAGGAGGCCAACGCGCTGGCTACCGAGCTGGAGCAGCTCAACCTGTTACGCCAGCAGGAAACGGAAGAGCTGATGAAGCATGTGCGCGAACAGGCCCAACGCTATCCCACCAGATCGGTGATCCTGGTAAGTGGCGATGACTGGCATGAAGGCATTATTGGCCTGGTCGCGGGCAAGCTCGCGGAAGAGATTAACAAGCCGGTGCTGGTCCTCAGCAACGACCCACAGACCAGGCTCAGTCGCGGCTCCGCTCGCAGCCAGAAAGGCTTTAACATCATCGAGGCGCTACGTGGCTTCTCGCCCTCATTTGAACGCTATGGCGGTCATGCGCAGGCGGCAGGCTTCACTATTCGCAGCGAACTGATAGAAGAACTCTACCAGCATCTGCTGCAATGGAAGGAAAACGATGGGCCTCCGGCCTTGATCGAAGGAACCGGATTGCCAGATCAAACAGGAGTTGTGACTGAACAGGAGGGTGATCCCGTAGGGGCTGGCCTCGCGCCTGCCCAAGAGCTGTCCACCCTTGCTACGTCAATGGTGGATATCACCTTCACCAAAATGGAGCGCCTCAACTACCAGTTCTACAAGACATTGCGCCAGCTCAGCCCTTTCGGAGCTGGAAATCCTGAGCCAACCTTTAAAATGGAAGGGCTACGGCTGCTTGATAAGTGGTCGAGCGGCCTCAAAAGGCAAAACTTGCGCCTCCGCCTGGGCGCTGCCAGGGGAAACGTCCAGCAAATGGGAACCTTTACGCGCCAGGCCGCGCTCCAACAGGCGCTCGAAGGTATTACCCACGTAAACATCATCTTCCGCGTCGAATCATCGATAGACGAGGCCAAACAGGAAATATGGCTCAAAATACTGGACATGGAGCCGGGACATAGCTCTAGCGAGAGCGAAAATTTCGGAACTCCATGAGGTAATTTTGACAATCGTCTGAGGTAACGGGTATTCTTAAAAAGCAGGCGGCATCTCCCAACTATGACCGGGTCCGTCAGATTACCAAGAATCTCGCCCCTGCTCTGGTCACGATGGCTCATCAGGCGTCCCAAAATCGTTCGTTTGTTGCAACCAAAAGATGAGTTCGGCTGCCTCGATAGTGAATTTAAAGAAATATACGCATGGAGATATATGTAAGCAAGAGCGTTTAGAGCTAAAATGAGAAATTTTGGATAACAGTTGTCTTAGAAGAGCATGAGGAGGAACTCTATGCTTTGGGTGAAAGGCGATCCTACAGCCTCTGAAAGGGAGGCTGCGGAAAAGCTTGCACAGATTATTCTCCGTTCTTGGCCGCATGTTTCCGATGACCCAACAAACCACATCTGGATTATTGTAGGAGCAAAATGCTACGGTCAGAAGATAAAAGATATCGATCTCCTTCTGCTCGCAAGCTTTGAGACTGGTCTTCCCTATCGCCCTGATCATGCTTTCCCTCAGAGCAGTCAGCGAAAGCTTCCCGATGAAGTACTTGTGAAAAACATGTGTGCTGCTATTGAGGTAAAAGGCCATTATCCCGAGGATACTCGCTTCGAGGGTTCACGCGTACAGGTCTACTACCAAGACTCGGGATGGAAGGATGCAGCTTATCAAAATTATCAACAGGGAATCGCGGTGAAGGGGTATATAAAAGACAATGGATTGAAAAGTCCGTGGGTCACAAATCTCCTCTGGCTTCTCAATGTGCCTGAAAAGAACCTTCCTCAATGTTTGCATAATATTTTAGGGTCTGACCTCACATGGGAACACTTTCTTGATGTCATGATTCTTAATGACGAACCCCAAATCATCCATCAAAGGTCGAAGAGCCGTCCTCCAATACTAGCAAGCGCTTCTTCCTACGACGTCATTGCTAAAGCAGCAGACTTGTTCATCAAGCCGCTCGTGCCCACGCAGTCAGTTGATCACCAAGGGCAAGAAGCAGAGCGCGAACAAAGCGAACGGGAACCTCAAAGGCATGCGGAAAGAGCAATTCGTGAAGAGAGACAGGCTCGGGCAACCGAAGCAGAGTTCCTTCGCTATCGCAAAGCATGGGGGCAACACAACGCTGAAGAAGCAGAGCAATTGCGTAAGGCCAAAGAAGCAGAACGGCTGCGCATTCGCAAAGCATTGAGGCTGTACTGGACCAAAAAAGAAGAGCAATTGCGTAAGGCTGAAGAAGCAGAGCAGCCGCACATTCGCAAAGTATTGAGGCTACGTAACGCTGAAGAAGAGGAGAGGAAGGAAGAGGAGGAAAAGATTCCGCTGACGAATTACCTGCGTCTCACTGAAAAAGAAGAGCGGTTGCGCAGGGCTGAAGAAGAAGCAGAGCGGTTGCACAAGGCTGAAGAAGCAGAACGGCAGCGCAGGGCTGAAAAAGAAGAGCAATTGCGTAAGGCCAAAGAGGGAAAGCTCTCCATCTCCAGAGCAGTAGACTTGTTCATCGAGCCGCTCGTGCCCACGAAGCCAGTTGATCACCAAGGGCAAGAAGCAGAGCAACCGCACATTCGCAAAGTATTGAGGCTACGTAACGCTGAAGAAGAGGGGAGGAAGGAAGAGGAGGAGAATATTCCGCTGACGAATTACCTGCGCCTCATTCAAAAAGCAGAACGATTGCGCAGGGCTGAAGAAGCAGAACGGCAGCGCAGGGCTGAAGAAGAGAGGAAGTCCTACCTCCAACTAGAAAGTCAACGAAGGGCGGAAATAGCAGGGAGGTATCTAGCAAATAAACAGTACGAGGAAGCGCTAGAGGTTTTGAGTTCTGCAATCCAACTCACCCCAAACAATAGCTCTTTGCATAGCAATATGGGATATATACTGATTAAACTGAGAAGATTTTATGAAGCATTAGATATTTTAAATACTGCAATTCGACTTGACCCGAATAACAGCCATGCGTTCGTTAACCAAGGGGCCGCGTTGAATGGACTTGGGAAGTTCCCAGAAGCGCTTGAGGCTTTCAGTCATGCAATCCAGCTCAATCCAAACAATGGTAATATCTATAGAAATATAGGGTATACATTAGTGAGACTGGAGAAGTTTCAAGAAGCGTTAGATGCTTTCAACCACGCAATCCGGTTTGACCCAAATGATAGCCCCACATTCGTTAACCAAGGAGCTGCATTAAGTGGACTTGGAAGATATCAAGAAGCGATTGAGGCGTATAAAAGAGCTGAGAAAATTGATCCCTCTAATTATCAGGCAAAATCTGAGCGGGAGAAGCTTGAAAGATATCTGATGCACAACATAACTTTCTCATAATCGTCCATTTTTTGATACACATAGATCAGTTTTTCCAGAGCAACTGGGCATGATATCCACGAACGTGGTACAGATGTTTGATCAGTCTCAAAAAATGTGTCATTATCAAAGTCTCAATTTTTTTCGAGTGAGATGAGTAACTAACACAAACGGAAAAGATTCTAAAAAACCTCCTGCGATATTTAATCTATTGCAGGAGGTTCTTTGCTTGCTTTTGAGCCAGGATAAAACTTTTCTACGGATATACGCCGCGAATTTCCGTTGCCTCGGCCACGCGGGCGACCGCGAGCAGATAAGCACCCATACGCAAATTCACCTGCTGCTCCTGCGATTTCTGGCGGACCGCGTGATACGAGCGCGTCATAATATCCTCAAGGCGTTTGTTAATCTCTTGCTCCGCCCAGAAGAAACGTTGCAGATCCTGCACCCACTCGAAGTAGCTCACCGTCACGCCGCCAGCGTTGGCCAGAATGTCAGGCACAATAATCGCACCCTGATCGCGCAGGATCAGCTCAGCTTCAGGCGTGGTTGGCCCATTTGCTGCCTCAACAATCAAACGAGCTTTAACGCGCGCGGCATTCCTCTGCGTCAGTTGATTCTCCAGCGCCGCCGGGATCAGGACATCGCAGGGAAGTTCCAACAACTCGGCATTTGTCACAACCTCTGCATCCGGCAACCCTTGCAAATTACCGTGCTCTTTCGAAAAACGCAAAGCTTTATAGATATCAATACCATCAGGATTATAGACGCCACCGGTAATATCACTGATCCCAACAACTTTGCAGCCCATCTCATACAGCAGACGAGCGGAGACACTTCCTACATTCCCAAAGCCCTGCACCACCACCGAGCAGCGGTCCGGGCGCATCCCAAGATCTTCCATTGCTTCTCGCGTCACTACCAGCACCCCGCGGGCCGTCGCCTCCAGCCGTCCCTCGCTGCCACCAATTGCCAGCGGCTTGCCGGTGATAACAGCGGGTACCGAATAGCCTTTGTGCATGGAATATGTATCCATGATCCAGCCCATCACCTGAGGATTGGTATTCATATCAGGGGCCGGAATATCGCTATCAGGTCCCATCAGAATAGAGATTTCGGTCGCATAACGACGAGTCATCCGTTCAAGTTCGGCGCGAGACATGGTATGCGGATCGCAGACGACGCCCCCCTTCGCACCGCCAAAGGGAATACCCACGACCGCACACTTCCAGGTCATCCACATTGCCAGGGCGCGCACCTCATCCAGCGAGACTTGAGGGCTAAAGCGAATGCCACCTTTAGCGGGTCCGCGATTGATGTTATGTTGCACCCGGTATCCCGCAAACATCTCCACATCCCCGTTATCCATGCGCACAGGAAAATTGACAGTAAGTTCGCGTTTGGGCTTGCGTAAAATCGCGCGCATCGATCTGGAAAGACCAAGATATTCTGCCGCTTCATCGAATTGCGCCACCGCTACATCATAGGGATTCACGACATCGACAACCATAAATTAAAACCTCCTCGGCACGGGCCAAGCATAGGCCATCATGCAGCATCGCATAGAAGCATCATTGCCTCTTCCTTAAAAATGCCCGGTATTCTATTCAGTTGCGTAAGTCCAGGCATCTGGACTAGCCGCGACCAGGCGGCGTTCGCAACTGCATTGCAAGGATATGCCATTTTGCCGCTATACATAACAAAAACACATCACGCAGCATCAAGAAAGCCCGCCCGGAATGGGGCGGGCCTTGCACTTCTATTCCGCGCTCCGTAGGGGCAATCCCTTGCGGTTGCCCTGTCGCTCCCCGATTGATCGTAGGAGCGCGTCAGCAGCGTGGGAGCGCGGAACACTTCAAAGAACCTGAGCATCTTGTGACAGTATAACACCCTTTCTGAACCTGATTCAAGAAAGCTCGAAAATCGCAACCACTAGTAATAATACGCCCTAATGTTGTAAAACGTACACATCCGACCAATCGCCGAAGTACAGACCGTTGCCATTCAATGTGGCACCATGCAGCCAGGATGGAATAATGGCCGACAGCGCCTCGTGATCAAGCGGCAGCCAGCCAACATCCGAGATAGCTATCTGCTCCGCCTGATTGTAGGCCGCGATACGAGCATCACCTGAGAGTGTATCCGCCTGCTTAACCAGTTGGTCAAAGTTGGCATTACTCCAGCGACCGTTATTGTTGTCAGCCGTCGAGGTCAGGTTCAGCGTCAGCCAGTCATAGGGATCGGGAAAATCCGCAGACCATTGCGTAAAACCAAACTGCACCAGGTGCCGCTGCGTCTCATCGTTATAGGCCGTTAATTCTACTGACTGCAAATGTACCTGAATCCCCAGAGCATCCTGCCACATCTGTTGCAGCGCCGCCGCCTCCCCACTGGTGACCTGCGAGCTGGGATAAGAAAACGTAATTGGAGGGATCTTGGTGACATCAGGATAGACCGATTCCAGCAGCGACCTGGCTTTCGTGCGGTCGAATTGTATCCCGGCATAGTTTGGCTGATAGCCGGGCATGCCCGGAGGGATAATGGTCGGAGCTGGCGTCACCGAGTCTTTGAATATCGCATGAACCAGCGTATCCTTATCGGTTGCATAGGCAAAAGCCTGGCGAACAGCGGCACTATTAAACGGGGCCTGTGTATTATCAAAGAACAGGATATCTGTCTGCAAGAGAGGCGTGCGGATGAACCCGGGCATCCCTTTGGCCGTCTGTTGATCGTTGGGCAGGATATTCCAGATGAAGTCATACTGGCCCGCACGATACGTTTTGAACGCCGTCGATGGGTCATTCACGAACAGCATATTCACTTCAGTCAATCTTGTTTTGTTGCCATAATAGTGAGGGTTGGGAACAAAAACCATTTTGACGTTGTGATCCCACTCTTTGACTATAAACGGCCCTGTCCCAACGCCGCTATCCGTAATATGCTGAACCCAATTTTTTTGCCCATACCGCTCAATGATTTTCTGATTTAAGGGAAAGAAGAGCGAGTTGGTAAGTTCCTCCAGGAAATACGGCGTGGGCTGGCTCAGGGTTACCTGCAAGGTGTGGACATCAAGAGCCTTTACCCCCTCAAGTGTTTTGGTTTTCCCATTATTCACATCGCTCGCTCCCACGATGGCTTGCTCGAAGAACGGAGAGATGCCAGAACCGACCGACGGCAGCAGAGCGCGGGTCCAGGTGTAGACATAATCTTGCGCAGTTACAGCGGTGCCATCTGAGAAGGTGACATTCGGGTTAATCGTAAACGTGTAAACCTTATTATTGCCGGATATCTGCCACGTCGCCTGATCGGGCAAGACATTTAAATTCTTGTCGGTTTTCACCAGACCGCTATAGATCATATTGACCGCAAGTCCCGAATTCGAATCGGGTCCCAATGCGGGGTCAAGCACTGCTACGTCCGTTGTCCCAACATTAGGAAAGTTTAATACCTGTTTTGTCGCTATCGTCGAAGATGTGGTGGAGGAAGAAGCTGCTCCCCCGCATCCCACAAGGATGGCCGACAGTATGCTTAAAAATAGTGCCACAACGATAGGAACGCGCCGTGGGCGGTAAAACATAGGATGCCTCGCTTTCTAAAACGATACAGAAATTTGTTGTAAGCTCCTGGTTACGCATCTCCATTGTACTACTTTTGAGCTATTAAGGATACCAGATTTGCCATGAGCCACAGGGCTTCTCAAACGTTGTCTTTTCACATACAACGGCTCGCAAGCGAGCCGTTGTGCGGAGGAAGGTGCTGGCGGTGGGCTGCGCCCACCGCCAGCACCTTCCTCCGCCTGTAAGCGCCTTTGGCGCGAGCAGTCAGAGCGCGCATCGACCTTTGAGAAGCTCTGCTCTTTGAGAGAGCCATAGACAATGAGACACCTTAAAGATTATAATGAGTATAACTATCATACTGTTCAACGGCGAACAAGAGGTCATGTATGCATATTCGTATCATAGGTGCGCCTATGGATTTGGGCGCGGATCGACGCGGAGTTGATATAGGAGCCAGTGCGATTCGCTATGCGGGTCTTAATAACCATTTGCAGCGTCTGGGGCATACCGTTCATGATATAGGCAATATCGTTATCCCCCAACCGGAAAGCCAGCCCATTGGTAATCCTCGCTTAAAATACCTGGAGCCTATCGTACATGTATCCGAAGAGTTGGCCCGCCTCGTCAGCGCTGCCTTGCAAGATGGTGAGTTCCCATTGATCCTGGGAGGCGATCATAGCATTGCGCTAGGCTCCATCAGCGGAGTTGCCCGCGTACACAGACAGTTGGGAGTGCTCTGGATCGACGCCCATCCTGATTTCAATACCGAAGAGACGACCCCTTCCGGCAATATACACGGGATGATCCTCTCCGCCCTGTCTGGCCTGGGCAACAGCCAACTGGTCAATATAGGTGGCTGGGCTCCGAAAATCGATCCGGCTCGCATCGCTATCGTCGGCGCACGCGATATTGATCCAGGCGAGAAAGTGCTCCTTCGCACCCACCAGGTCCATGTGTTTACCACCTCCGACATTGATCAGTGTGGTATTTCAAACGTAATGCAGCAAGCCATTGATGCCATTGGGCAGGACGACATCCCCATCCATCTTAGCCTGGATATGGACGCGCTAGACCCCAAAGAAGCTCCTGGCGTTGGTACTCCTATACGTGGTGGGCTCAATTACCGGGAGGCCCATCTCGCAATGGAAATGGTCGCGAAAACGCGGCGCATGGTCTCAATGGATACCGTCGAAGTTAACCCCATTCTTGACCGCGAAAACGCCACGGCACGACTCGCAGTTGAGTTGATTCTTTCGGCTCTGGGCAAAACTATTTTGTGACCTTGTTGACAATGCTGTCACAAGCTTGTTTCCGGTAACGTTTGTACTTTACAGAGTGTAACCCTGGGAATCAAGAAAAGGAGGAAAAGATAAGCAGCAAAGATGCTACTTATCATCACAAAAGATGGATGCAAAAGTACTTTTTATGAACGGCAAGTTCATACCGGCTGAGCAAGGCGTGATCTCCGTACGGACGCATGGTTTCGCCTATGGGACCGGCTGTTTTGAAGGCATTCGCGGCTACTGGAACAAGGAGGATCAGCAGATCTACCTCTTCCGCCTTCGTGAGCATTACGAGCGGCTTCTGCGCTCATGTAAAATCTTGCAGATCTCCTTGCCTTACACTGTCGAGCAGCTTATCGAGATTAGCATAGAGCTGATCAGGCGAAATGAGCAACGACAGGATGTCTACCTGCGTCCGGTCGCCTATAAGGGAGGCGAGTCCCTGGGCGTACGCTTGCATGGCCTCCCTGACGAGTTTATCCTGACATCAGAACCTGTTGGCAACTATATTGATATCGGTGGACTGACCTGTGGCGTTTCCTCGTGGAGGCGCACCGATGATAATGCTATCCCTGCACGCGCAAAAATCTGTGGCAGCTATGTTAATGCAGCCTTTGCTAAAACTGAAGCAATGCAAAATGGCTTTGACGAGGCGATTATGCTTACCCAGCAGGGCAACGTCTCTGAGGGCAGCGCGGAAAATCTCTTTCTGGTCATCAATGACGAATTTGTTACTCCCGCCGCCACAGAGAATATTCTGCTCGGTATCACCCGTGATACTATCATCAAGCTTGGCAGGCGTGAGCTGGGCTATACCACGCAAGAACGAGTCGTTAATCGCACCGAACTTTATACGGCCAGCGAAATGTTCCTCTGTGGAACTGGAGCGCAGATCGCGCCCGTGATCAGCGTCGATCACCGTCCTATTGGAGATGGGAAGGTCGGCCCGATTGCCCATAAACTACAAGATCTTTACTTTGACGTTGTGCGAGGCCGCCGACGTGAATATCGCGAGCAATGGTGTACGCCCGTATATACCGCGGTACCAGAGCCATCCGAGGTGCTGGACTAAAAATCAGGATCGACAAAAAGCGATCTTGCAGGTCATTCTGCAAGATCGCTTTTTTATCGTCAGAGCAGGGCCAACTCGGAAAGAGAGGGCCAGCGGGTTAACGCTTTGTGTACTGCGGAGCCTTACGGGCACGCTTCAAACCGGGTTTCTTGCGCTCTTTCATGCGCGGATCGCGCGTGAGGTAGCCAGCCTTGCGCAGACCAGCCTTGAAATCCGCGTTCATACGTACCAGCGCACGCGCCAGCCCATGACGGATCGCGCCGGCCTGGCCGCTGGTGCCCCCACCGACCACGCGCACGGTTACAGTATAATTATCACCCAGATCAAGCGCGCGAAATGGAGCAGCAATCGTTGCCAGATGCGCATCTCGCTGCCCAAAATAGGTCCGGGCAGTTTTGCCATTGACCGTAATACTGCCATCGCCATTAGGGAAGACGCGCACGCGAGCCACCGCCGTCTTGCGCCGTCCCATACCATAGTAATACTCACCTTTGATGGTCTCAGCCACGGTAGGTTCTCCTCCTCTTTTGTCTGCTTTTAGCGCGCTTCCGCAGACTGTTTCAACAATGCCTCTGGACCCGTCCAGGGCACCGGCTTCTGCGCCTGGTGTGGATGCGTGGGACCGGCATACACTTTCAAATGATGCATAATATCTGCACCCAGGCGATTATGCATCACCATGCCACGGACCGCGTGGACCAGGGCTCGCTCTGGAAACTTGCCTTCCAGGGTCTGGCGCAACGTTGTCTTCTTCAAGCCACCTGGATACTGGCTATGGCGATAATACACCTTCTGGTCCATCCGCTTGCCAGTCACGGCTATTTTATCAGCATTCACGACGACCACAAAATCGCCGCAAGGCTGATTGGGAGTAAATGTCGGTTTGTGTTTTCCACGCAGAATCTGAGCGATTTGCGATGCCAGACGACCCAGAACCTGACCCTGCGCGTCAATCACATACCAACGAGGTTCCAGTTCTGAGGCCCTGGCGCTATATGTCTTCATCATTGTTCACTCCAAAATTCTCAGGATATTTAGCCCGTATCAGACACAGCCCCTGGGGTGGGGCCGCCGAACCAGGGTGCGTCTTTTCCGCACGCTGCACGATGGCCGCAAATTCATCGAGACAGAGACGCTTCTGTCCCAGCAGTAAGAGCGTGCCAACCATCCTACGAACCATGCCCGTAAGAAAAGCATCAGCAGTAAAATCACAATAGATCAGTTCATGTGCATCTGGCCGTAGACAACGTGCTTCCAATATTGTACGAATACAGTGATGTGGCCCCGGCCTCAGCGGATTCGAGTCGTCCGGGCTACGCCCAAAAGCCCCAAAATCCTTACGCCCCAACAACAATTGACACGCCTCTTGCATCAATTCGACATCTAACACCCGTGAGCAATGATAGCTATAACGAGCGTGCAACGCCGTAGGAGCGCTGTCATTCCAGATCGTATAACGATAGGAGCGACTTAACGCGCTATAACGAGCGTGGAAGCCTTCCGGCGCCTCTTTCGCCCAGCGTATCGCAACGGTATCGGGTAAAACGGCATTCAGCGCCCGTTGCCACACGCCCGGGGCCAGGTGGGAATGGGTATGAAAATGGATCACCTGCCCGCTTGCATGCACGCCAGCATCAGTACGTCCTGCGCCATGCACTGCCACCGACTCCCTGGAGATGCGAGCGATTGCCGCCTCCAATGCTCCCTGGATGGTTGGCCCATGCGTCTCAGGTTGGCGCTGAAAGCCATGAAAGTCAGTGCCATCATACTCAATACCGCATGCAATCTTCATACACCATTTTCCGTGTCAGGATACCCACTCGTCCGCTCTACCATGACGCGTATCCACGCCCCGGATGCGAACTATACGAGGGCGATCTGCGCGATCTCGGCGGCATCTCCCTTGCGGCGACCCAGCTTCGTAATCCGCGTATAGCCACCAGGGCGGCTGGCGTAGCGGGGAGCCAGTTCGTCGAACATCTTCTTCACCACCAGCTCATCCGGTAACGCGCTCAGAATTGTACGCCGCGCGTGCAGTTCAATCACCATTGCCTCATAGGCTGCCTGTAGCGCCTTCTCGGCCTCGCTCTCATTTGAGAATATGCGCAGCAGCTCTTCGCGGCGAGCTTTAAGCTTATCCTCCAGGAACTTGCGGCCCCTGTCGGTCAAAGGAGCTTTCTGCTGCGCGGCGCGTTCTTCATTCGAAGCCACCTTGTCTTTAAGAGAAAAGCGGCCGCGACGGGCGAACGCCAACACCTGGGCGGCCTTATCCTCATCGGAGATCGCCGAATGCAGATGCTTCTGAGCAGCCTGGTGTCCTTTTACCGCGATATCTATCAGCTTTTCAGTTTCTCCACGGATCGCACGAGCGCGTGCCTCCGTTGTTTTTATTCGATCATAGCGAATGAGACCCGCCATCAGATTACGGCGCGCCGAACGACGGCGCGGCTCTGGCATGCTCATCCGGTTGCCAGCAACTCGGTGCCTCAACTCATCCCTCCATTTCGTGATCGCCGTCCATGTCGGCTCCGACGGCGCTAGTACGCGGGTTCGGCAGGAAGTTTCGGAGGAGCAGGCGGTCACGCAGTTCCTGCAAGCTCTTCTCCCCGAAGTTACGTACGCCGAGCAAATCCTCTTCATTCATCGAAAGCACCTGGCCCACCTTCGTGATATTGCTGCGCTTGAGGCAGTTATAAGCACGAACCGAGAGGTCCAGCTCTTCGATAGGCGTATCGTAAATTTTCTGCGGGATAGGCAGGCTGCTCAACGGAGCCTTCTCCGGCTCGGGCAGAGAAGCGCGATAATTGGCCAGCAGAGTAAAATGCCGTACCAGGATATCCGCGCTCTGGCGCAGCGCCTCATCCGGCGTTATAGTGCCGTCCGTCGTGATTTCAAGAACGATTTTATCAAAGTTGGTCATCTGCCCCACACGCGTATGCTCAACGGTGTAGTTCACCTTCTGCACAGGCGTATAAATGGCATCAACCGGAATGACGCCTATAGGCTGATCTTCTTTAGAGTCGGCAGGAACGTACCCGCGGCCTATCTCCACAACCAGCTCCATATCAAGCAGAGCGTTCGCATCATCGAGCGTGGCTATATGGAGTTCAGGATTGACAATCTCCACGGTGCTGGGAGCAATGATATCCGCTGCCGTGACTTCTCGCTCACCGGACACTTCCAGGCGCATCGACACCGGATGGTCTGAAAAACTACGGAGACGCAACTTCTTCACGTTCAGCACGATATCGGTGACATCCTCCATCACCCCCTGGATATCCTGAAACTCGTGTTGCACACCCTCTATGCGAATAGAGGTTACAGCCGCGCCAGGCAACGATGATAACAACACACGTCGCAGCGCATTGCCCAGGGTCATTCCATATCCCGCCTCTAACGGCTCGATATCATAGCTCGCATAATTTCCCTGTGTCTTTGTATTTTTAATGCGAGGCAGAGCAATATCTAGCAAGGTTCTAACCTGCCTTTCTTTTTCCACCATATGTCTTTAGATGTCTTCTCGCTCGCTCAGCACTAACAGCCCGAGAGGCAGAAGCCGGTGAAAAGAAGTATCCGCCAACTCAACGCTTTATCGCTGATAATATTCAACCACCATCTGCTCATCGAAAGGCAGTTCAAGATCTGCACGCGAAGGTATGGTAATCACGCGACCGGACATTTCATTGACATCCAGACGTAGCCAGGCAGGAACGCCTTTCTGGGCCAATAGCAATGCGCGCGTCTTAAAGTATTCCAGACCCTTACTGCGTTCGCGTACAGAGATAACGTCGTTCGGTTTCGCGATAAATGAAGGGATATCCGTTTTACGACCATTGACGGCAAAATGTCCATGATTGACCAGTTGCCGGGCCTGAGCGCGCGAATCGGCAAAGCCCAGGCGATACACCAGGTTGTCCAGGCGCATCTCCAGGATTTGTAAAAGATTCTCGCTGGTTTTGCCAGGGCGGCGGGCGGCCATAGTAAACTCGCGGTGGAACTGGCGCTCCAGCACGCCGTAGGTACGACGCACTTTCTGCTTCTCGCGCAACTGCTTGGCATAACCAGAGTCCTTGCGGGCGCGGCCAGTGCCATGCTGGCCCGGACGAGTATTGCGGCGCTCAAGCGTGCATTTTGTCATACACTTGTCGCCTTTTAAGAAAAGTTTTACCCCCTCACGCCTGCATAGCTTGCAGACGGGACCGGTATAACGTGCCATCTAGTAGTATCCTCCTCAGTGCAGCCTCTCCTTAGACACGACGCCTCTTGGGCGGCCTGCACCCATTATGTGGAATTGGTGTAACATCCGTAATCGAGGTGACGGAGAGACCTGCCGCCTGCAATGAGCGAATCGCGGCCTCACGACCGGAGCCCGGCCCTTTGACAAAGACGTCAATCTGGCGCAGGCCATGATCCATCGCTTTGCGCGCCGCCGATTCCGCAGTGACCTGCGCGGCATACGGGGTGCTCTTGCGCGATCCCTTAAAGCCCTGCGCGCCCGCGCTCCCCCAGGAAAGCACGTTCCCGTTGGGGTCGGTGAGGGTCACAATCGTATTATTAAATGTTGCTTGAATATGGGCCTGTCCGCGCGGCACAGACTTACGCTCACGCCGCCTCGGCTTGCCTGTCGGTTTCTTTTTGTCTGCCATGCTTGCAATACCTCCCCGGCGTTATTTCTTGGCAACAGCCTTCTTCTTGCCAGCTACCGTTCTCTTTGGCCCACGACGCGTACGCGCGTTGGTGCGGGTGCGTTGCCCCCGGACCGGCAGATTGCGGCGATGGCGCATTCCTCGATAACAGCCGATCTCGATCAGCCGCTTGATATTCATATCTACTTCGCGGCGTAGGTCTCCCTCGACCTTATGTTCGCGGTCAATGGTCTCACGCAGACGATTGACCTCTTCTTCAGTTAAATCCTTTACCCTGGTATCAGGATTAACGCGTGTCTTCTCCAGGATCTTGCGGCTTGTCGTAAGCCCGATCCCGTAAATGTAGCACAGCGAAATTTCCACACGCTTATCACGCGGAATGTCAACGCCAGCGATTCTAGCCATCTTCTCCTCCAGCCTGGGATCTCATGTGCCTGCTTCATACCTGCTTGCAACCTGATACCCAGAATGCTTATTAGCCTTGCTTCTGTTTATGCTTCGGATCTTTGCTACAAATCACCATCACGACCCGATTGCGCCGGATGATCTTGCAGCTATCACAACGCGGTTTGACAGAGGCGCGCACTTTCATGGTTTGCCCTCCTCATTGATTAAGATAAAAGGTAAAAATCAGGACACGGGTAAAAGGTATCCCCTACTCCCACACATTCTTCCTCTTACCCGATTTCATACAGTTCGTGCCAATTAGGAGAAAAGGAACAATGAAGGATGCTCTTCATCACCTTATGATTTCACACGCCATGTAATACGTCCTCGCGTCAGGTCATAGGGAGACAGCACAACCCTCACTCTATCACCCGGTACGATACGTACGAAGTTCATGCGAATACGTCCTGAGAGGATCGCCAGGACCTGGTGTTGTTCGTCGATCTCGACCTTAAACATGGCATTGGGGAGGGCTTCGATCACCTTGCCCTCTACTTCGATTTCATCCTTTTTTGGCATAGCATCCTTTCCCTAGCGGCGGGACTCTCTCATCTGCATACTGCATAGACGCTTACAAAGAATAACCACATGTGGCAGCCATCCCCAGAAACACCAGGGCACATGCGTCATGAAAGCTTTTTGCAGTTTCACATCTCTCCGAGCCGATCACATCTGGGGCTCTAGAAAGTAGAAAAGGGCAGCAGTTGACACTGCTGCAGCCAACTACGAATTATAGCATACTTTTCTATAGAAGTCGAGAGGGTAACCCACATTAGACATTTTTTCCCCCCGACGAGCCAAGCGTCAAAATATCCGCATCGCCCTCGGTAATCGCGACCGTATGCTCGAAGTGGGCGGCGCAGGTTCCATCGGCGGCAACCACCGTCCACTGATCATCGAGGACGCGTGTCTCCTTCTTTCCTAGAATCACCATTGGCTCAATGGCAATGACCATACCAGGCCGCAACACATAGTTGGGATAGCCGGGTTCAACATAGTTGAGAACCTGCGGATCTTCGTGCATACTCCGGCCCACGCCATGCCCACCGTACTGCCGTACTACCGCAAAGCCTGCCGCTTCGACAAACTGCTGTACCGCCCGACCGATATCCTGTAAACGATTCCCGGCGCGCGCGGCGGCAATGCCGCGATAGAGCGCGTCCTGCGTCACCTTTAATAGCCGCTGCACTTCAGGCGACACTTTTCCTACCGGCACGGTGATGGCGGAATCCGCATGCCAGCCGTTGCAAGAGGCAGCGAAGTCAATACTGACGATATCGCCCTCCGCCAGCACCCGGCTTCCCGGTATACCGTGTACAACTTCTTCGTTTACAGACGTACAGAGCGAGGCTGGATAACCATGATAGCCTAAAGAGCTTGATTTCGCGCCATACCGCTTTAAAGCTTCCGCTCCCAGCCTGTCAATTTCGGCGGTTGTCATCCCGGGATGGACGGCATCCCGCAGTTCAGCCAGTATCGCCGCGACAATGCGGCCAGTTTCACGGATCTTCTCTCGCTCTTCTTTCGACTTTATGATCGGTGCCATAGTATCTTCTTTCAGAAAAGAGAGGTACAGCAAGAACAACTACTCGTACCACGCTTTTTAGTTGCGCTTCCCTACCAAATTGTTGATCGACTTGAGAAGATCCTTCTCCACCTCGTCGATTCCCTGGTTCCCGTTGACTTCGGTTAGCTTGTGCTGGGCCCCATAGTAGTCAAGAAGACGGATCGTCTCGTTGAAAAAGATATCCAGCCGCTTTTGTACGGCTTCTCCCCGATCATCGGGCCGCTGGTACAGCTCACTTCCATCCAGGTCACATACTCCCGGCACCTTAGGCGGGCGAGTCTCTATATTGTATATATGCTGGTTCGCACGGCAAATATATCTTCCTGAGAGCCGTCGCAGCAAGACTTCACGCGGAACGCTTATATACACGGCCCCATCAACAGTTTTACCCACGCCCCTTAACCCCTCATCCAGTGCTTGCGCCTGCGCTATCGTTCGCGGAAAGCCATCTAGCAGAATTCCCTTTGCACAATCCGGCTCCGCGATACGTCCGAGAATCATGGCCACAGTAAGCTCATCGGGAACGAGCTCGCCGCGATCCATATATGCCTTAGCTTTAATCCCTAGCTCGGTCTCTTCATCAATCGCCTTACGTAACAAATCACCACTAGCAACGTGGCTGATCCCCAGAGCCTGAGAAAGCTTCTCAGCTTGTGTCCCCTTCCCCGACCCCTGCGCACCGATCAGGATAATGTTCACAATGTTCCTCCGAACGGAAGTTTATGAGAATGCCACCCCGCATTCTTAAAGCTGTACGCACCAGGCAACTGGCGGTAAGCAACACCGCCAGTCTTTCTTCTTCACGATAGGAAGCCAGAATAGTTACGCATGACCATTTGCGCTTCAAGCTGCCTGACCGTATCCAGCACCACGCCAACCACGATCAGGAGCGAGGCACTTCCCAGGAGCTGGTCTCCGCCAATACGGGAAACATAGGGCAGGACCGCCACAATCCCCAGGAACAACGCACCGGCCAGAGTAATGCGGTTGAGAATGTTTTGCAGATATCGGCTCGTCGGTTCGCCAGGACGATAGCCGGGAATAAAAGCTCCCTGCTTCTGCAAATTCTCAGGAATGTTTTGCTGCTGCCACATCACATAAGCGTAAAAGTAGGTGAACGCGACGACCAGGAAGAAGAAGATGGCCCAGTACCACCATTGCTGAGTGTTTGCTAAGTAGGTGCTGACCCAGTTCGCGCTATTCGCCAGCCAGGGCGTGCTGCTTGTCGATAGGTACCGCGAGATGACGGACGGGAAGAGCAGCATCGACTGAGCAAAGATGAGCGGGATCATGCCCGCGCTATTGACCTGGAGCGGAATATAGGTTGTTTGCGCCGAACCGACCAGCATACCGCGTCCCACCATGCGCTTTGTGGGATACTGCACTGGTACGCGTCTCTGTCCCAGGTAGATATAGACGATACCCACAATGGTGACCAGGCCAATCAGCAAGAAGACGCCAATGCTGACAACGCCGCCGCCGCCGCCGCCGGTCGAGGTTGCCGATACATACCCCTGCTGCACAAACTGCGGCAGACGGCTCACAATGCCACCAAAGATGATCAGCGAGATGCCATTGCCAATACCATTCTCGGTGATGAGTTCACCCAGCCAGACCAGGATCATAGTGCCAGCCGTTAAAGCCAGCACAATCGCCCAGCTCTCCAGAGCATATCTCGGATCAACAAGGCTGAAGTTCTGAAGCACGTTCGCCTGCTGGAAAAGAGCGCTATTGCCCAACGCCTGCAAGAACGCCAGCGGAACCGTAATGATACGCGTAATCTGGCTGAAGCGCAAGCGCCCGGCCTCACCCTGAGTTGAGAGATTCTGCAACGCCGGAATAATCGGCTGCAAGAGCTGCATTACGATAGTTGCAGTAATATACGGATACACACCAAGCGCAACAATTGAGAACGTCTGCAGCGATCCACCCGAAAATACATCTAAGAGACCAAGCAATTGACCCAGGTTCGCATTGTTATTCTGCGTAAAAAGATTCACCAGGGCCTGCTGCTCAGCAGATGATAACGGAACCGTGATATGAGCGAGGATGCGGAAAATCAGTAACATCCCCAACGTAAAGAGAATTTTGTTACGTAGATCGGGAACCGTCCAGATACTACGCAGGCGTTCCCACATGGGAGCCTCCTTCCAGATACCAATGCTTTTCTGGCTTGCAATGAGATGCCATTCAGTTGCGCACGCAGGAACTGCATTTCAATGGTATGCCAGGACGATAGAGATCAAGATCGACAATCATAGAATAATACGAACAAGACGCCAGGATGTTAACCCCTGGCATCCTGATTTATGATTGTTCCGTTTTCTCTTTCTTCTCGTCTTTACGCCGCTTGGTCTTTTCATAGACCTTCACAGGAATGATCTCGACACTCCCACCAGCAGCCTCGATTTTGGCCCGCGCGCTCGCAGAGAACTTGTGAGCATGCACGGTCAAAGCACGGTCTATCTCGCCATTGCCCAGTATTTTGATCAACCCTTTGCTCTGAGCGGCGGTCATTAAACCATGCGCCGCCAGATCTTCGGGCCGAACCTGAGTACCGGCCTCAAATGGGTCAAGTCTTTCAACATTAATAATAGTATATTCATCGCGGAAAGGGGTATTACTATTGCCCAGACCGCGAACAAACGGTAATCGCTTCGAAAGGCGCGTCTGACCTCCATTAAAGGCGCGATGGACATGTCCACCGGTACGCGCCTTCTGGCCTTTTGTGCCACGACCGGCGGTCTTACCACGACCGGAGCCATGACCGCGACCAACACGCCTCTCAGCCTTATGCGAACCGGGAGCCGGTCGCAAATCAGAGAGTTTCACCGACAACCTCCTCTACCTGCACCAGGTGAATCACCTTGCGGATCATTCCCCGGACAGCAGGCTGATCTTCATGCTCAACGGTCTGTTGCAGTTTACGCAACCCCAGCGCCTGGATTGTGGCTTTCTGATCTTTTGGATAGCCAATTGCGCTCTTGATCCACTTTACACGCAGTTTTGCCATTGCTTACTCCTATCGACGACGGCCAGGGCCGCCACCACGGCGATCTCCACCAGGTCCGCCGCGACGGTCGCCCCGCTCTGATCGCTCACCACGACGGCCAGGGGCGCTTCGCGCTTCACGCGCCTCCTCTTCACGGGCGGCGCGCACGGTGGCGGCATGCTCGGCTGCACTCGCGGCTGCGGCTGCAAATTGCTCGGCACGTTTCTTGCCGAGAATCTCGGTAACGGTCTTACCACGACGAACGGCCTCCACGTCAGGGAAGCGCAGTTCGCTCAGAGCGTTCATGCAAGCCTGAACTGTATTCGCCTTGTTCGTGCTGCCAAGCGTTTTTGTTAAAATGTCACGAATGCCCACCGACTCCACGACTGCGCGCACAGCGCCGCCCGCGATCACGCCGGTACCGGGGGCTGCCGGCTTGAGCAGGACCTCGGAGGCGCCGAAGGTCGTCTTGACCAGGTACGGGATGGTTGTGCCCATTAACGGCACCTCGATCAGGCGCTTCTTGGCATCCTCTACCCCTTTGCGGATCGCCTCGGTATATTCGCTCGCCTTGCCGAAGCCAAAGCCGACATGCCCGTTGCGATCACCCACGACGACGAGCGCGCGGATGCTAAAGCGGCGACCGCCTTTGACCACCTTAGAAACGCGGCTGACCTCAACCACCGTCTCCTCAAGGTTCAATTTTGATGCATCTATTCTTGCCATATCACTCCTAGCGGCCCTATTGCATTTTCACTTAACATCTTCGGGTGTGATGTCTAGACTCTCCCCAAGGGAGGCGGTATGAGCTGATGGCTATCTCGGCTCCACTTGAGGGTACTGAAATTAGAAACTCAGACCGGCTTCACGAGCGCCTTCGGCCAGAGCGGCGATGCGTCCATGATAAGCGTAGCCGCCACGATCAAAGACAACTTGATTAATGCCCTGGCCTTTGGCACGCTGACCCAGTAGTTTGCCGACCTCACGCGCCATCGCAACTTTACGATTATTGGCGATAGCTGCGAGCGCTTCGACCGGCGTCTTCGCCGTGCCTTTTTGAGCCGAAGGCAGCACCGTTTTAATCTGCGCCTGTTGACCACCTTTCCCCTTCTGGGGTTGAGCGCCTTTGGCCGGAGCTTTCGCGGCCTTCTCGGCTTTTGCGCCTTTGCCTCTGGCGGGTGCAGCCTCTGCGGCCATTTCTACCGGGACTTCCTCCACTTTTTGCTCGCCTCTGGTCGGTGCGGCTACCACCTGCGGCTTAAAGTCACGCAAACTCTCATCGAGCGTCGAAGCAGCTACCAGCGTCTGCCCCGTGCTATCATCTATGACCTGTGCATAGATATGCTTCCCACTGCGGAAAACATTCAGGCGGGGACGTTCCGGTGAGCCCGCCAGGTAGCGTCGCATGCGCCGGTGACGCCGTAATCGCGCCTGATTCGCATGAAATTGTTTAATCATCGCTCACTCACCTATTTCTTCTTACCGCCGACTTTACCGGCCTTACCAGCTTTACGCCTGATTTTCTCACCGGTGTAACGGATACCCTTCCCTTTGTATGGCTCTGGCTTGCGAATACGGCGGATATTAGCCGCTACCTCACCCACAAGCTGCTTGTCGATCCCGCTGACGCTGACCCTTGTGGCCTTTGTGGCCGGATCAACGCCATCGACCGCTAGAGTGATACCATCGGGAGGCTGAACCTCTATCGGGTGCGAGTAACCGACCTGGATCACCAGGCTATTGCCAATTTTTGCGGCTCGATATCCCACACCGTGGATCTCTAGCTGCTTCGTGTACCCGCTTGTTACGCCCACAACCATGTTATTAACAAGCGTACGATAGAGACCGTGCTTTGCTTTATGCTCCTTGCTGTCCGAGGGGCGTGTGACCATCAACGAGCCGTTTTCCAGGTTGAGCGTCAGGTCGGGATCGACCTGGTAAGATAACTCGCCCTTAGGACCTTTGACCGTCACCAGATTGTCCTCGGTCCAGTTCACCTGCACCTTAGGTGGCACGACGATGGGAGCGCGTCCAATACGAGACATTTCATACCTCCCTTTTACCAAACATAGCAGATAACTTCGCCACCAAGACCCTGTTTATAGGCATTTGAACCGGTCATCAGACCCTTAGGCGTCGAGAGAATAGCTATCCCCAGGCCACCGCGTACACGCGGAATCGTAACCTTTTTGGTGTAGACACGCAACCCGGGCTTGCTCACACGCTTCAACTGCGTCAACACGGGCTTCTTGTCCACATAACGCAATGTGAGACGGAGCGTGCCCTGCGGATTATCTCTCAGGATCTCAATGTCCTTTATGTAACCTTCTTCTTTTAACACACGCGCAATAGCCAGCTTCATCTTGGAAGCCGGGACCAGCACACGCGTATGCTTTGCTGTAACCGCATTACGAATGCGTGTGAGCATATCCGCAATGGGATCAGTCATATTCATGGAATTTCCTCCATCATCACAACGAAGCGAAAACTCAGATACCTATCAGGCGTTCCCTTCTGATGGCCTTCGTTCTTGTATTCTTTCATCATTGCGACTACCAGCTTGATTTTGTCACGCCGGGTAGCTCACCACGCAAGGCCCGTTCGCGGAAACAAATGCGGCAAAGGCCGAATTTGCGCATATATGCCCGGGGCCGCCCACAGACCTTACAGCGGTTATGCTGCTGCACTTTAAACTTGGGCTTGCGTTGCGACTTCACAATCATTGAGATTTTTGCCATACCGCCCTCCAGCGTTACTTCTTAAAGGGCATGCCCATTAATGCGAGCAGCCGCCGTCCCTCTTGATCGGTGCGCGCGGTCGTAACGAAACTTACTTCCATGCCACGCACTTTATCAACTTTATCATAATCAATCTCAGGAAAGACCAGTTGTTCACGCAATCCCAGCGTATAGTTGCCGCGGCCATCAAAGGCTTCGGGGGAAACCCCCTGGAAGTCACGCAGGCGGGGTAGCGCCACGTTCATCAGCTTGTCCAGGAAGATGTACATACGCGGGCCGCGCAGCGTGACCATACAGCCAATCTGCATGCCTTCGCGCAGTTTGAAGGCTGCTACCGAACGCTTGGCTCGCGTAATCACAGGACGTTGCCCCGTGATGGCCGCGAGATCGGCGACGGCTGCTTCCATCGCTTTGGCATTCTGGATGACTTCGCCCATTCCAATATTGACCACAACCTTCTTGACCGCTGGAACCTGCATGGGATTCGAGTAGTTAAACTCTTTGCGCAGAGCTGGCACGACTTCCTGACGGTACTTTTCTTTCAAGCGTAATGCCATAGTCTTAACTACTCCTCGTCCGATCTTCAATAATTTTATGACACTTCTTACAGACGCGCACCGGGCGTAATTTCTGATCCTCGCCCATCTGGCGGCGCTCATGCGCAACCCGCGTGGGCTGGCCGCATTCAGTACATTTGAGCATCACATTCGAAACATGGATGGGCATCGCCTTCTCAATCACTCCCCCCTGCCGGGTCTGACCCTGCGGGCGTACGTGCTTCTTGACCACATTCAGGCCCTCAACAATCACCTTGTTGTCCTGTGGCATGGCCCGCGAGACGATCCCTTCTTTATTCCTGTCCTTGCCGGTGATAATCTTAACGGTATCGCCCTTTTTGATATTCATCTTGGCAAGGTGCAGAGGCTTTTTCTCTTTCGGTTTTGTTGCCATCTTCTTCCTCGTTAGAGCACTTCAGGCGCGAGAGAAATGATCTTCATAAAGTTCCGCTCGCGCAGTTCGCGGGCCACAGGGCCAAAGATACGTGTGCCTCGCGGGTTATTACCGGCTGCGATGATGACGGCGGCGTTCTCGTCAAAACGAATATGCGAACCATCTGAGCGCGCATATTCTTTGGCGACGCGGACGACGACGGCATTGACGACTTCGCCCTTTTTGACCTGGCCATTTGGGGCCGCCTGCTTGACCGAGGCTTTGATAATATCTCCTACCTCAGCGTAACGCTTGGCCGACCCGCTCATCACGCGGATGCACATAATCTCTTTTGCGCCCGTATTATCGGCGACTTTCAGACGTGTTTGCGGTTGAATCATCTCACTTGCTCCCTACTCTGCCGACTCTTCTGCGGCATCCAGGTTGGGATCGGCTTTAGCCAGCAGTTCTTCCACTGGTACAATGCCGCTGCCACGCCTGATAATCTCAACTAAGCGCCAGCGCTTGAGCTTGCTCAGCGGGCGGCTCTCTTCAATACGCACCAGGTCGCCGAGCTGCCCGGTGTTCTCCTCATCATGCACATGAAAACGTTTCGTTTGTTTATATGTACGCTTGTAGATACGATGTTTCTTTAATGACTCGACGACGACGACGATGGTCTTATCCATTTTATTGCTGACCACACGCCCAACTTTTTGCTGGCGGCGGGTCTTCTTCTCGGTCGTCGCGGTGCTAGATTGCTGCGTCATGTTCTCTCTCCAAGATAGTCAGGCGGTGCAGCAGACGAGCAATGTCTTTGCGAGTCTGCGTAAACACGCGGCTATTCTTTACTTCACCACGCTGCTGTTGTAGGCGGAGGTTGAACAGTTTCAGCCGCATTTCTTTGATCTCCTGCCGGACCTGGCCGGCAGTCATCTCATGCACCTCTTTACGGCGCTCATTAAGCTTCGACACTCTCTGCCTCCCCTCGTGTAATAAAGCGCGTCTTGATTGGCAGCTTATGACCGGCCAGGCGGACGGCCTCTTTGGCGATTTCCTCGCTGACGCCGCCGACCTCGAAGATAATACGGCCCGGCTTGACTACGGCTACCCAGTGGTCAACCGCACCTTTACCGCTACCCATACGGGTTTCTGCCGGTTTGGCGGTAATCGGCTTGTCAGGGAAGACGCGAATCCACACTTTGCCACCACGCTTCATAAAGCGGGTGAGCGCGATACGCGCAGACTCGATCTGACGAGCCTCCAACCAGCAGGGCTCCAATGCCTGCAAGGCAAAATCGCCGAAGGCAATGCTGTTTCCTCGCTGGGCCTGGCCCTTCATGCGGCCACGATGCTGCCGACGATATTTTGTACGTGACGGTGCCAATAACATGGCTCAGCTCTCCTCTATTCGCTCTGTTCGCTCTGTGTCGCACCAGTATCGGTGGCCGGAGCCTCCGGTGGAGCAGCAGGTACGTTTGGCGTCTCCTGCGCCTGGCTGGCAGGTGTCTGCTCAGTTGCACGCGGGGGCCTCTCCCCTTGAGGACGGGGGCTACGTGGCCGGTCTCCTTGCGGACGCTGACCGCGCTCCCCCTGCGGACGCGGGGGCCGATCTCCCTGGGAACGTGGGGGCCTCTCGCCTTGCGGACGCGGGGGCCGATCTCCCTGGGTGCGTGGGCCTCGTGGTCGGTCTCCTTGCGGACGCTGACCGCGCTCTCCACGCTGTCCTCCTTCGCGACGACGCTGCTCGCCACCCCGACGCTCTCCTCCCTCGCGGGGAATATACGCGGGCTGTATCGTGGTTTCTGCTGCAGCTTCTCCTGCTTCACGACGCTTGCTCGGCAGAATGTCGCGCCGATAGATCCAGACTTTGATACCAATGACGCCAAAGGTTGTATGCGCCTCGGCCTGACCGTAATCGATGTCGGCGCGCAGCGTATGCAGGGGAACCTTGCCCTCAACCTCTTTCTCAGAGCGCGCTATTTCCGCGCCTCCAAGACGGCCACCAACGATAATTTTGATGCCTTTGGCATTGGCACGCATCGACTTCTGCACCGCCTGTTTCATCGCACGACGAAAGGAGACGCGTTTCTCCAATTGCTCCGCAATGCTGCGCCCGACCAGGATGGCATCCAGTTCCGGCTGGCGGATCTCGATGATCTCCACCCGCACACGGCGCTTTTTGGTTTTCGATTCCAGGAGGCTTCTCAGTTTATCGACTTTTTCCCCACTTTTGCCAATCACAATGCCAGGCTTGGCAGTATGAATTTTCACCATCACCTGGTCCGCGGCAGCACGCTCGATCTCGATGCGTGAAACGGCGGCATTGGCAAGCTCTTTATTGATAATCTGGCGAATTTGCAAATCTTCCGCCACAATATCTTTATAATCACGCTCAGCGTACCAGCGAGACTGCCAGCCCTTAACGACGCCAAGCCTGAACCCAACGGGATGCACTTTATGTCCCAAAAGTGTCCTCCTTCTCTACCATTCAGCCTGGCGCGGACGCGTCACCTGAATGCATAGTAGCCTTTTAGCGGCCTGCGTCTGCCGGATCATCTGACACAATCACGGTGACATGACAGAAACGGCGCAAAATACGAGCCGCTCGCCCATGTGACCGCGGCTTGACACGCTTAATCCGAAACGAGTCGTCCGCTACAATATTCAGAATATACAGGTCATCTGGATTGAGATTATAGTTATTCTCCGCATTGGCCGCCGCCGATGACACAACCTTCCTGACAGGAGTCGCACCCGCGTTGGGCAAATATTGTAGAATAGCCAGAGCCTCATTCACCCGAAGCCCTTTCACCGCGTTGGTGACCAGACGCATCTTGCGTGGCGGAATGCCAATATCTTTCGCAATAGCCCTGACTTGCATCTTATAACCTCTACATATGGAGAGGGATCTGATCTATCGCGCCTCGCACGATGTATCGCGCCCTCGCTTGCTAAACATTTTTGATGTGGGGCGCTACGGCCCCTTATCGCCCAGTTACCGTACTGAAGTAGTACGTTCGCTCTTGCCGCCCGCGTGGCCACGGAAGTGCCTGGTGGGGGCAAATTCGCCTAGTTTATGGCCTACCATGTTCTCAGTGATATAGATAGGCATATGCGTCTTTCCATTATGGACACCGATAGTCATGCCGACCATCTCTGGAAAGATCATTGAGGCCCGCGACCAAGTCTTGATGATACGGCGGTCGCCGCTTCTCCTCATGCCTAACACTTTTTTTCTGAGTGACTCATGGATGTATGGCCCTTTTTTCCTTGAGCGCGACATTACTTCCTCCTCCTGCCAGCATTGCGCCGCCGGACAATGAAGCGATCCGTCCTCTTGTTCCTGCGGGTCTTGTAGCCCAGGGCGGGTTTGCCCCAGGGGGTTTGTGGCTTGCCACCAATGGGCGCGCGGCCCTCGCCACCACCATGAGGATGGTCACGGGGGTTCATCACTGAGCCTCGCACAGTGGGACGGCGGCCCATATGCCGCGAACGTCCGGCTTTACCGATGCTGATGTTCTCGTGATCGATATTGCCTACCTGCCCGATGGTAGCCATACAGAGAATATGGATATTACGCTGCTCACCCGAAGGCAGACGGATCAGCGCGTAGTCCCCCTCTTTCGCCATCAATTGCGCGCCCACGCCCGCGCCGCGTACCAGTTGACCACCCCGTCCCCGCTGCATCTCAATGTTGTGAATGGTTGTGCCGGTCGGGATGTTCTTTAATGGCAGCGCGTTGCCGACTCTGATATCGGCTTCCGGCCCTGCTTCGACGCGGTCGCCTACTTTAAGGCCCAGGGGAGCAATGATGTACCGCTTCTCTCCATCGACATAATGCAGGAGCGCGATGCGAGCGGATCGATTCGGATCATACTCGATTGCCGCTACTTTAGCCGGTACCCCCAGTTTGTTGCGCTTAAAATCAATCAGGCGATAAGCACGCTTTGCGCCACCACCACGGTGGCGAGTCGTGATCTTCCCCTGGTTGTTGCGACCAGCATGTTTATGAAGCTTGACCGTCAGAGATTTCTCTGGCCTGGTCTTGGTGATCTCCTCGAACGTCGAAACTGACATGCCGCGACGCCCAGGAGACGTTGGTCGATACTGTCTAATTGGCATCTCTTAATCCCTTACGCCTTCAATGCGTCAATCGTCTGCCCCTCACGCAGGGTAACAATCGCCTTTTTCCACTCGCGCGCCGGTACCGGACGGGGCATCGCGCCTCGCCGCCGGATCATCCTGGGCTTGCCAGGCATGCGGATCATATTGACCTTCACCACCTGAACATTAAACAGGCTTTCGACCGCACGGCGCACATCAATTTTATTCGCGTTCAACGCCACTTTAAAGGTATATTTGTTCTGCTCTTGCAGCTTGACCGTTTTCTCGGTGATGATACCCTGGCGCAACACTTCGGTCAGTTCCACTGTCTTTCCTCCTCGCCTACTCTGCGCTGCTCAGCGTTGACGCCTCGTCTGCAATTTTGAGGCTCGCCTCTTCAGCGCTCATGCCCTCCCCAAATACCATCTCGATCCAACGGACGGTCTGGACGGACATGACGACGTAATCATGCTTCAGCAGTTCCACAACGTTGATCGAGGAGACGTGCTGTACTTTGGCAGTCGGGATATTGCGCGCCGATAAGATGATGTTTTCGTCCCGTCTGGGCAACATCATCAACACCCGCTTGCTTTCATCCTTATTGGTCGGCAGCTTTTCTAACAGTGCCAGCATCTCTTTGGTGCGTGGAGCCTCCATTGAGAGATCGCTGATGACGATCAGGCTTTCATTAGCTACCTTGTCCGACAGGGCCGAGCGAATCGCCAGGCGACGCATCTTTTTGGGCACATCGTGATGATACGGGTGCGGCCTCGGACCAAATACGCTACCACCATGCCTGAACTGGGGCGCACGAGTGCTACCCTGACGAGCACGGCCCGTTCCCTTCTGCTTATATGGTTTCTTGTTACCGCCCGATACTTCGCTGCGAGTTTTGGTCGAAGCATTGCCTTGGCGGCGATTCACCAGTTGCGCGGTCACAACCTGGTGGAGAACCGCCATATTGGGGGTGACTCCGAACACCTGCTCGCTCAGTTCGAGCTGTTCTACGGCTTCTCCAGCCATGTTATATACTGTAGTCGAGGGCATTTCGGTTACCTCATTACATGCTTCTTAATCATAAGCAAGCTCCCGTTGGCGCCAGGCACTGAGCCTTTTACGACCAGCAGGTTACGCTCAGGATCGGCCTGAACCACTTGCAACTTCTTCGCAGTTACGCGCGCATTCCCCATCCGACCGGCCATGCGCGTGCCTTTTAATACACGGCCAGGGGTTGTACCGGAGCCGATGGAGCCAGGTGCTCGCGAGCGGTCGGATTGGCCGTGAGTCTTAGGGCCACCACCGAAGCCGTGCCGCTTCATTCCGCCTTGAAACCCTTTTCCTTTGGAGGTTCCGACGATGTCTACCGACTCGCCATCTCTAAAGAGGCCAGCATCAAAACTCGTACCCAGTTCAACTTTCTCGGAGGTCGTGCCTGATTGCAGACCCACTTCTCGCAATACCCTGAAAGGTCCCAGTTCTGGGCCAGGACGCCGCTGCCGATTTTCCTGCACTTTTAACAGCTTCCGAACTTGCTTGTCCGGTTTCGTGGCAGCCTGGTTGTCCTCTTCAGCGGTTTCCTCTGACTTTGTTTTGTTGCGCTGCTCTTGCTGATATTCTTGCAAACGCTTGCGTTGCGCCTTCAATAATGGCAGGCGATGTCCCAGATGTCCCAGTTGGGGACGGGTTACATGCTTGGTTGTGACCTGCTCAAAACCAATCTGGACGGCCTCATAGCCGTCATGGGCAGCCGTTTTAATCTGGGTCACGACGCAGGGGCCGGCTTCTATTACGGTCACCGGAATGACGGTTCCATTTGGCCCGAACACCTGGGTCATGCCGATCTTTCTGCCCAACAATGCATTGAGCATATTCTTTCCTCTCTTCACTGTAGGGGCGGCTCGTCCGCCCTGCTTCCCTTACTGCCACGTCGTGACAATTCGCCAGATGTCCTTACCAGGCGTTTTCTCCGCTTTGACAATAAGGGGTTTTGCTACAGTTTGACTTCGATGTCCACACCTGCGGGCAGATTCAAACGTGTTAGTGCTTCAACCGTTTTATTTGTCGGATCAATGATATCAATCAAACGCTTATGCGTACGAATCTCAAACTGTTCGCGAGCATCTTTGTCAACAAAGGGTGATCGCATCACCGTATATTTGTCGATCTCGGTCGGTAAAGGTACTGGTCCAGAGACGCGAGCACCTGTTTGTTGCGCAGTATTTACAATCTGCATAGCCGACTGGTCGAGGATACGATGGTCGTATGCCTTGAGTCGAATGCGGATGCGCTGTTTCGTTCCGGTTGCCATTTTTTACTCCTGATATAGGCATTGCTGGCTGCGTTGATTGTGCTACCAAAGCCAGGGCGGGGCAAGCCCCTCTCACCATAACATTGGCGGTGTATGATACATTCACAGCCCAGGGCGGGGACAAGCCCCTCACCATAACATTGGCGGTACATGACACATTCACAGCCAGGGCGGGGGCAAGCCCCGCCCCTACCATCGTTTATTGCAAGACCTGGGTGCAGATGCCAGCGCCAACGGTGCGACCCCCCTCACGGATGGCAAATTTGACTCCCTCTTCCATCGCCACCGGCTGGATTAACTCCACCGTCATCTCGATGTTGTCTCCCGGGATCACCATCTCCACTCCCTCCGGCAGCTTGATCGCTCCCGTCACGTCCGTCGTCCTCACATAAAACTGCGGACGATACCCGTTGAAGAACGGCGTATGCCTGCCT
>DASRHT010000112.1:0-4930 GCA_035650355.1 Ktedonobacteraceae bacterium
CCTTCCTCCTTAAAATGGGTGTGGCAACGCAGGAGCAAGTGGACCGGCTTTACGAACAAATGCTGATAGATATGCTCTCGGACGATTTCTGTGGCCTCTGGTATTTCCTTACAGTGTGTGCAGAGAAACCGGCATCGCATCTGTTGCCTTTCTGAGATCTGAGCGTTCCCCAAACTCTTCAAGGACCGTCGCTTGCATTTGCATCACATCGGCTCCTTCTCCGCAGAAGAATGCAACAGATTCCAGATTCTCTCCGGTCTAAGCGGCATATCTATTGTCTTGATGTCAAGAGGGGCGAGTGCGTCCAGCACGGCATTCACGATGGCGGGCGGAGCGCCAATACAGCCAGCCTCACCAACTCCCTTCGCGCCCAGTGGATTGTTCGGCGAGGGGGTCTCAATGAAATCGGTGACGAAGTGAGGAAGCTGCCCGGCAATCGGTAAGGTGTAATCTAATAGCGTCCCGGTGAGAAGCTGACCCTCTTGATCATAGTACATTTCTTCATAGAGAGCCTGGCTGATCCCCTGCGCAAGACTTCCATGAACCTGGGCCTCCGCCAGGTAGTGATTAAGGACGCGCCCACAATCATCCACAGCCACATACGTTACAACCTGCACTTCGCCCGTTTCAGTATCGATCTCGACGACGGCGAGATGCGCGCCGGAAGAGTATGTCGCGCCCGGCGAACTAAAATCGCGCCATGCTGCTAATCCTTCGATAGGTGTACCGTTAGCGGGATTGGGCGCTTCTCGCTCGATCAGATCCGGCTGTTCCTCCACCATACGAGCCAGCTCGCCCAGTTCAATCATACGAGTTGGTACGCCCGCGACGACGATGCGACCATCTTCTATATCGAGATCCGCAGGCGTAATTTCCCAGAGCTGTGCCGCGAGCTGTAGAGCCTTTGAGCGCACTGCCTCAGCCGCCAGCAAGATAGCAGAGCCAGCCATCTGGGTGATACGGCTGCCGAACGTGCCAATGCTGAAGCCTGGCAACGTTGTATCGTTGAGACAAACTTCTACCTGGGAAGCAGGAACATTCAGGACGGAGGCGGCGATCTGGGCAAAGGCGGTAAAGTGTCCCTGCCCGTTATGGGAAACGCCGCTCTGTACAAGAATCGTGCCGTCGCGCCGAATACGCACCGTCGCAGCTTCTTGCAAGTTATTTGCTCCGGCAGCGCCACCGCCTGACGATTCGATAAACGTCGCCAGCCCTATTCCTAGCCGCCTGTTACCAGTAGCAGCGCGTTGCCTGCCCCGCCAACCAGCATAATCGGCCAGTTCAAGCGCACGGTCGAGGACTGCATGATAATTACCGCTATCGTAGACAAGCCCTGTGATAGTCGTATGGGGAAAATCCTGCGGAAGAACAAAATTGCGGCGGCGCACCTCGGCGGGATCAAGACCCAGCTCATAGGCAATACAATCCATAGTGCGCTCCAGAATATAGGTAGCTTCGGGTCGCCCTGCACCGCGATAGGGGGCCGTTACAGCTTTATTGGTAAATACCCCCACCACCTTGCTCTCCACTGCCTGCACCTGATAGGGGCCACAGAGCATTGATGGTACACGGATGGGTACCATAGCGGTTGAGGAGGCGAGAAACGCGCCGAGGTCGGCTACAGAGTGTATTCTTAACCCGAGCAGCCTGCCATCATTCTGGAAAGCCGCCTCGATTGAGCTAATTTGCCCACGCCCCTGCGATTGAGCCTGCAAGTTCTCGCTGCGATCCTCAATCCACTTGACGGGCCGCCCTGTCTTGATTGCCAGCAGCGCCGCAATGATCTCTTCCCCCAGCAAGTTATTTTTAGCGCCAAAGGCCCCGCCAACGTCGGCATTATGTACGGTGATGAGGCTGCGATCAATACCCAGGAACCTCGCTAACGTGTCGCGGAAGCGAAAGACCGATTGAGATGATATCCAGGCCCGTAGCTCCCCGCTTCTATCGTGGGAGCCGCTTGCCGCATCAAATTCGAACAGACAGGCTCGCGGCTCAAGTGAAGCCGGAGCGAGCCGCTGATTGACCATACGCAGGTGAACGACCCGATCTGCATGCTCGAACGCAGCCTGGACATCTCCCCAACTCCCCTCCTGCGAAAACGCGATATTGGACTCATCATAAAGCAGCGGCGCTCGCGGCTCAAGGGCGGCTTCGGGGTCGGTCACTGCCGGCAGTACTTCGTAGGTAACATCGACCAGATCGCGAGCGTCCAGGGCGATAGGATAGCTTTCGGCTAAAATTACAGCGACAGGATCTCCCACATAACGCACACGCTCCACAGCCAACAGTCGTCGTTCCGGCCTTCGCAGCCCTGGCAATGGCATAATATCGAGTGGAGGCAGATCGCTTACCAGTTCCGCGCCGCCGAATGCCGCGATTACTCCTGGCAGCGAGCGCGCCGCATCGAGCTGGATACCGCTAATTTTTGCGTGAGCATAAGGGCTACGTACAACTACCATGTGTGCTGCAACTTGCCCTGAAGGAAGTCGTATATCGTCAACATAGTGGCCGCGACCGGTGATGAGCGCGTAATCTTCTCTGCGGCGCTCCGATCCTGCCGTTTGAATGTGTTTACTCATGAGCTATCTGTATCCTTACAGGGCAGGGGCAAGCCCTGCCCCTACCATCGATGATTTGTCTGCCACGGCTGACAGAGCGGGCCTGTGGGGGCAACCCCTTGCGGTTGCCCTGCGTCCTACCGCTATCAGTGCATTACCCTGTTCGTGACCATCTATGATCAACAATGGAGACGAGGTGGCAGGGCAGGCGCAAGGCACAGCCCCTACCGCACGGCCCAATCCGTGATTAGCAATGGAGACGCGGCGGCAAATCGCTCTCCGCTGGAAAGGTGTCCAGGAAGGTTTGCGCAAACTGGACCAGCCGGTACACATCTGCGAAGTTCGTGACCAGGCCGAGCGAGACACGTACCGCGCCCCCGTTCTGCATCCCCAGATCGGCGAGAAACTGATCCCAGCTCAACGTTTTTTCTGCTCCTAAGAACTGTGGGAGTTCGTCCTTCGCCCCCTCATGGAAGGCGTGGTGTAACGCCTCTTTCGAGAGATTGAAGACCGCTTCACCCGCGCCAGGATTACAAAAGCAGCCGGTACGCAGGGAGAGATGGATCTCACTGGCTCTACGGTCAACCACTCGTTCATCAATCATAGACCCATCCGGCGCTAAGAAATTGAGCGCGATGGTCCCTCCGCGTCTGTCAGTGGTATGTGGCCCGTAGACCTGCACCAGCGGCGTACCATTGCTATGACGCAGGGAGAGCAGTGCATCGAGCAGCCAGCTCGTCAGAATCTGCACCCGTTCATGGATCACTTCCATCCCGATGGCTTGCAGGTGCTTCAGGCCAATTTCAACAGCAGGAAGACTGAGATAGTTGAGCGTTCCATCTTCAAAAGCCTCCCCTCCTGAAAGCAGGACATATCCATCGCCCTGGACCGAAATGCCCCAGACCGTCCCACCCGCAAACCAGGGACGATGCAAGATATCCAGAGCAGATTTCCGCGCCAGCAGACAACCAACGCCGGTCGGATAGCCAAACATTTTGTAGAACGAAAGTGGGACAAAATCCGGGTGCCACCTGGAAAGGTCCAGGCGGTTTGTGGGGACAAAGGCGGCCCCATCCAGCAGCACATGCCATCCTCTCGCCTGTGCCTCCTCAATCCATTCCAGCGGATGCTGCACTCCGGTGAAATTGGACTGTGCCGGATAGGCAAATAAGCGATGAGCGCCCCCACTGCCCTGCGCCAGCAACAAATCGAGAAGCGTCTCCTCCACACGCAGGTCGGGCGCCATGACAGGCAGATAGGTAAATGACGCACCTTTGGCGCGCGCAAATTCGCGAATGCCGTTGACGGAGTTGTGGTTATCGAAGAGCAGGAGGAACTGCCCCCCAGACTGGAAGGGGTACGCCTCTCCGACCAGTTTCAATGCCTGGCTGGCGTTAGCGGTGAAGATAACGTCATATTCATCGGGGGAGGCATGAAAAAAATCCAGCACACTGGCCCGCGCCCGCTCGACCAACTCTGTTGAAGCTCGCGATGTGGGATTGAGCGAGTGAGGGTTGCCAAAGACATGATGGCGCAGCAATTCAAAGTGCTGACGAAGCTGGCTCTCGCCATAGAGCCCACCGCCCGTATAGTCAAGATAGGTATGCCCCAGATCATCCAGGCGCGCGTACTCCTTTGCCCGCAATATGTCAAGAGAGGATGTATGCTCAAAAGCCGGGTAAGCCTGCCGGAATGCTCGCTCTGCCTCGTGCATTTTTGCTGCTCCGCTCATTTTACAGATTCCTTTCCTAAAAGTTGCATCTCGATAATGTAGTGTAGCATATAGGGGTAGCGCCACGTAAGCTGTCGCCAGGGGCAGCGGATCGGGCAATACGGGCATTACCTGAGTAGTTAGATGAGTTTCGACTTTTCTTTTGGAAGTGGAGCTTTACCCATTTTCCCTATGTTAATGCTGTGTTTCCTGGTGATCCTGGAGATATAACGGTCTGGTTACAATGTTTGCGGTGTCTTGATCAAGCCCAAGTCTGTTATGCGTGGGTAAAACACTATGAGCTTACTTTCCTTGCAGCGGTAGGACTCCTCTATCGAGTAGGTATCTACTTCGGTGCTCATGCTTTGCGCCCCATAGCCGAACGTCTCTACCAACGCGCTCTCGCTATCACCGTGGCTTATCAGCGTCTCAATCCCTGACGGGCTCCATCGGCTCTTCTGCCCCCCAGGATAACTTAACCCTGAAAGATTTATATATAATAGGTCTCAATCCCTGGCGGGAGGGGTGCAACTAACTCATAGCTAGAATTTGACCTAGACACATAGATGTGATCGACTCGCCATTTCCAGCAATAGCAGCGCAACTAACTCAGGAGGAGAATTATCACTGTTGGCAACCTTCATAAGAAGATATCACCGGT
>DASRHT010000113.1:0-92264 GCA_035650355.1 Ktedonobacteraceae bacterium
GCAGTGCTCGCGCGAGACGAGTCGCTGCGGATCTGGTTGCAGGGCAATATCGTTGGACGAAGGATCACGGCCAATCGTGATACGCGCCTTCGTCAGGAGGACAATCCTCGGCTCACCATCTTCTGGCGGGATAATTTCTAAATACGGTTCTGTAGGGTTCATCACCATCTCCTAAACGAAACACGCTGTATGGCGAACAATATAACGTTTTTGCGATGTACTCAGTCTACCTGAGAACAGAGGGGTCGCGTGATGGCAAGAGCCTGTCAAACAGATGGCAAGAGACAGTCTAATTTGGATCAAGCCATGCTCCCTCCTATGCTGGAAGCGCTTCCTCAATCGGGATGCGTTCAGAGAGATCTAAGCGAAAAGTTCCGTACGGGGTAATGTGGGCATAAATGAGTGGAGTGAGTGCTCGTAGATCTTCTTTTCCCATCTGTTGGAAGTGCTTTGGGTCAGTCAAGACCTGCTGGATCAGCAAAGTGTTCACATATTATCTCGTGATTTTCTGGCTCTAGCATCCCACTCGCCCGGAAATACTCTCCTCAGCCATTTCTTCAATCGCCGCCGCCACATCTAAGGTCAGTTCCTCTGCTCGGCGCAGCGCTTGGCGGATACGAGCTACCTCCAATTCTCGTGCCGCAATTTGCCCAGCCGGTTCATTCCGTTTGTGGGCCAGAGCTAAGGCACGCTCATGGCTGGCCAGCATTCTGCGGAAGGTGGGAATGGCGCTCTTTTTGGGTTGCGCGTGAACGCATCCTAAACACACCAATCCTTTCGGGCAATATTCCCCTGCTGGTAAAGCACACACATGAGTCCCCATGTCACGCAGGCTACAGCTTGCGGCAAACGCTGCCCATTCCTCCGCTGTTGGGTTGCGAAAGCTTTCCTCACCATGAACCGCCCGATAGACCCTATGGAGAGCTTTCCGGTATTCATCGACCAGGTGCTCTGGATACAGCTTCGCGTAGACCATGACGGTATCGAGGGTGGCGTGCCCAAGCAGAGCCTGGATCACATGCACAGGTGTATTGTTGTTCAAGTGTTCTGAGGCAAAGACCCGGCGACAATCATGTGGATGCAATACCAATGGTTCTCCAGCGGCTGTTTGCGCGCCGGACTTCTCCGAAAGATGGCGCAAACGGGCGCGAATGGTCTGGGCGGTCAGACAGCTCGGATGACCCGCGCCCTGCAGCAAATAGGGCGCACGCGGGAGCGGGAGTGATTCGTGATAATCCCACTGATCGCAGAAAGGGACAGTTGCCGTTCCATAAAACTGTTTCACTCGCCGGATGATCTCGGCGATGACTCGCCCCAGGCCATCCCCAATGGGAATAACCCGAGCGCGATCATACTTGGATGGTTTGACATGCAGCAGGTAGTACACTCGACCGTCGGGCATTTTTCGTTTCAGGATATCCAGAGTTGTCAATTCACAGGCTTCCTCCACGCGCAACCCACTCTGAACGAGCAACTCCAGTAAGGCCCAATCCCAAAATGCCGAGAGCATTACTGCTTGCATCTTCGTGCTGTCGGATGCCTGTCGATAGGCTTCTTCAGCTTCTGACCAGTGCTGCAACGCGTAGGCACGGATCTTGGGCATTTCCCGTTCGAGATCAAGAATGGCAGTGGTCATGCGAGCCTGGCTACGCTTGCGGGCCTGCTCAAATCCAACACCGATGAGGTCATGCCGTGTTAAGGGGATGGTACGCGGCACAAAGGGAGCAAGCGAAGAAGTGGGTTCTGTTGCCCAGGTGCAAATATCGGCAAAAAACACCCGCACATCCATGAGCCAGTTGCAGGCCGTGACGCGGTCTTCCTGCTCTTCTACTCTCCCACGCTTGATCTTCTGTCCACGTTCAATGGCATATGGGATGAAAGCACGTGCCTGAATCGGCAGGATCTGCGCACAACTCTGCACTTCAGGGAAATGCTCAGCAATGAAGCGCCAGAAATGAGCTAGAGAATACACTTTGTGGCGCAGCGTTTGGTAAGCCGAACTGATCCGTGCAGCGTACATCTTGAGATACAGCGCCGTGACCTCCTGAAACCGTTCTGGGATCGCCGATTGGGCCACCAGCTCCTCGATGGAAAGACGCTCTTTGCGTAAGTGGCGGCTGCCTGCTCGTTTCGGAGTTCTGGCAAAGATCCCCAATGCACAGAGTGCCGCATCGAGGGTATCACTGCCCAGTTCCGCTGCAGCGGGAATGTCCAGAAGATTCTGTTCGGTGATCTGCTCAAGCACTTGATAGCTATGGAAGAGCAAGAGGCGGAGTCCTGCATTGAGTGCCGCAGCCCGCATTTCCGGGCGTGCCCACGAGAGCGAGGCCAGCACCTCTTTCAGACGCTGGATCTGGTGGAAGAGCGGATCGTTCTCAGAGAGAGACTTCATCCAGGTCGCGGTATTACTGTGACAGAGCAGCTCCCAGCCGGACGAGGCGGGCCGTGACTGCAACCCGCACACTACCTGTCCACCATTTTCCCGCAGGTCGATCCTGTCCAGCCAACCACTGCGGCCAGATATGTTGTTCAAAGTTTTGCCATCGTTCCTGAAGCGTCAGGCCATGACACGCATCCAGCGTTTGCCGTAAAGGCTCAAAAGTACGCAAAATTTGCTGACGAGCGTAGGGATGGAAACGCATTGAGGCCTGTGCGCGGGTGAGCTGGTCGAGGAAGGAATCTCCTTCGTATGGGAGGTCTTCCAAACTCTTTTGGGCTGCTAATGTCACCATGGCTTTTTCCTCACGGATGTTCTGGTCGGCTACTTGCCGCCTGGTCGAGTTCCTGGAGGGTCAGATCGTCGTAGGAGAAAACATAGCGTACCTCGGGTAGGGAGGCACGACCAGTTCTTCTCACCTGATTCTGCTGGACTACTTCCTGATCAAATTGAGATTTCGTTGCACTCAGCGCTTCGGCCAGTGCTCGGTGGTCAGTTGATGCATACACGTCTGCTGTCGTTTCCAAATGCTGATGGCCCAGCAGATCTTGCGCAACTTTGAGGTGTCCCTGATCGACGAGCGCCTGGGCAAGCGTATGACGGAACATATGAGCATTCACGTTGGCTCCCAGTTTACGACCAACATAGCGCGGCGCGGACTCGAAGGAGGCGTAGGTCAGCGGCGCTCCCTTCCCTTTGCGAAGACCGATCCAGAGTGCTGGCGTCGCAAGATCAGCAGGCCGTTCAGCGGAGAGGTAATGATGGTACAGTGGCCAGAAGTCCTCAGTGACTGGAACACGATGCTCATCGCGCGCCCCCTTCAACAGCACGGTGATGGTGCTGGCTTGCTCGTCCACGTCAGCCAGAGTCATGCCGAGAATGCCGTGCCGACCGGCGAACTCGCTCCAATCGCCAATTCGCTGCCCTGTGCGATACAACAAGGTAAGAAGAGCTTTGTCTCTCCAGGAATGGGCTGTATCGATGAACTGTTGGGCCAGAGGAGGATCAACGTGTCGCGGAAGGTGCCGGGGCACGCGGCGGCGTAGTTCTCCTCGCTTTCCTCGCCTGGGGATATCGCGACCAGGCATTCCATGGGTGTTCTGTTGTGGTGACGAACTGGCCGGAACCGGATTGGCGCGATTGATCCAGAGGCCGTTCCTTGGGCAGTGTCGGTTTGAATACGGTAAGCAAAGAAGGATGCCAGGACACTCAAACGGTGATTGATCGTCCTCGGCTGCCGTTCTCTTCCTGGAGCAGCTTTGCGGGTGAGCAGATTGATCTGACCCGCCTTGGCTGGATCAACTGGACACGCTCCTCCCTTCGCTTGGAGGCTGAATGTGACGATGTAGGCTTCTATCACCTGCGGGGTGACTTCATCGACTTGGCACCCGGCTCTGTGGAGCCAGTCAAAAAAATGGGCGAGGCCCTGCGCGTAGGAACGAAGGGTGTAAGCAGACCGCCCCAGGTGGCTCAAATGCAACAGAAATACATTGATGTCCGAAGCTGGGATGCCATCTGGTCCCACCACGAAAAAGAGGCTGGGGTCTTTTTCTGATTGCGTTAGCGTAAATGCTGCCATCACAATCACCTTCCAGAGAGAACAACACCTGGAACAATTGTACGATATGAGCTTCCTCTCTGCAAGGAGTTGAAGACGATCTTCCTGTAGGATTCCCAGATCACCAACAAAATCACGAGATAACGTGTACACCAAGCAAATCTGAAGGAGATGAAGAGAAAGTGCAGCCAACTCTTGCTCATCCAGGCGATTGGTAGCGAAATCACCGCTCCGACCGTAAAAAATAAAACTATTCGCTCCATTCCAATTCTCAATAACATTGAGGCCCTCATGGATCTCGCGCCTGAGTTCTTCTGATTGGAGATACTGACAGAGAAAGATTGTCTTGATCGCCCGACCAAGCTCTGCAAATGCTCGGTAGGTGGGATGCCTCACCCCTGTCTCTGTGAAGCGGCGCAAAATGGCTTCGGTTTCGGCTGTCCCCAAGCGGAGGGCAGTCGCATACTTGATCATCTGGTCATATTGCTCGCGAATGAGATCCCAATCGATGGGCTTAGAAAGAATGAGCTGGAGATTGGGATAAGCTTCTGGTTTCCCCGTTTCAGGGCGCGCCAGGCGCTGGGCATAAATATTTTTGAGCCGAGGCATGAGTTGGAAACCCAGGAGATGGCAGAATCCGAAGGCGACTTCGTTCTGCCCATGTGTGTCTACGAATTGTTTTTCCACTTTCATTTGGGTACAATGTCTCAGCACCCCATTGATCATGGCTGCGACCTCAGAAGAAGAGCAAGTCTTGAGCTGAGAGTAAATACAGGTGGCACGCCTTTCGACATGCCAATACACCATCACTCCTTTTCCACCATAGCGCAGGTGCCATTCCGTGAGCAAATTTTGGTCCCAAGCCCCGAATTGAGTCGAATCGGATGCGCAGGTAGTGGTTCCTTCTCCCCAGATATGAGGCAAGCGAATCTGAAAAATGGCGTTGGCAATATCGACAATGGCAGCGCGCAGATGTTCTTGATGCAGGTAGCGACGGCGTGTGGATAACAGTTCCTGGTAGGTTTGCCCATGATCTCCCATGCTGATACGTTTGATGCCCGTATTGGTTCCCATCCCGTAGAGACAGAGCAGCAACCGTTTTTGTAAGGTTTCTCGATCAAGGACTTGCCGCGTCGCTGGACTTTTAAAGTGCCGAGTGAAGTCGATGCGCAGATCCGCCTCTTTGAGGATATCGAGCAAATTGGTCATTCCCCAACGACGCTGGATCTCTGCTTTGATTTTGCGCAAATATTTTGGCTCTGACTGCGCTTCCAGCGGGGAGAGATGAATCCACCCTCCGTTTTTGTTGGACAGATGTACCTTGGGAGCTAGTTTCGGCATGGCACGGTCCAATGAATCGAGGACCGACCTCATCTGCTGTTGCAAACTCTCGATAAACTCTTGTGCTTTTTTCGGCTGGTTTAATGCCTGATAATATTCGTCTCGCCGTTCCGCAAAGTCTTTCGGCAAGTCATCATCAGGGTTGCGATACTTATTTGCTCCCGCCACCCACAACTCTCGGCAGCGTAACCCATCTCGCAATGCTTCCAGGACACACGGTTCATCGTTGACCCGATTGATGCGCTGCTCTCCATCTTTATCTTTTTCCAGCACAATCGATTCCCACATCGGGCGAATCACCCCCTCGATGGGAACATCTTCTTCCACTGGATACCAGATGCCAGTGGTATCCACGTACCGTTTGATCAACTCCAATGCTCGTATCACTGGCTGATGCATGCTATTACTCGAATGGATGTCCAACATGTTGACGAGCAAGGGAGCCATCCGACGGTAGTGATTACGATAGGAAGAGCGCATGCACAGATAGACCTGCTGGTGATAGCCTCCCCTCGTTTTATACTCCTGAACAATGGCTTTACATTGTTCCTCACTCATCACCCGAAAAATCTCTTTACGAATCGTTTCATCGGGATGGGCCAAGGCCGCTTCTGCAACCTGATAGAGGAGCCGAGGCTTATTTGTCACCCCTCGCAATTCATCAAGCAACTCCTTCGTGACCCGCTTTTCAGCCCTCGCCCCAATTCGTTGAATGAGATGCAGAAGTAATTCGATCAGGCTATCCGTGATCTCTGCTCGGCGCTGGAGACAAAAGGCAGCCAGCAAGGTAGAGCGGGTCGCGTCGGGATGGCGTCGCGATTCATACAGGGTTTCGGTTGCGGCTCGTTGGCGATAGAGTCCGATGACAGCGGGAGAGGCATCCCCGAACAAATCAAGAGGGAGAGCGAGTTGAGAAAGCACACGAAGCTTATCAATTTCATACAGGACACTCTCCAGCCCTACGGCCCCAGGGCTCGTTTTCAGATCCCGCTAAGTAATCACTTCGTGGCGATGGTCCTCGCGGGTGGGGCGTTCCTCCCCCTCAAGATCAGCCTCAGCTTCCACCTGCTCACTTCGTTCGAGGAGATGATCAAGCTGTGCTTGTGTCTCGGGCGCAAGACGGTCAGAAACGGTTTGGAAAAGCGTGTGCTCATAGGTTGCGCACGCGGAGCGGATCAGCCGGTCAATCCGCTCCGCGGTTGGAGGTTCAATCCGCTCCTCGCGAAAACGGGCCAATAGTTTTGCTTTCAAGTGCTCGACGTTCTGATCGGTTGCCAAGTGCGTTGCTAGCAGCCAGGAAGCCATCTGCTCACTATCCTCAGCGGTTGCTTCGCGAAATTTGAGGTGTTCGCGAATCTGCGTCCGGTGGAGCTTAATCGTTCGTCCATCCCACTCATACTGGGCAAACAGATTGGCATCCAGTTTCAGTTGGCGTGCGACATAATCAACCACGGCCTTCGGAATTTCATACTTCGCAGAAGGGAAGCGTGCCTCATACTCAAAGCACTTTAACAAGAGGGCACAGCCCAGCAGCGTTGCACCCGTTTTCTTTTCGAGAATCTCCTTATCCTCATCAATCAACGTAAAATGTTCGATCAGTTCCTCAATGTCCCACTGCCTTTTCATGCGTCCCTACCTATCGATGTTTTCTTTCATACCAGCAAGAACCCAGACCAAAAGCGGCCTGCAATCGCTGCTTCCTTGCGCCTGAATCTAGCAATTTTTAAGACGGAAAGCAAGTAAAAACAGACAAAGAGGTACTTTCATGTTAGACTCTCGCATAATACTTTAAACGGACTTCTTATGATATTTCGGGGCATTACTTCCTTTTAGCACAAGCGAGGAGGTAGATCTCGCAACAGATTGCATTTTCCGCTGCGAGTTTTCCGCTGCGAATAGATATGATCGGAAATGCAATCCCTCTGAGGAATAGGGCCTGATGAAGGGAAGAGAGAAGAAGGCGAGAGTGGAAACTCAACAAGGTCACTTTGCGCTTCATGTCAGCTTCGCGCATTTCACCCCTAGATAGTTGACGTTTAACAGAGGTCGGTATCTTCAAGCAAGGCTCTGGTGAGGTTCGCTCTGGTGAGATTAGCATTAACAACCCTGGCTCCGCTAAGATCTGCTTCTTCGAGGTTGGCTTCGCTGAGATTCGCTCTGGCGAGGTCCGCATTGGTAAGAAGGTTCCCATAGAGATCGGCTCCGCTGAGATTGGTCTTGATGAAGTTGATGCCTCTAAGATCGATATCTCTGAGATTGGCTCCGCTAAGGTCAGGTTGTATGTCTGGATGCGCCCATTTCCAAGTCATCCAGGCTTCTCTGCCTTGATGGAGCCATTCAAGATGCTCCTGGTTTGCCAAGCCAAGTTTCTCCTTTTACGACTAAGTTTCCGCCTTGAGATCCCTCAACAATCGATCAAATGCTTGCTGGTACGCTTGCGGATCTGTCCAACGCGTAAAGTCGCCAATATGTCGTGTGCGGCGCAACGTCGCTGCCCATGCAGTGCTCGTCTGCATCACCATGTCGTCCAGGCGGATCGGAAAGAGAACGAGACGGTGCTGCTGCTCCTCCTTCTCAAATGCCGCTTCGACCTCATGTTTGACCCATGTGCTCTGCAGTGAATGCTCGGAGAGTAACAAGAGCAGCTTGTCATGGAGGAGAATTGCTTCATCGATGCGTGAGCGGATTTCGTCTCCAACCCTCATATCTTGCGGGGCGAACCAGCAGCGTACCTCGCTGGCTTGAAGGTCGGCGTGGATGCGACAGGCCAGCATCTTGTCTGGGCTTGCGTACGCGATGAAACAAGAGGAGCGCTCAATGGGCGACAGTGATGCAACGAGAGCGCGCATATTGGTGATGAAGGTTTCCGGCGCACCTGTCCGACGCAAGAAGGATTCGGGGATCTGGCCGTGGGAGAGGTAGATCGTGTCCAGGCCGAGAGTTGAAGGAGCAAGGGGCTGCATCGTGTCCAGGCCGATGACACCACGGAGATCGAGATAATCAAACTGCGTCCCCCCAATGGTCGCGTTTGTACAGTTTGCTTTTTCCAGGCAGGCCCAACTCAGATTGGCTCCTATTAGTTTAGACATGCTCAGGTCGGATTCTTTCAGCTCGGCATCGTGCAAATTAGCGAAAGTCAAATCTGCTCTCTGCAGGTTGGCCCCATGGAGAACAGCCATGTTCAGGTTGGCATACCTCAGTTCAGCCTCGGAGAGATTGGCGGAAATCAGAACGGCTCGATACAAGTCGGCCCTGTGCAGAATAGCTCTGGAGAGGTCGGCATTCATCAGATTGGTAGAAGTCAGATTGGCTCTGTGCAAGTTGGCCTCGGAGAGATCAGCATTGCACAGATTGGCACCGTAGAGATTAGCGCTGTACAGGTCGGCTCCGCTCAGGTCGGCCCCGGAGAGATCGACCCAGAACTTGGGAGATATGGAAGTCAGATCGGCCCAGGGGACATCGTTCCAGACCCGGGGATGCACGGTATCTTCAATCTCGTCTAGGCCCATCTCGCACGGATAGTACTGCATCAAATGAAGTCGTTGGGCCTTTGATTGCTGCTCACGCCACTGGTTCCACTCACCCACGCTGCGTTTGAGTCGCTCAAACTGCTCCTGGTCTGCCATTGCTGTGCCTCCTTTTGCCTCATGTATGTAAATCGCGCAACAATCGCTGCAATGCATGTTGATAGGTAACATCGTTCTGCCACTGGCGAAAATCACCAATGAAGCGTATCCGGCGAATGTCCCCGGCCCAAGCGGTGTACGTTTGCATCACGGCATCATCAACCCGGATGGGAAAAAGGACCAATGTTTCTGGCGGCTGGTGTTCTCGCTCAAAAGCCAGTTCCGCCTCCCGCTCGACCCAATCACTTGTGACGGAATGTTCAGAGAGAATCAACAACAGTTTGTCCTTCTCCTGGATGGCTTCATAGATCTTGTCTCGCAATTTGTCTCCGATCCTCAGATCATGCGGAGCAAACCAGCAGGAGACGCCATTGCTTTGCAGGTCAGCATAGAGCTTCTCGGCAAATGCCTGATCTTCGGTGGCGTAGCTCAACACACACGAATGGTAGTCAAAAGGTGCGTGTGGCGTCTGCACAATCGTTGGGACTGGGGAAGGAGCGGAAACGTCTCGTTGAGTTGGCGGCGACGAAGGCGGCGGTAAATAAAGCTGCTCAACTGCTACCCGAATGGCCATCGCAACGTCGCGAAACGCCTCGTCACGATGAGTCCACGTTGTTACCGGTTTTGCATCCGTAGGAACACATTGTAAATGTGAAAAAGGCGTTCCTTGCCAATCGACTGGGCGCAGGATCACTGGGATGACACAGGCATCGCCTTTCGCATGGCGTGCTAATGCGCGTTGCATCTCGACGCCATAACAGTAGTCAGAGGCCAGAAAATCCGGGCTGATGAGTAAGAGAATAACAGTAGCCGTCATGAGATGGGTGTCAATACTTTGCTTCCAGTCGGTGCCAGCGACAATCTTGCGATCATGCCATTCGGTAATCACCCCTTGTTGCCGCAACGCGCTCAAATGGGTTTCCAGGAGCTTGCGGAGCCGCTCATCACGATGGGCGTAACTGTAGAAAAGCTCGATTGGCTGTGATGGTTGCTGTTCACTCACTGCTTCGTCTCCTGATTGTGTGGTTCATCGGCTTTTTTGAGATCACGTAGGAGACGCTCAAACGTCTGCTGATAGGCATCGTGATCTTTCCACCGGGTAAAATCGCCAATATGACGTGTTCGACGTAACGTGGCTGCCCAGGCTTTGGACGTGTGCATGATCGCTTCGTCCAGGCGCACCGGAAACAGGATCTCGCGCTTCTGACGATCTTCTTTCTCTAGGACAGCCTCTACTTCATGCTCGACCCAAGTACTAGCGATACTGTGCTCAGAGAGCAGCAAGAGCGACCGATCATGTATCTGGATGGCTTGATCAATGTGATCCCGGATCTTGTTGCCAATCTTCATATCTTCGGGAGCAAACCAGCACCGTACGCCATGTGCCTGGAGATCGTTGTGTAGACGATGGGCTAGCATCTTGTCCTTGCTGGAATAGCTGATGAAGCAAGTGGAATACTGGATGGGGAATTGGACCAGGGAACGAGCATAGGAGATGAAGGTGTCGCTCAAGCCTACTCCCCGCAGAAAGACTTCGGGAAGATCACCTTCAGAACGTTCCAGAGTACTCGTGCTGAGAAAGGAGGGATTCTCATGGATCATAGTTTCCAGCCCTTTGGCCAAGCGGAGATCGATGTCTCCAAAGATCGTCCGACCTACTTTTGCTTCACTAAGATCGGCCTCCGTGAGATCAGCTCCACTGAGATTAGCTCCCTGGAGATTAGCTCCCTGGAGATTAGCTCTGCTAAGGTAAGCACTATTGAGGTTGGAATAAGCGAGGTTAGCTTCTCTGAGATTGGTTCCGCCGAGATTGGCTCTGCTGAGGTTAGCTTCCATGAGAATGGTTTTACTCAGATCGGCTCCGTTGAGGTTGACCCAGTGCTGGCCGCTGAAGTCTGCTCCCCAGAGATTGGCCCCTCTGAGAAGAATTCCGTCGAGGATGGTTTCATTAAGGCGAGCGTCTTGAAGGGTAGCGTTGCCGAGATTCGCGTGTCTGAGGACGGCTCCTCTGAGATCGGAAGAGGTAAGGTTGGTTTCGCTGAGATCGGCTCCCTCGAAATCAACCCGGCTGAGATTGGTTTCGCTGAGATCGGCCCCTCTGAGGTCGGCTTCTCTGAGATCAGGGCCTATCTCTGGATGCTGCTTTCTCCAAGTACTCCATGCTCCTGGCTGGTACCGAAGAAGAGCCAATTGATGTTGATCCGCCATAGTCCCCTCTTTTCCTTTCTACTGCTTCTCTCTCAAAAAACGCAGGAGAGGAAGCGTTTGAGGTTTGTCTTGGAAAGGTTAGCAAAAGTAAGGTTAGAAAAGCGCAGATGAGCACCACTCATATTGAATAGTGCTGTAATCAGAAAGGCCGCTACCCCAGCCTGCATGGCTCAGGTCGGGGCATGTAAGTGGATTCATCCTTCTCCACTGGTTCCACGCCTCCACACCTTGCTTGAGGGTAGAAAGGTGTTCTTCGTTTGCCATTGATTCTCCTCTCCTTCGGCTACTTTCGTCAACTCTGTTTCAAATCCCGCAGGAGCCGCTCAAAAGCGCTCTGATACGCCTCTGGGTCAGTCCACTTCGTGAAGTCGCCGATATGCCGTGTGCGGCGCAAGGTAGCCGCCCATGCCCTTGAGGTCTGCATCACCATGTCATCCAGACGGATCGGAAAAAGCACCTCGCGCTGCTCACGATCTTCTTTTTCCAGCGCGGACTCCACTTCGTTTTCTACCCAGGTGCTGGCAATGCTGTGTTCCGAGAGCAAGAGCAGCAGTTTGTCTTGCAGGTGAATGGCTTCATCGATACGCTGGCGGAATTTGTCTCCGATCTTCATATCTTCCGGTGCGAACCAGCATCGGACACCGCAGGCCTGGAGATCGGCGTGCAAGCGACGAGCCAGCGTTTCGTCTTTAGTAGAGTAAGAGATGAATAAAGAGTAATACTGAATAGGGTGCATCATAGTTGAGCGATAGAAGTCGATCCACTCATCAGGAACACCTGTGCCACGTAAGAAATGCAGGGCGCTTCCGTCTTGAGGGAGCAGGGTGGTGTGGAGCTCGACACAAGAAGGCGCTTGATGTTTGATCTCCGTAATTCCTTTGGTTGTTAGGAGATTCAGATGGCGAATGATCGTGCCTTTCATTGTGATCCTGCTCAGATTGGCATTCCGCAGATGTGCCCAACTCAAGTCGGCATCACTCAAGTCGGCATCACTCAAGTCAGCATCTCCCAGATCGGCTCCAATTAGCGTGGTTCCATGGAGACAGGCTCTGTCTAAACAAGCACTTTGCAAGAAGGAATAGTTCAAATTTGCACTGCTCAGGTTGGCATCTCTCAGAATGGCACCTGACTCATATGGATCAAACCTGCTTAGAGTCGCCCCCACCAGCTTGGCACTACTCAGATTCGCTCTCGTCAGATTGACATCGCCCATTTGAGCATAACTCAAATCAGCGTTGTGTAAACTAGACATATTCAAATTAACGGCATCCAAGCAAGCTTCTCTCAAATCTGCCTCATCCAGATTGAGCCAACCCAACCTTGCCTCCCTTAGGTCCACCTGACGTAGGTCTGCCCCTCTTAGATCTAGCCGTACCTCGGGATTCTCTTTTCTCCATTTGTTCCAGCTTACTACACCTTGCCTGAGCAATTCAACATACTCTGGATTTGCCACTGTAGTTCTTCCTTGTCTCGCATACCTGATCATTTGATTTTACTGGGAAAACGTGTGGAGAAGCATGATTTCGCAGAGGAGTTGGCTTTCTGAGAGTGAGCCATTTGGGCACAGGACCATCTCCGGCTAAGCTTGCCAATACACCTTGCCCATCTCGACGCCGCCCAAAATTCGCCGGACTATCCTCCTGAATTGCCCAAAAAAGTAGCAGCTATCCAGAAGCTGGAAGAGCCTGGTGATGCTCCGAGTGCTGACATCGAGTAGCACAATGGAGCGCGCGAACAACAGGCCACCAGAAGCAATCCATTCTTCGAGACAATTGCGTAGGTACGCGTCGAGCAGCACGAAGCGGCTGCGCTCCTTTGGAGACAGTTCGTGTAGGTAGGGAAGGATTGGTCCGAAAGGTTGGCCCACAGAGTTGCGGTTGTTTTGGTGCCTTTGGCTCTAGTGTGTGCCGAATTCGAGGTCATCTGTTATCCACCTTCCTCCATGTTCTTTGCTCTGCATATCTCGCCGAACCTGCTCCACAAAGGCCCGATACGGCTCTAACACCGCCAACCTCGCTTCTAACTCTGCAATCCTGGCCTCCTGTTTCAGCCTGGCCTCGACCAGGACTGATTGTTGTCGCTGTACTTCCTGAAGCTGCTGCTGGGCCGAGCGGAGACGTGCGATCAGTTGGGGCTTTTTGTAGCTGAGCAACGGGTCGCGGGGAGAAGGAGCACTTTCCGAATCCTCGCGTGGCTTCCGCTTCTGCTGCTTCTTTTCAGCTACGAGATGGGTGCTATTCGCCCGAAACAGCGCCAGCGCCTTTGGATTGCGGTAGATCGCGGCATAGCGTAAGCCACACTCTGAGATTCCCCCAGTTTTGCGGAGGAGTGAAAGCTAAGTACCGACGGGCAGAAATTCGTGACCCCACCAATCGACAGGAAAAGCGGAGGAATAAGCCTGACCCAGGAATAAGGGGAAAGGGCTACCGTGTTCTAAAAAGAGAAGGACTTGTAGAAGCAGTGAGCGTGTTCCGATCAAGCGAGGTTCTCCATGCATCCTCACTTTTCCCCTTCTGAATGCCATCACATCAAGCATCTCGTCCAGGCCCATCGGACTTCCCAAGCTATCGCCCGGCGTGCGCAACTCATCGAGACATCTCATAGGCATCCCGATTGGGGCACAAAGAGACTTGCCTCTGCGTTAGACCAGCCTGCGAGTTGGGTGCGGAAGTGGCGAAGGCGCTGGCAAGGGACCCACTCGCTCAAAGATGCTCCTCGATCAGGCGCACCCCGTCGGTTTTCTGCTGATGTGCGAGCACAGGTAACAGCACTGGCTTGCAGCCTTCCCCGATCTCATGGGCTTCCCCTCTCTCGTTGGAGTCGAGCCGAACTCGCTCGTCATACTGCTCATATCCCTGGTGGGCCAAAGATCTCGCCTCGAACCGTTGGTCGTTGGCTCTCGGCTGAACAGCTCCATCCCTGGCGTTACCATTCGTGGCAACATATTCAGGACCCAGAGACGTTTCTGCAACGGGCACGCCCGGTGCTGCGGCTCTATGAGCAGGCTCAGTCCCTTTTGCAAGAGGGGACCTGGGTGGTCTGTACGGATGAGAAAACGTCTCTTCAAGCACGGGAAGCAGAACAAGTTCCCCGTCCAGCTCTTCAAAAGCATCCGGTGTCCCAGTCTCCCCGGTATCATCGGCGTGGAGCATTGCATCTGATGGCGGCACTCTCCGTGGCTGATGGGGTGGTGTATGGGCAGTGCCATCCGCGCAAACGCTTCATCGACTTTCGCTCCTTTTTAGAAACGGTTCTTGTGGCAGAAGCCCAACGTCGCGGTGTCAAGACCATCGCATTGGTGCTTGATAATGGGACGACTCACGCGTCCAAGCAGCTTCCACTATGGGCCAAGAACCTAGCGAAAAGCTCGGAGGGGAAGCTGACGATGCAGCTGTATTGGCTCCCTGCCAACGCCTCCTGGCTCGACCAGCTTGAAATTTGGTTCAGCCTGCTGCAACGCAAACTCCTCCAACCGAACCATTTTCCCAGCCGTGATGAGCTTGAGCAGGCTATCTCGAATTTCATGACTCACTACAATCAAGCTGCCAAGCCTCTCAAGTGGTCCTACACGGTTGAACAGCTCGAACACAAGCTCGAACCACGCCTAGGAGAGAGGGTGAAGCCAGATGACAGGCGTGCAGCCTAAGGGGTCACGAATTTCTGCCCGGCGGTACTAAGTTATTGAGCGGATGGGCGACATCAGCGTGACCTGGTCCTAACTGCTGCTCGCAAATGTGCAAGGCGCGCTGATAGAGTGGCTCTGCATCCTCATAGCGACCCAACTCCTGGTAAAGATTGGCAAGGTTATTGAGCGGATGGGCGATATCAGCGTGACCTGGTCCTAACTGCTGTTCCCTGATCCACAGCGCTTGCTGATACCAGCGTATCGCTTCTGCGTAACGCCCACGATCTCGGAGGTAAGAAGCTACCTCAAAGGAGAGGCGTCCTGCCTGCTCGTCAGTGATCTGATACCGCTCAATGGACTGGCCGATCAACAAGGCATGGGGCAGGAGACGCTCGCACTGTGGCCAGACATGGTGCTCATCGTGTCTTACGTGAGGAAACACGGCATTGATCGCGCAAACCAGCCGTTTTGTTCTGTGCTGTTTTTCTGCTTCCTCCATTTCATCTTGCAGGACAGCCTGCACCAGTCGATGCAGCGAGAGCATCTTCTCCTTCGGATCACGCCGCAGCAGCGAAAACGCTCGTACCTCCTCGATAGCCTGATTGAGCAGAAAGGCATCGGCTGCGACAGGAGAGAGTGTCGGTCCAAGGAAGGACGCTCCCTCCGTCAGAATCTCTTCCGCGATGGCATCAGGAGCCAGATACGCACAGAGGCGCAGCAAGTCAGCAGCAGCAGCGTCACACTGCCGTACTTGCTCAAAGTTCAGTCTGAAGGTCGTGGTGACCGAGTCAGGATGATCTGTCGGGATGCGCTCTCCAATTCGTCGTTGCAAGAGATGGTCCCGGTGCGTCTGAAACAACGCCCCGTACTCGGCAAAGCCACATTTCGTTTCTAAGATATAGGCTCCCGCTTGATCAAGGGCCAACGGCAAGGAACCCAGGAGGCGCGTCATTGTTTTCAATAATCAGGAAGGTGCCAGAAGAGGTCAAAAAACTTAAGGAAAAAATCTCCCAGTTTGACGACAGATTCTTCCTCGAAAAATCCGTATTGACTCACAGAAAAATCGTACCGAAGCAGGTATCGTTGCCTCAAGAAAGAATCTTCCTTTCATGTTTGTGGGTCTGCAAGGCCGTAGCAGGCCCTTGACTGAGTGACAGCTTCCACAGAGCTGCCTGCCGCTCTTTGAGCTGACGCAGCAGAACGACTGGATTGAGCGCGCGATAGTCTTGCTGCAAAGCGGCCTCGACTTCAGAGGTCACTTGCTCGGAGAGCAGCACCCGCTGATACGGAGTTTTGGCCTCATCATAACGCTTTTTGATCCTGCTGCCAACCCGCTCTTTGGAAAGCAGCTTCATCGACGGCTGAAAAAAGTTGACGTAGAGCCGCAGAACATCGTACAGATTCTGAAGCGCATCCCAGGCCGACTGCCCTTCATAGCGATCATAGCCCACCACATGACGCACCACCGACCAGTTCTTTTGCTCGACATGGGCCTGATCATTCTTTTGGAACGGGCGGCCCCGCGTGAAGATCAAGTGCTCCTGCTGGCAATAGCGCACCAGGTGGGTAGTGAGAAACTCCACGCCGTTGTCAGAGTCCAGAGCCCGAAGCGGAAAAGGCAGACGGGCTCGGGCTCGCACAATCGCCTGAAAGACGGCTTGTTGCCCTCGGTTGCGCACCGCCAAACACTCCGTCCAGCCGGTGAGGATATCGGTCACCGTCAGGGTGGAGAGATAGTCCCCTCTGACGCTTTCACCACAATGAGCCACCAGATCCAGTTCGACGAAGCCCACCTGCACATCGTCCCACTCCGTCCCCAGGCGGATGGGAACCTCCTGCATCAAGGTTCCCGGCTTGGTGGTCGAAAAGCCATGCAGGCGGGTGCGCTGGCGTTCTGCGGCCAGGAGCCGATCAGCGGTTGCCGGACTCATCGAGAGGAGCTTCTCTTTGGTCGTCTTGTCCAGGGACAGTTCGCCATGCCGCTCTCACACCGCCACCAATTCGGGCAAATACGGCACCAGGCGCTTGCTACAAATCCCATGAGCGGCGTGCCAGCAGCGCAGAAGGGCTTGTTGCACGAGCCCATCGTAGCGGCGCGGATGCGGCTTGCTGGTTTTCTTGCGAACCGAGGACACGGCTCGGGATGGATGGTTGAGTAGCCCAATAGCATACTTGCGTTGATAGCCGGTATTGGCCACAAATTCATCCAGGATGCGTCCGCGTTCCTTTTTGCCTGCTTGCCGATAGCGCGGGGCGACTGCCGCGACAAGCTCTCGCCGACTTTGTCTGCTCATCATTGCCTCATTTCCTTCCAGCTCCTTCGGTTCCTCCGATGTGGGCTGGTCTAATTTTCTCATGAGGCAACGTTTTCCCCAAAGTACGATTTTTCGTGAGTCAATTCGAACTGCTGACTCAAAACGACCTCTTACCACAAAAACAGCAGTATACCACCCACAAAATCTTTGAGATCATCCAGGCAGAAGGGTATCAAGGATGCGAATCACGCATTGGCCAATTTCGAGCAGCCTGGAATCGGAGCCATCATCCACCAGAGGTGTTTCTTCCTCTTGAATTTAACCCTGGGCGAGATGCCCAATGTGACTGGGTGCGCCGTGTCGGTACATATGCAATACCCGTGTAACACGGGAGAGGAAGGGGGTAATGGACCTCTAGGACATCCAACCGACCTGGAGCGGAAACGCAAAGGGGAAAACAGCATGTTGGAAACGCGGAGAACCCTTGAAGGCATGTAAAGAGTTGCTCTGCAAGTCCTGTGTGCATGGTGAAGCTGGCCAATTGCTAAACCTGAGTTCTCGCATGATGATCACTTGCATCCGTTAAAACCATGCCTGAAAGAACGACATCGGAAAAGCATGAGACCCCAGTCCTCATGATAACACCTCCTCCGATGAATGGCGGGTAATGAACCCGAAAGAGAACAAACGGGCACCTAAACACACTACACGTTGCATATGTGCAAAAGCGGGATCGCCTAAAAGTTGCGAAACTCATGGCGACGGAACCCCCATACGAGACTTCAATGGAACAACGCTGATCCAACGAAATCAAAGGGGCAGCCTGCGAAGGCAGGCCAGAGTGCGTGAAAGATACCCACGCAGAGGGAAGGTATCAAGAAGTTACTAATGCATGGAGGTATGCGAAATTGCAGACAACCGAAACGTATTTAGGGCTTCTCCGTGAACGCGGCAAGCGGGGCTTGCCATTAAAGCGCGTCTACAGACAACTGTACAACACAAATCTGTACTTAACTGCCTACGGTCGAGTCTACCGAAATGCTGGCGCGATGACGCCCGGTGTGACAGAAGAAACGGCTGACGGCACCTCGCTGGAAACCTCTGAAGCCATCATCGCTGCACTGAAGCAGGAACGATATCAATGGCAACCAGCGCGAAGAACCTACATCTTGAAAAAGAACGGGAAAAAGAGACCTCTCGGCATACCTGTTTGGAGTGACAAGCTCTTAGCTGAGGTTATGAGAATGATCCTAGATGCCTACTTCGATGGGACATTCAGCGAACACTCTCACGGCTTCCGTGAAGGACGAGGGTGCCATACGGCTCTCCGAGAAATCTACCGAACCTGGCAAGGCACAGTTTGGATCATCGAGGGCGACCTAGCCGACTGTTTCGGCTCCCTCGACCATAACCTCATCATTTCGGCACTCGCCGAACACATCCAGGATGGGCGATTTCTCAATCTCGTCAAAAAGCTTCTCGACGCAGGCTACATGGAAGACTGGAAGCTCAACAACACGTTCAGTGGAGTTCCACAAGGAAGCATCTTGAGTCCGGTCCTCTCCAATATTCTGCTCTCGAAACTGGATAGATTTGTGGAGACAGAACTTATCCCCGAATACACCAGAGGGAAGAAAAAAAGGCCAAATCAGGAATACAATCGCCTGATTAACCGTGCTCGCAAACGGCACAACAGAGGACAGAAGGAGGCTGCCCACAAGATCAAGCAACAGGCCCAAAAGCTTCCCTCCATCGATCCCCAAGACCCCGGCTTTCGACGACTGAGATACGTAAGGTATGCGGATGATTTCGCCCTATCGTTTGTTGGCCCAAAGGAAGAAGCAGATGCTATTAAGCAACGGCTCCGAACATTTCTGCTTGAAGAACTCAAGCTCAATCTCTCGGACGAGAAGACGTTGATTACTCACACACGGGACAGCGCTGCCAAATTCCTCAATTACGAAATCACTACCTTACACTGCGACACCAAACAGACCCGCGACAAAAATGGGCGAAGAGGCCGAAGCATCAATGGAGGCATCGGTCTGAAAGTACCCAGAAAGGTCGTCGAAGACAAATGCAAGCGGTATATGAGCAAAGGAAAGCCCTCTCACCGAGCAGAGTTGCTCAACGAGAGCGACTTCACCATCATGGCAACTTACCAACTTGAATATCGGGGGTTGGTCAATTACTACCGGATGGCCTACAACCTTTACACGCTCCGCAAACTCAAATGGGTGATGGAACAATCGCTCACGAAGACGTTAGCGAGCAAACACAAAGTATCAGTAAGTAAGGTGTACAAGAAGTACAAAGCGGAACTAGATGTCGAGGGGAAGAAATACAAAGGATTGCAAGTCAGGGTCTCGCGTGAAGGGAAAAAGCCACTGGTAGCCACTTGGGGAGGCATCCCACTTACCTGGGATGTCACCGCACCCATTGAGGACGAAATGAAGCAATACGCCTGGAAACGGTCGGAGCTAGAACGGCGACTCCTGGCCCAAACATGTGAACAATGCGGGGCAACCCGCATGACCGCTAAGATAGAGGTGCATCACATACGGGCATTGAAAGACCTGAACAAGTATACAGGTCGAGAGAAACCGCAATGGGTTCACATCATGGCCGCCCGCCGAAGAAAAACGCTCGTCCTCTGCCATACCTGCCATATGGACATTCAACACGGACGCCCACACAGACGCAACAAGGTATCACGCTCACGGACAGGAGTAACCTGATGATGCTGGAAAGCCCGGTGCGTTGAAAGGCGCACGCCGGGTTTGGAGGGAGCCGGTCAGAAAAAGGAACAACAATGTCACCTTCGCTGGCTGGCTACCCTACGGTGAGGCTGTCGCCATGATCGCCGGGGTGCGCCAAGTGGTCCAAGTATTTGTGATGGCATTCCCGACACAAGAACAAGAAAGCTTTTTGTATGCCCATGTCCAGGCATTCAAGCACTTTGGCGGGGTTCCTGAACGGATTAGTTACGATAACCTGGCAACGGCAGTGAAACTAGCCCTGGACAAGAAAGGCCATCGTTCTCGCCAGGAGAATCGCACCTTTGTGGCTTTTCGGAGCCACTACTTGTTCGACTCGCATTTTTGTACCCCTGGGCAGGGACATGAAAAAGGGCAGGTGGAGCATGGCGTCGGCTTCTCCCGCCGAAATTTCTTGGTTCCCATTCCCGAAGTCGCCTCCTTTGAAGCGCTCAACGAGTACCTGCTGCTGCAGTGTCTCAAAAACGATGCACGATGTATGCATGGGCAAACGTTGACGATTAGACAAGCATGGGAACAGGAGCGTCCCTGCCTCCGAGCTTTGCCGCCATTTGACTATGAGTGTTGTGAAGTGACAACTGCTCGGCTCACCCCGTACAGTCAGGTCATTTTTGCCACCAACCGCTACTCCGTTCCCGTTCGCCGCGCACGCAGTGAAGTCAAGGTGAAAGCCTATCCGTTCCATCTCGACATTTTTGATCGAGAGCAACTCATTGCTTGTCATCCACGCTGTTATGGACGCGAGCAGGACATCTTTGATCCACTTCATTACCTGCCATTGCTGGAGCAACGACCAGGGGCCTTTGACTATGCAGCCCCCATCCGTCGCTGGCGCAAAGATTGGCCCGAGTGCTATCACCGGATGTTAAGCACCCTGCGCCAGAAATGGCCTGAGGGTCGTGGTATCCAAGAATTTGTTCGCATTTTACAACTCCATGAGCACTATCCCGCGACACTGATGCAGGAGGCGATTGAACAGGCGCTCACCTATGGCTGTGTCCATTTGGATGGCGTTTTGCACTGCCTGCATCACTTAACAGAGCATGAACCCTCCCTCGGTCCCCTGGACCTTTCGGATCGACCGCAGTTGGACGCGATTGGCAATCAGCCTGTGGACTTGTCGCGCTATGACCGACTGCTCAAGCAGTCCTGGTAGAGAGGTATGGGTATGCAACATCAAGCGTTGCTGGAAAATTATCTCAAGCAGCTACATCTCTCAACGTTTCTGCAAAACTATCAAGCCTACGCACAAGACGCTGCCCGGACGAATTTGCCCTATGAGCGCTATCTGCTGGCACTTTGCACCGCAGAAGTGGCCCAACGGGATGCTTGGCGCGTTGAACGGGCCATTGCCGCTGCAAAGTTCCCCGTTCTGAAGGATTTGGCCAGCTTTGACTTTGATGCCGTGCAGAACATTTCCAAACAACGGGTTCTGGAATTGGCTCAAGGAGGCTACATAGCCACGGCAGAGACGATTATCCTGGTGGGCAACCCGGGGCTGGGAAAAACCCATGTGGCCATCGGCTTGGCATTGGCAGCTTGCCAACAAGGGAAAAAGGTTCGCTTCTTCAGTGTGAATACGCTGGTGAACGATCTGCTCGCAGCGCAGAAAGACCTTCGCTTTTCCAAATTGATAAGGCAGTTCGAAAAGCTAGATCTCATGGTGCTCGATGAACTGGGATTTATTCCGTTCAGCAAAGAAGGGGGGCAGCTCCTGTTTCAAATCTGTAGTGCGCTCAATGAGCGGGTTTCTATCATTGTAACGACCAATTTGCGCTTCGGTGATTGGAACCAAATCTTTGGGGATGAGAAAATGACGGCAGCCTTGCTTGATCGATTGACGCACAAAAGCCATATCCTGGAGTTTGTCGGAGAATCGTACCGCTTTCGCCAACGGCTTTTGCTGGAAGAGCAACAAGCAGGAGCAGAGCGGTCACCAGAAGTGGGCTAGCATGACCTGCCACCACGAGGCGTTGCTTCTCCACAGTTTCGTCGAGCCAGTAGCACGGGCGATGCCGCCCTTGACCTTGGTGGGTGAGCACTGCGTGCCGAGAGCGACCGGGGTTCTGCATTGATGAGCGTTCCCATCTCCGGTCGCTCTCGCTCGTGCCGAGTCTACCCACCAGGTCAAGGGTCGGGCCTGGCGGCATCGCTTGTTCCGTGCTGCTGGCATGAGCGAGCGAACAGCCTCTCTCACACGCCTCAAGCTCTCCTGGGATGCTTGATGAGCCTGACGACTCACTTCCTCTGAAACCACTATTGCTCTTTTCTCCTGGAAGCTTTTTTCACTATCTGCCACTTTTTTCGAGTAAGTTACACCAGGTTCTTCCTCTCTGCTTGCCACTTTTTTCGTTAAGCAGCTGTCTGGTTTTTTCTTATTGAAAACAGTGATCGCCCGTTTTGAACGCCTCTCCCCGCTCTATCACCAGTTTTACCTGGGGATGCAAGAGGACCCGTCGATGCTGGCCTTGCTCTCCCTGGTTGATCCCGATCAACCGATGTACGTCTTGTTCTTTAGCATGGTCAATCTTCTGGCGTTGCGTGAGCCGTCGCATCCCTTTGCTGAATTTTACCCCTATTTTTGTGCTCATCCGCGCCCAGTAGCCGACGCGTATCCGGCCTTCCGTCAGTTCTGCCTCTCCAAGGCGCGGCAATTGCGGACGCTGCTGCCGTGGGCGAGGCTGCAAACCAACGAGGTCACGCGCTGTGCCAACCTGCTGCCCGCCTTTGAAATCGTCTCACGACGGGCCGGACGCCAGCCGCTGGCCTTGATCGAGGTGGGAGCCAGCGCTGGACTCAATTTGCTCTGGGATCGCTATGGCTATCGCTATGGCAACCTGTTAGTGGGCGATCCCCGTTCTCCGGTGCAGATACGCTGTACCTTGAAAGGCTCGCATCTCCCGCCCTTTCCTGTCGTCATGCCTCTGATTGCACAACGGGTCGGCATCGACCTCTCTCCCATCGATCTGTCCCAGCCGCGCGCTGCCGATTGGTTGCTCGCCTGCATCTGGCCCGAAGAGGTGGAGCGCTATCGCGTGCTGATGGCGGCCATCGAGATGGCGCGGGAGTATCCTCCCTCGCTCGTTGCGGGCGATGCCTGTGAATTGCTTCCTGAGATGTTGGCCTCTATCGCAGCCGATACGCCGATCTGCTTGTGGCACAGCTATGCGCTGACACAGGGACCAAAAGTGGTGTATGAGCGAGTCATCCAACACCTTCTCGATGCCTCTGCCTCATGCACGCGGGAGATCTTTCATCTGTCGCTGGAGCTGGACCCGGCCAGAGGGCCGGAACCTCGTCTGGAACTGTGGGTCTACCGCGAGGGGAAACTGGCATCCTATGACTGGCTGGCGAGCTGTGCGGTGCATGGAGAGACGATGCAGTGGCATGGTTTCTCGCAGGGAAGGCAGTCATTCTCCCAAAGCCGCAGCCCCTCACACGAGTCCGCCATCAGAAACACACGAGAGGAAAGGAGACGATCATGACCGAGCCGGAATGGGATGCCACGCATCCAGCGCGAACGGTGTCTCACAAGGGAACGCCCGTGCATGTCTGCTCTCAGGCGAGCTTTTTCCTGGCCAGCATGGTGGGAGGACTCTCCAGTGTCTGTATTAAGCAGTTGTTGCTACCCATTCAAGTGAGTCTGCTTGATCCACGCACGACCGCCACCTCCTTTGCCCTCATCGCCTCACTGGGAGCCTGTGCTGGACTGATTTCCGCTCCTCTCAGTGGGGCGCTCAGTGATCGCACGACCTCACGCTGGGGACGGCGACGGCCCTGGCTCATCGTGGGGAGCCTGATTGCCGTCATAGGACTCATCACGATGGCCAGGGCCAGCACGATCCCCCTCCTGCTCATCGGCGAGGTCGTGGCCCAAATCGGGGTGGATACGCTGCTGGCCACCACCACCGTGCTGATCCCCGACCAGATCCCGGAACACCACCGCAACGGTGTCGCCGTGCTCAATGGCATGGCTCCCATTGTGGGAGGCGTGCTGGGCTTGCTGCTGGTCACGCAATTGACCAATCCTCAGATCGTCTGGCAGGGCTATGTGCTTTTGGCCGTGGTCTCGCTGGGGATGATGGGCCTCTTTGTGCTCATCGTGCGCGAGCGACCGCTCAGCCGCGATGTGGTGGGTCCGCTGGACTGGCAGGCGTTTGTGGTCGGATTGGTGCGGCCTCTGGCCGTGCGCGATTTCACCTGTGTGTGGCTCTCACGGACGCTGATCTTTCTCAGCTTCACCATTGTGGGTGCATACACCTTTTTCTATCTGCGTCAAGGCATCGGGCTGGCGGCTTCCGTGGCGGCGCAAGGCGTGACCACGTTTCAACTGCTTTCAACAGGAGTCGTGATCGTCAGTGCGCTCTCCGCAGGATATCTGGCAGGACGAGTGCGGCGTTTAAAACCGTTGCTGATCGGCGGGGCGCTCGTCATGGCAGCGAGTCTCTTGCTGATCGCGCTGGTGCCAATGTGGCAAGCCATGATGGTGGCATCAGGCTTCTTTGGCGCGGGCTTTGGGGCATTCGTTGGCCTCGATATCGCCGTCGCGCTCCGGGTGCTGCCCAACGAGACCGAGCGGGGCAAGGATCTGGGGATCTTCCACACGGCGATTTTCCTGCCGTTGATCGTGAGTCCACTGATCGGAGCCGCCATCTTAAATACGGTTCACAGTTTTGCTGTGCTGTTTGTGGTGGCGGCTCTTGCCTCTGTAGGAGCGGCTGGGTTCATCGTCCCGATCAAAGCGGTGCGCTAGGCATGGCTGATGCTGGAAAACGAAAGTAGAAGGAGCACATAATGGCAGCAGATTCATCGAGTGAAAACCCCTTGCAGGCGCTGCATCTGGTCCTTGTCCAGGCTCGCCAATGCTATGACGAGCTTGAGCAGGCGCTCGTGCCGCTGAGGGAGTCGATAACGGATCTGGAGCAAGACTGGAACCCCTGCGATGAGGCGTTCTGGCAGCGCTTTCTGGCGGCGTTGACCCCGCTTCGTCAGAAAGTGGATGCCTGCTTGGCCCTTTATCGACAGGAATGCCCGACGCAGCCTGCGGCGGTCGCGGCCCTCTTTTCGGCGGTTTCTATCGAGCAGAGCTGCGTGCTCTTTTACCTCAGGAGCCGCATTGAGGAGGTGGGGCTTCGGCTCACGTCGTACCGGCACCGCGCCTCCTTTGCCGAGAAGCATCTCCAACAGCGGCAGTGGGTATTGCAGGGGATGCGCGATCTGGAGGATGCCGGGCAAAAAGCATTGCAAAAGGGCCTGACCTGGATCGTGCAAGTCTTGGAGGGCCAGCATACGTCGGTCGTCCGGTGCTCTGCCTCAGAGACAGACGTACCAGGAGCGCAACGGCCAGCAGTAGATCTGGATGCGACCAGGACAACGGCGGTGAAGAGAAGACGAGCAGCAAACAAGAGCAGATCCAACAACAGGTCAGATTTGTACCTTGTGAGGAGGCAAGAACAGGAAGGCCAATCAGAGCCCGTTTCCTCTGGATGACTCCGTTTTTCCTGTATCAGTAGAAGGAGAATGATCGGGATCTCCTTCTGCCCAACAGCTTGCCAGATGCATCAACTCCTCTTCCAGCGTTGCACGGACATGGAGCTCGACCTTGGCTAAATCCTGAAGCGATTGCTCCTGGCGGACGGCGCGTTTATACTCCTCGTTGACGCGTTGGCGGAAAGTGCGTAGGGCTGGTTGTTGTTGAGCCCATGCGGGCATGAGCGCCAGGTCAATGCATGCGGCAGGATAAAATTCCTGGTCATAGAAAGCCAGCCGGATCAGATCAGCATAGTGTTCGATCAAGGTGAGTCGCTCTCGCGTGAAAAAATCAGGGACACAACTTGATACGACCAACGCCCCAGCAATGCTTCCTTCACGCATGATGGGATAAGCCGCAGCGCTGCGTTCATGATCGTTTCTTTGAGGAGGAGCTATGACCATTGTGTCGAGCAGATCAGGGATCATCAGACCATGACGATGCATTACTGCTGTTCCAGCTAGCGACTCCGCACCGAAAAAGTAGTCTTGCGTGTGGAGATCGCCTCGCCACGGAGGCGTCCCTCGACTGACAGCAGCCCGCAACGAACGTATTTTGCCATCAGGACGTGGCGGCATGCACCGGGCTACAGACAGTTCCATTCCGGTCTGGGTGGGTCGAGTCTCTAGTTGGGTGAGCGCATGCAGCAAGATGGTGCTACAGAGGAGCCAGAAACGATCTGGGGCATCGCGAGCCAGCTGGAAGACTTCCTCATAGACATCCTGGGGGATCTTATCGGCGGGCCTTGCTGCCTGCCGAGGCAGTACTGCCTCGGCAGGCAGCAAGGCCCGCATTTTGGGATCATCGAGCATGAGGGCGCGGAGGCGCTCACGCTCTGGCTCTGGAAGGGCGCCCAGCAGCAGGTGGATATGGGCGGTATCAGGAAGTGTGTCCTCCTTCCTCCAGCGTTGGAACGTGGTTCGTGTCACCTGAACCGTCTGGTAGAGCTGTTGTTTCTCGGCTGCTGACATGCGGCGAACCAGTTCATCCAGATACATCCGCCAGGTCACATCCATACGTCCCCCTTTCTTTCGCGCGCCTGCTGTGCGCCTTCCAGGCGTGCATTCGTCGTCTTCACCTGTAGCATATCATATTTTCTTCCATTTTTTCAGAGTCTTTCCTGCTTTCCTTCCACGCCTCTTCCTGGTGAAACACCGCTATATCCCATAATTTCAGCTCATACCTTCGGTACACTCGAAGTAGAGAGAGCAGAACGAAGCTACAGAGTTGAAAAGCTACAACTTCTCCTTCAGCTCTCTGTGTTTGGCCAGCTTCATCACACAGTAGAAAGGATCAGTTTGATGACCACTTCGCCTGTATCTCCACACGAGCAGTCGGTACCCGAACTCCATGCACAAACGGGATCAGAGAGTGCAGCCTCGCAGCCACCTGTATCGCTCACGCCAGCAGAGCCCCCGGAGCGCTACTTTTACTTTGAAGATGAGTTGCCTGACCCTGCTGAGCCTTCGCTGGTTGCACCATTTCAGGTCTCCCATGCCATGCCCACCGTCTCAGATCCTGGGCAACTATCCGGGAATGCTCCTTCAATTCCCAATCATCCATCTGCAACCCAAAAAGGCCACAAGCGGCGACTTTCGTTCCCGCTGATCGCGCTGCTGGTCTGTGTGATGGCCATCATCGGTACGGTGGTGATGAGTACGTTAGTGCAAGCAACACCCCCATTGCAAAGCAAAAGCAATGGGCATGCCTCTCCAGTGCCAACCTCTCAGAGGGGTTCTTCACCGACGCCTCAAGGCTCTGTAACGATGACTGTCCAGGGATCAGTTCAAGGGCAAACTGCAAACCCGGCATCAAACTGGATTCCTGAGCAGTTGCCTCAAGGATGGACCGATGCCGGATTGACTCTGGGGGATGCGCTCCAAGCGATGCGGACTGCCGTCGCATTTAATGACCGTGAGATGAGCCTGGATTATCGCAGCGTTGGCACACGCAATCATCATGGCGGGACATTGACTGCCGCGACCTTTCTTTTCACGAACGGGGCTAGACAGCGCTTTCAACAACACGATGTCCGGGTCATCAATAATACCCTGTTTGATCATGTCGTGACGACCAGGTTGATCCGAATAACGATCAATGCGGCGCCCCAGGTCATGAAATTCAGCCAGCTCAATCGACAATTGTTTGCCTGGGTCACGGTTCCCTTCCAGCTCTGGCAGTCGCAGCTCGATCCCAATGATCCACAGCACCTGCGTCGGATTGAGGGATATGACCTCGACCCAGCAACACAGCAGCCTCGTTTGCATCATATGGTCGTCCTGCTACTGAGAGTAGCGCCAGAAGCGACAGGAGCTGCTCCTCCAATGGGTGGAACCGGCTGGTTGGTCAGTACGTATGCGCTGGATCAAGCTGATGGTTCCCTACCGGAGATTGTTTTACCGGCATAGTGTCAGGAAGCATCCTGATGTCAGGCTCAGCTGAACATCTCATCATTGAGCAGTTCGACTTGCTCAGGGCTAACCTCGATGACACAGGGTTGGCCCTGTTGTGCAGCCTGAGCATGATAGGCCCGCCTGAGCGGAAGCAACCAGAGATGGGTCAGCACGTTGCGGATAGCACCAGGCGTGAAGACATACTTGCATGCTACTCGCAGACGATAGGCTCGTTGGGCTTGTGGGTCTGTGCGCACGCGGGCATGGCCTGTGATTCGCAGAACGTGGTGAGAAGCTGGTTCCTGCTCTACTGCGAAGAGGATGCTGGCCCGCTGATCGGATCTCACGTTACGAGCCGCCAGGGTCCAATCAACCGTGCCGAGCCAGATATGGTCGTCCAGAACAACAAAGTAGAGCGGAGTCACGCTTGGTCGTCCTGCACGGGACAGTGTTGCAATGCGGGCGACCATGCAATGGCGGAGCATGTCTCGTACCACAGATGGGTCAGCTTGCATCATGCACCTCTCGAAGGGCTCCATAATCCCAGGCAACGGTTTTGAGAGGAAGCACTTCAAACCACCTGCGACCAGGAGGAGCATCTGGGGGAGCTTCTGTGGGCAGAATGTATCCACGAAGCAGGAGCGCACGCAGGTCGAAGAAGGAGATGCCCTCATCAATGAGCAGAACGATCTCCTGGTGAGGGCTGGGTCCAGGCGTGACATGCTCAGGGAGACCGACCAGATAGCGGTTCTCATGAGACACAAATGTCACTGGCTGAACCTGCGGTCCCAGATCATTGGCAAAGGCAATGCATGCGCGGGGAACCCGCTCAAGCAGATCTCGCGCACGGTCAGGAGGGATATTCCTCGTAATCCGCTTCATAGGGCAACCTCGCTGAGGCAAGAATAAAAAATCCTATCAATCAAGCAAAGACGTTTTTCACTCTCAACATATACCTCGTTCTCCTCTCAAAGGAATCACATTATGAGGCGTCGGACTCACAAGTGTATCGCGGTGAGGAGGATGGAAAAGGGAAAGGGTCCAGGAAAACAGGGAAACGTTCCTTGCTAATTTCTTATAGACATAGATTATGAAATAATGGAAACGAGCTGAAGCCCTAAAGAGAGAAACCCCATTCCTCGAAAATCGCTCAATGTTGAACCACCATGTTTCATGATAGTTACTAAAAGTATCAAATTACGTTGACAAATGTACCATTTTTATGGTACTCTGGGGAAGAGAAGCAACACCTGCCTTGAAAGAATTTGAGTATAAAGGCGATACCGTATCACAAGGAGTTGTGACTGAGCATTGAAGCACTGTCTCTTTCTACCAGCAATACGTCCGGTACAACGCACATCATCCAGATTACCCCAGACGATTCGTTTGAAGTCGTGTTGATGGCATTACGCCTTCAGCCTGGACCCATCATTCTGCTCTTGCCGGAATGGGGCCAGGCATTGTCTTGCCCAGAGCATTTTGTCCAGGTACGGCAGGTGCGTGAGCCTGGAAGCGTGAGCTTTGTCTATTCAGGGAGGCAAACGGAAGATCTGGCAGCGTATGCTCGTCAACAAGGATTTGCTGTGGCATCTTCATTGCAAGAAGCCATCCAATGCCTGGACCTGCACGAAAAAGAACGCGAAGTGGTTTTCCAGGGAAGAATACCACCTCTAGGAAAGCAAGAGGCAGAGTGGGATGAGAATCCGGTGACCGGAGAAGATGGGCAAGATCATCCCCATGTTTTCTTGGCAGGTGAGCCGTCAATGACGAGGACTCAGCAGTCTGCTCAGCCAACGATGACGACGCTCATGAATAAGCCATCATCACCTCCTCACACACCTTCTTTGTTTGCTGAGGCAAAGCAGAGAGGACTCGTCGTCACGTTAATTGCTGTGCTGATGATAGCTGCTACGGTACTCGTGCCGATCTTATTTGCTGCACAACCTGGGCTGATGCGTGCAAGCCATGCTGCGCTTGGTGGAGCTTCGTTGGTCGGGCAGGTTGCCTTTACCAGTAGTGGTCAACTCAATCCCTCCAGTTCACAAGGGCTGAATGATCGTGTGATGCTTCACCTCACCCATCTTTCGTCTCCTGCTCCTGGCGCAAATTATTATGCCTGGTTACTGCCAGATCGGTCGGATCAGCAGACGAAGCCGCTCTTGCTTGGCAAGCTCATGGTGATGGGAGGTCAAGCTCAGCTCACGTACATGCATCCCACACACGAGAATATGCTCGCATTCTGGAGTCGCTTTTTGGTGACAGAGCAGACCAATCAGGTGCAACCTGCATCGCCATCGAATGATCCGGCAACCTGGAGATATACCGGAAGTATTCCTGATATCCCCACCCCTGGAGATGAGAACCACTACTCGCTGCTCAATCATCTGCGCCATTTATTAGCAAAAGATCCAATGCTCCAAGAGATTGGTCTTACCGGGGGATTGGACATCTGGCTCTATCGAAATGCCGGAAAAATTTTAGAGTGGGCAAGTGCAGCCCGTGATGACTGGGCTGGAGGTCAACAGACGGCGCTGTTACATCGCCAGATCATACGGATACTGGATTATCTCGACGGAGCAGCAGCCGTTACCGCTTCGGGAGATCTTCCTCTCAATACCCCGTTCCTGGCAGACTCGCGAGCAGGAAGACTTGGCCTGCTGGAAGTGAGTCAAACACCGGCACTCCCAGCGTATCTCACTCATGTTGGTATTCATCTGCTCGGAGTGATGAATGCGCCAGGACATAGCGAGGGACAACAACGCATCGCTAACGCAGTTGCGTATGCATTGAAGCAAGTTAGAGCACAAATGCAGCAGATTCATCAGGATGCGGTCGCACTGGCAAAAATGGATGAGACACAGCTTAAGAGTACGAGGGCGTTGGCTCTCTTAAATGATATGGTTACGGCTGCCACGAATGCTTATGCCGGGCAGGCAGATCCCACCACGGGTGAGAATACCAATGGGATCATCTGGATTCATCATGAACTGCAACTACTGGCTACTATCCAGGTAACCTCTGTCGCTTCCAATCATTAGTAATGCCTCCGTGATGAGAGTGATATAGATCAGGAATAAGCGAGAAAGAAGGGGAATATGTCGCACTACGACTGATGCCGATGAGAACGATGTGGCACTGTAAGGAGACGTTCATCTTGTATTAAGCGTAAGGAGCGGAGGTATGGGAAGTAGCGCACGTAAGATGAAGCTGGTAACGATGCAACAGGAGCAACAGGACATCTTGCATTTTTCCTTGATCGACTTGTTGGGAGATGATCAGAGCCTGGCGCTCAACCCCACGCTTGGGACGCTGACCTATCTCATCTGTAAAGAGAGTCGCCCACTGATTCTAATGCAGGAGCAATTTACCCCGACTGAAATATATGTCCTGTTACCCCTCTTAGAAACCTATCCCTACTTCTGCCCCTACGAAATGCTACTGGCAAGTTTTGAAGAAGGCCATGTGACCGAGGAGAATCTCAGGTGTTCTCGGCAACGCCTTTTGAAGGCTCGGCAGACAGGGACATGGGATAGGCTCATGCGCCCTGTTCGCAGCGTCCTCTCGCGCACGCGCATCAAAATACGCCCTTTCGGTTTATTGATTATGTCCATCAACGAAACCGGATATTTACTCAAAGCCGCTCCCCGTCAACCTGCAAAGCCACAGCATGAAAGAGAAGCGACGCTGTGGCGCGACCAGTAGAAGCGAAAGCACAATAATTTTTTTGAACGTCCGCTGTCGTCATCATATCAGGCCGTGAAAAGCAATTGGGAACGCTGCTAGCGCAGCTCGTGAAAGCGCTCCGATATTTCCTTACGGCAACATGGCTAGTCCCAATGGAAAGCCCTCCTGCTCTGGAGCGCTTTCACTCACCCGATTGAATGGCAGGCTATGGATGCATAACAGAATCGAGATGAAGCAATCCATGTCGTGAAATGGTTGAATACGAGGCGCGTGTTAGCCTTGTGATGGATCATCCTCACGTTCAATTGAGGAAGAGAATGGTTGGTGTGTCCTGGTGGCAGCTTGCTTAACAACTGCTCAGCCACCTTGATAGGCCATGAGCCATTCCAGTACATATGTGCTCAACCAATAAAGACCACTCATACCGGCGAAGATCCCAACCAGCCAGAAGTAGATATCCATCGGATTACGAGTCAGGTTCTGCACGATATCCCATTGCGTCAAGAGAAATGGGAGAGGAATCCCTATCCAAAGGGAGGCGCCAGCCAGCCCTCTATGAAGTGTAAGACTTGCCCACCGATTGCCCGATACTTTGCCAGCCTCGCGAGCCAGCCTACGCCGCTCATATTCCTCAGAAAAGGTCGTATAGACTCGATAGAGCGCAGTGAAAAAACAGAATGGGAAGAGCAGCAACCAAAATATTATGAGCGGCTGTGGTATCAGGCGGGGTATAACCATGTAGAGAATGGCTTCAATGACAAGCACTCCCATGAAAAAGACAGTCCCTATTTCCCGGCGTATGGTCACATTCGTGTACCAGCGAGGCTGGCGTTCTCCTGCTAGGATCTGCTGCTGGGTTCGCCGACGCTCTCGGATGAGAGTACGTATCGAGAAAAAGGTGATGAGCAAGCTACTGCAGAGGATAAAGATAGCAAGCCAAAAAATTGTTGTATTCATGTATTCGTTTCCTTTTTTATCAGCAAGCCTTACAATAGCAGGTGAACATGATAGCGGGCTAACTCCTCAGCATAGTGTTGTTCAATGAGGGACAGAACCTGCTTTACTGGTGTGCCGAGCATTGCCTGGGGAACATGAAGGTGTGCCTGTGTGAGTGGGTCACGTCGAATAGTACGAGATCTGCCATTGCCATAGAGCATCCACCAATGGGGACCATCTTTCAGGCAAATCGAGAAGTATAAAAAGACGTTATTTACTCGACAGCCTGCAATCCATGCGATTTCTTCCCAGGGAACGAAAATCTTGCCCAAACCCACCTTAAAATCAATAGACAGGCCCTGAGCGTTGATCATCATCAATGGATCGCCTTTTCGCCATTTCGATCTCATCTGAATGAGCCACCAGAGCATTCCTCCGATAAAAATTGTGGCAAGAACAGCAAAAACGGCAGCGACAGAGGCTCCTGCATCGATATGGTAGTTGGTCCAGAATGCCCAGAGGATGAAGCTGTCTATGCCGAGAAAGAGCAGAAAACAGAGAACGATGACACAGTGAACAATCAAAAGGGAATAGCGATTCGGATAGATGGCAATGATTTGGGAAGAGCGTTTAGAGATTTCCACAATAAAACCTCATCAAGAGTTTTTTACTATTGTAACATAGATAGTGATCATACTTGCTGGCTGTGTAAGTCAGGTAATTACGGCAGAAGAAACTGAGTTAGACAATTTGTACCTTGCTTTTTCTGGTTACGCAACTATCGAGAGGAAGCTCATGTTCTCAAAAGCGGCAGAACAGCCATTCCTAGCACAAGGATGCTGATCCCGCCCCATTGAATCGGGCTGATGCGCTCGCGATACCAGAAAATGCCAACCAGCAATGGGAGGAGAGGATAGGTAGATGAGAGCGTCGCTACCAGTACGGTACTCTGGGCCGATCCCATGTTATAGAAAATCGTTCCAAGCACATCCAGCAGACCGATAAGCACCATCCCACTAACATGTTTGAGTTTGATATCTCCCCATCCTTCTACGCGTTGATGGCGGGCATAAGCGAACAGCAGAAGCGTGGAGCCGAGACGAGAAACGGCAACGGGAGCGATGGGGCCGAGATGAGCTGTAGTCAGGCTCAGTAAAAAATATTCGCTCCCAAACCCCAGCATAGCTCCCACCCCAAAAAGAAGCCCCAGCTGTTGCTTTTGTCTGGCTAACCACTGATAACGGATAAACAAAGGAACCAGGGAGAAACTCCCAGCAAGGAGTATGCATATTGTCACACACACGCTCCAGAAGATGACCAGCCATGATGGTACCTCTAACCAGCCAAGCAAGAAGAAAAGAAGACTCCCCGTGAGAAGCGAGAGTGCGAGAGCCATGACGATAAAAATCATCATAGTGCGTGAGAGCCTTGGAGATGATCGTATTGTTCCCTCATTGCTTCCAGCTCCTGTCGCCAGGATTATGCCGCCAATCATCGCCACGAAGATCACGCTTGTCGCTGGAGACGGGATCTCATGAAGGAACAGGATCGCAAGCACAATGGTAATCAGTCCGTAAGAGGCTGTCACGGGTGAAATAAGCGCCATTGGCCCGAAGGAGAGTCCCTGGTATAAGCTCAAATTGGTGAGACAACTGACCATCCCAAGACCTGCCCCAACCCAAAGCAAAATAGGGATATCCCCAGAGGGGAGGCCAATGCTCATTGATGACGCGTGAGTAAAAAGATAAAGGACCAGGATGCAGGCCGCCGCTCCATGTGCAAAAACGATAGTGTACATAATCCCAACAGTTTTTGATGATCGCGCAATCAACAGATCGAGCAAGCCGAACATCACTGCCGATGCCAGACCAAAGAACATTGTCATACGCAACTCCAACGCTCTTACTTCTATGAAACATACTCTACGATAAAGGGAGCAGTTATCCTTCGGCAAAGGTATTTATGTGAAACGCTCTTCATGTTTCCCTATGAGCGATGCCGCCCTCTTTCTGAGAATACTTTGGGAAGCCTGGCCCTGTCCTCGAAAACGATCTCGATGGTGAGGGGAGACATTACCAATTTTCGGCACGGACACCGCCTATCCCTGGCACGAAAACGACCTCTTGCTCTTTGTGCGATCAGAGGCATACAATGTGATTGGCTGATCAAAAGCGGCTCTGTGCTTGTCGCTGGGAGAAAGAGACCCTAGTGATCATTGCCATGATCACACGCAACGTATGAGGGAGGCACGAAACCATCGTGGCAGAGAAGACATATAATATTCCCCAAGAGCTGATTGAACGGTTACGAGCCGCCAAGCGCATTGCCGTCTTGACCGGAGCGGGGGTCTCGGCAGAAAGTGGTATTCCAACCTTTCGCGATGCTCAGACAGGTCTGTGGGCCAAATACAACCCGGAAGATCTTGCCACTCCCGAAGCGTTTGCCCGGAACCCGCGCCTGGTGTGGGACTGGTATAGCGAACGGCGTGCTCGCGTGACCCAGGCTGAACCGAATCCGGGCCATCTGGCCCTGGCAGTTCTGGAACGATGTGTCCCCACAGTAACCATCATTACCCAAAATGTGGATGGCTTCCATCAGCGAGCGGGCAGTTCGCGAGTCATTGAACTGCACGGCAACATTCGCCGGGTCAAATGCTCCATAGAGGGAAACATTGTTGAGGTATGGGAGGAGACAGACACGCCTCCACCACTCTGCCCTCGCTGTCATGGGCTGCTCAGACCAGATGTCGTCTGGTTCGGCGAACTGCTACCGGAACAGGCCCTCAAAGAGGCAACAGAGGCGACCGCTGCCTGCGATGTTTTTTTCTCCATTGGCACATCAGGACAAGTTTATCCCGCTGCCTCCCTCATCAACTTCGCAAGAAGCTGCGGAGCCACCGTCGTGGTAATCAATCCTGATGAAGAAGTGCAAGCCTCGCCCTCATTCTATCGCCTCCATGGGCCTGCTGGGAAAGTGTTGCCGGAATTGCTTGAGGCGGTGTGGCCCGAAGCAGGTTCCCTTAGATAGCTGGAGCTTTTTCATATATTTTTTCTAGTAGATCTGACTTCCCAAAAACATGATACAAGTTCATCATTCAGTATTGTTCATAATGCCCACAACTTCTCAAAAAGCTCGTTTTTTATTCCTGTGTATTTGCAAAACATTGTAGCTATCCTTTTTAGAAGCACAAGTGCTTCTGTACTATACTTTGGTCCCATTACATCTTCTAGGTTCCGCTCGGAACCAAAAAGATGCTCTGATACCACAGTGTCAAGATGCTGTAAAATTTTTGAGGCATAAAGCGAGTTAAGGATGATTCTGTTCACAATTTCTGCTAATTCATTAAAGTACTCAGGTTCCAGTTCTATTTTCTCATCTGACCGAATATGTTTGTTTATTTGATTCAAATACTCTATTATCTGCAAACTTGTATTCATTCTCTGTTCGCCGCCAAAGAAGGCGATTTTAAATTGTCGGCCCACATTCGTGGGATCACATGCAGCAACTTTGCTAGCCATTTTGAGTACGGAAAGTGAAAGCCTTTGCAACCCCATAAAAGCAAGAAACTTTGACTTGAGATGATCAGGAGTAATGTCTGACTTAATGTCAGAAAACAACTCTATAATGGTTTGTATATTTACATAATCATCGGCCATCCAATATTTATATTGTAAATATTGGTATACACTTTTTAATACTAATTGCCTTTCAGTCGGCTTTTCATCATCTTTGACATGAATTCCCCATAAGTTAGAAGCCCTTTCGTAAACGAGCATATCATCTGCATAATGAGCAGTATTCTCTAATCCTAACCCTTTCTCAAGAATCGCTAATCCCTGCTCATCTAATACACGAATTCCTAACATTGGCGCAAGAGAGCGGGCATGAGTATGAAGATGGGTTTTTATAAAAATCCCTTCTTGAGCATGAAAAAAATCCATTACTCCTCTAAGCCAAAAAATCCGATTTGCTTCAGATTCTTTGCCTGACTTACAATCTGCTATGATGACCGTCTGGCGTAGGTCCGATTCAAAACGGATGCCTAAAACATCTATATCTGTTAGTAAAATTCTTTTGAGATTTTGTTTTGCTTCTTGGCTCTCGAAATGGGACAATACGACTTCAAGAGGACAATGATATCCCTGGATCTCAAGTATTTTCTTGATCCTTAACTTTAAAGGCAAATCTCTCACATTTGTTATCATTTATCCACACCTCGTGTTAGTTTAGCAACGTTCAGGATATAGTTGCGTGCAATATCATCCGGTAATGCTACCTCTCTACCAAGTTTAGCGCGAGTTGGTAATGTTCCTGAAAAAGTACCGCTTACATTTAATAATGCAGCTGCATCGACCTCAAGTTTGCTAGCAGAGATCCGGCCCAGTTTTAGTAAGTCAATTGCGATATCAAGTGCTCGCATGTTCTCTGGTGTATCGATCAATGAGAAGTGGTAGAACCCTGGTCTCCATCGATCTGGTTCAACAGTGCCTATTTGTTGTATCACAAGAAGGCCATACTGCTCTGGAAAATCGGGACGAGGGTACTTAAACCGTTTTCGCTCCCGAAGAGTTTCTAATATCAGTTCGGGATATATAATCTTTCTCGTACTTGCATAGTGTTCTCCGTACCTAACACAGGCCAGAATAGCCCGTGCTTTCTCCAAAATTATTCTTTCTTCCCTTGCTAATCCTCCTCGTGGCGTAAATAAAAATGTTCGACCAGTGGCTCCTGCTGTAACTTGCACAGGACATAAAGCTCCAAGGCGCATTGCTTGTGTCGCAAACTCTTTATCTGTCCCTATTAGCTGTTCCATTGGCACACCTTGATATCGTTGCACCCCGCCTAATGCCAAAATAATGCGATCCTCGGGAAATTGTTGCGCTAGTGTGAGCAAAGCTGCAGGTTTTTCCTCAACTGTGAGAGGCGAATACAGAATAACTTCGTTTTCGTTCTTATATTGATCAATTAATAAGCCGGAATTTGCTATCATAAGGACTTTGTTAAAATCAGCTCCGCTAAGTCCCAGCGAATTTTTGAGGTTTGCTTCATGTTGAGGAAATGCTGCAACTGTTTCCAGAGCTTCAATAGAAGCCTGTTCTATTTCGCTCGGACATAGTTGTATCCATCTTTCACCGAGGTCTTCATACCCGTTTCTCAACTCTGGAATGCGTAGCTCAACACGTTTAATTTGTGAATTTGCCTCCCTTACTGTTGCAAAATCAATCTCTTCCAATTCTCTCAGAACATGCCGAAGTTCGATCCCAGATATGCCAAGTTGAGAAGCTAACCCTTTTAATGTCTGGTAGTCTTCAATATAATCTCTACCTTTAAGATGCGTTGCCAGCGTTGCTGCTTTGCCCACTAGCAAGGTTTTCTCCATATACATGTCTTTTAAAGGGAAGTTTATTGTGTCTTTAAGCCCCTCGTGGAACTCTTGGGCGCGCATTCCCATGCTACTTTTGCTCATTTTTTCCAACATGTGATCTACCTCATAGCCCTTTCCGTTCTAGTTTCTTTATTCTTCTTCAAACCCGACATTCTCGAAGCGCAACGTGCGACAATTCTCCTCAACGACCTGCTGCACATCAAGGGGAATGCCATCAGGGATCTGTGCCTGGATCTCCAGAGTCACGGTTACCCCATCCTTGCTCAAACTGGTGAGGTGTTTCACCACTTCTTCCATGATTTTGCCAGCGTCACCGGCCATCAGACGCGGATTGATTTTTACTGCCCCATAGAAACGACGCTTTTGCTGCTCTTCGCTTGTGGGATGTGGTACAGGCGCTCCATTGTGGCTGGCTGGCGCAATGGGCGTACTTTCGGGCGAGCGTGGTGGCTGTTGTAAGATGACGCCGTTCTCACGCAAGGCTGATTGCGAAGCTTGCTGAACTGCGTATGCTGCTGCTTGTGCCGCTTGCTTGCGAGCCAACTCTGTGGCATCCGCTTCCTGCTGTGCTGCTGCTATCTCGGCTTTGACGACGAGTCCCGTACCAACGCTGGTCAGCGTTATGTGCTGGCCCGTCTTGAGTCCTAGATAGCGTTGGTGGTCTTCGTCCCAGCTATCAGCATAGGCGAAGGTCTCTTGCTGCCAGAACATCGATTGGACGCCCTCGCGAATGGCCCCCAGGAGCACGTCGGTATTTTTCAAACGCGGCAGGTAGACGTGCTGCGCGAAATATTCGGCGAGCGTTTTGACCGGAACGTGATTACCGCGCCAGAGGGGAATGCGATCCATTTCGCTTCTCAGCAGCGTTCCCGCATATTGCGGGATAAGCAACTCCTCGGTCTTGAGCTTGCGGCTGACATTGGGTGCCAGCGGCGCTGGTGGCTGCGACTGGGCTTGCATACGCAGCTCTAATAATGTGATCGGCTGAAGCGCCTCTTGTTGTGGAACGAGCAGCCAGAAGTACGCCTCTGGGATACGCGCTTTGACGATCTTGTCCGCTTCGTCTTTCTTCGTCTGGGCCTGTTTGCGTCCAAAGGCATCCAGGTTCAAGGTGTCGCTTTCGTCGCAGATGGAGTCCCAGGCGATATATTGACGTACCCCCTCTTTGAGATCCTCCAGGCGGTTGCGGTCAGCGGCCAGGAAAATGAGGGTGTTTTTGTTGTTACGCGGGCCGTTGCCGCGCGTCGCTAACATGTGTTCGGCCTCGCGCCAGGCGGTGCTCTGTTTATCATTGCGCGCATGGGCAACCTGGGGCTTGAGGATCACAAGCCGGACGGAGGTATCATCATCGACTACCTCGACACTAGAGGAAGGGCAGGCGTGGACACGTCCAAAGTCGGCGCGTGTGCTCTGTTCGAGGCGGAGGCGTTTCTCAATTTCTTCATAGACGCGATCATCGTCGTATTGGGTCGCGCGATCCTGGGCCAGACGTGTCACGCTGGGCTGGGTGGCGTACCAGTAGCGTTGCCCATCCAGATAGAGATGCGATGACTGGTCGGAGAGGCGGCGCAATGCGTCGCCAAAGGTTGCGATACTTTCTCCCGGTTGCGCGCTACCGAGCCTGATGCGGTCTTCGGTCAATCCCTTATTGGGATTACGTGGGTTGGGGGCTGAGCCAAAATAGATCGTGCGGGCGACGCGACGACAGGCAGAATAGCGGCCAAGCGTCGAGGGGTTCTCGCCGTCCAGACGCCAGGGGAGGGAATGGGAGCCGTCGATATCTTTTTCGATCACGGGGTCCCAGTTGTCCTCCAAATAATGGGCCAGTTCCGGCTTGATTTCAGCGTCGCCCGCCGCGACGCTGGCAGGGAGAATCAAGGTATTGTTGTCGTTGTGCTGCCAGAGGTTATGGACGACTTTGGCCATCAAGCGCAACACACCGCGCGTGCGCTGAAATTTCTCGATGCTGGACCAGTCGTTGTAGAGCCGGTCGAACAACTCTGGATGAATGGGATAGGCGGCTTTGATCCGCTCCTCATATCTGCTCTCACGACATTCCGCCGGAAACTCTTGTGGGTGTTCGCGGTAGAGATTGACGAAGGCGTGGGCCACGGCATCACGAGCGGCAAAGAGCGTGCCATCGGTAATATCTTGAAAGAGACGACGGCGCACAATCTCAAAACCTTCTTCCGCGTCGGCTGGTCGCCAGGGCGATTCTACTCGCCCGAAAATATTTTTGAGTCGTATCGTGGCTTCCTGTCCGCCTTCGCCGCCCGTTTCGGTGTCAGAGGCGGGGATGGTTGCGACAACGAGCGTCTGTGGTGCCGTCTTCGCCGCTTCGGTGAGCGATTGGGCAAAGCTCAAATTAGCATCAAATGAGCTACCAGCGAGACCCGTAGTATCGTGGTAAAGCTGCCGCGCATAAACAACCCATTCATCGATCAAAATCAAGCAGGGAGCAGCGACGGTAAACAGCTCGCACAGGATGTCGGTACCTGGACTGACTCCTCGGTTATCGGATTCAGCAACCTTCTTATAGCCATCCAGACCCAGCAATTGCCATGCCAGTTCGCCCCATAGCGTTTTGATGACGCAGCCATCCGGTTTATGACGAGGTTCAGCCGGAGAGAGGGCATGCCCTACGAGCACGGCTCGTTGCGCGACGGGCGGACGTGAGACATTGGCGGCCTTGAGGAGTGGTTCAATCCCCACAAGGTCGGTAAGGGGCGCGCCGGAGAAGAGATGATAGAGGGCCAGCAGCGAATGCGTTTTGCCGCCGCCAAAGTTGGTTTGCAGATCGACAACAGGATCGCCTCCCTCTCCGCTCAGACGTTGCAGGGCGCGGGTGAGGAGCTGGCGCAGTCCGTAGGTGAGATAAGTGCGCTGAAAGAAGTCGCGAGGATTGCGATATTCTTCAGGCCCGTCATGCAATCCCTCGCTGATACTTTTATGCACCTGACCAAGATCGGCGGCGAACTCGGCCAGTTGATAGCGTCCGGTTGTTACGTCTGGATGCGGCGTCACCACGCTGCGCCACGGGAGCAGTCCGCTGATGGGTTTTCCCTCTAACGGGGCCGTATTCATTTTGCGCGTCTCCTGTCGAGCTTGATTTTCAAAACGAATACGTAACAATTCCTGTCTTTGACGATCAATTTCGCTCGCCTGCTGGCTTGCCGAAATGGCGTTGAGCAAACGATAGATGCTATCAAACGCGCGATACGTATCATCTGTGCTAAAAGGCTCCTGGTGCGCCCATTTGTTGCGGATATCACGCAGCTCGCTCACCAATGAACGTTCGGTCTGACCAAGCACGTTTTTAAAGACGGCATTCCAGTAATCCCAGATGATGATGAGCAACACCTGCGTATCCAGCGAGGCTTCTTTGCGGTTGAGCGCGGCGATCTGGTGGTCATGCAGATTCGATGCCACCTCCTCCTTCCAACGCGCTCCGTACATCGCCTGCATTTTGCGTTCGACAAATGGATACAAGCCCGCATTCAGCAATTCCAGGCCCCGTCCCACCCGTTCGTGATTGCTCTGTGCCATGCTCCTCTATCCTCTCTCTTTACAATCTCACTGAGCTTTCTGCCTCTTTTGTCAACGTCCTAAAGAAAACTGGTTTGATAGAGCTGTTGGTCGGGAGCTTCGCGCCTCGCCAACTGGCTAATCTGCGACCAGGATGTCACCAGCCCATTGTAGGCCAGCGCTTCCTGCGCCCATCCTTTGCGCTCACACACGCTATAGAGGCGATAGGCCAGATCACGCGTCATCTCTCCCTGCTCCCCAGTGGCGCGTAAAATGGCTGCGGCCCGCACCTCGCCTTGCTCCGTCAGCGCATAGATCATATGCTGCATCACTTCCCAGACGGTTTTTCTCTCCGTTTGCCCTGGCTGCCAGTCGCTCCCCAGCTCTTCGCGCTTCAACAGGCGCACCTTGCCCATTTTGGCCTCTAACCAGCCTGAGTTTACTAATACCTGGATGCTGATGTTCTTGGCCTTAGAGAGCGTTTCCGCCACTCCATATTCTCCCGGCTCCATGGCATACTGCTCAAACCAGGCGATGGCCCAGCGTGTCTCAGCATCATACTCGCCTTCCTGCTCGGCCAATAGCTCATCCAGGGTACTATTAATCAGTTGGAGAGCCGTGCGCACGCGTAAAGGCGAGCCATCGGCCTCGATCACCTTGCTATAGCGCGAGTAGATCGCCATGCCTGGGCCAATGCTGGCCTGTGCCAGATCAACGGGGGCAATATTGCCATGCTGGAGCTTTGCCAGCGCATCAGGCAGCTCGTTTCGCAGGGCCGTGAGGAACTGACGCCGTGACGCAATGCCTGCATTCGTCGGTCGCGGACGGCACACCAGGACGATGGAGGAGGCCAGGGCATTAACTGTTCCTTTTACACCAGTGGGCCTTTCTGTTCTCATAGGCCATGTACCTGTAATCACAAATCCGCTTTGAATTAATCCCTCTAGCATAGTTTCCCAGCCGGTTGAAGCAACGACCTTTAAGCTTTGAGCATTAGCCTGTCCTTCTTCATTTTCAATACTATCTTCTTCTGCTTGCTTAAAAGCGTAGTAGATAGTCAATGGATAATCCGAAAGCTGTATACCGCGCAAGTGCTCGAAAACCGTCCTTAGTCCTGTTTCGAAAAAAACTCGCGCTTTTTGCTTATTTCCATCAAAGCGATAAGGGGCTGCAATTAGTTCCACGGCCTTAGGAACAAGTACAGTTTTAAAGAGATCAGGGAAAATATTGTGTGTTGAACGACGTAACCACACGTAAAAAAAGTCAGCTAAATCAGCATAGCCGATATTATCGTAATAGGGAGGATCAGTAGAAATAAGAAAAGAAACAGAAGATTTATTAAGATCAGTGGCAGTCTGCTGAAGTGCATATCCTTGAGTAGTATTGTATGGTAATAGCTGTACAGCTTTAACAACAAATGTGAGGTTACCTTCGAAATTCCCGCCAGACTTGCAAAAAGGGTTTGCCTCTGCAAAGTCCCAGACCATAGGAAGTGCTTGCCGGGTAAAAGTGTGTGCTACAAGCTCGTTTTTAGGTTGATTAGCCCATATAGCAAGGGAAGACCAAAAATCAGCAGACCGATCTACAGCCATCGAAAGATATACTGCTACAGCATCGGCATATGCCGCTGATCCCAGACCCTCCTCGTGCAATGGGTGCTCATCATTTGGAAAGTTAGTATGTCGTGCATCAGCGAATATACGCTCGCGTGTCTCCTGAATTAAATCAGAGAAAGTATTGAGGGCCACGAGTTGGCGAGGAGTGAAAAGGTCAGCGAACGTTGTCAATCCATATCCAACGCACCATATATTGCGCTTGTCATCTGCAAGCTCCTGTTCTGGCCTCCATCCAGGCTGAGCTTTTCTGGCCTCAGTTTCGGATTCTAGTGAAGGCGAAATGTATACTCTGCCTTGCTTGCCCTCGGCTACAATCGCAATAAGCTGAGTACCAAGACGTTTAGCTACGCCTTCGGATTTAATATATTGCTCTTTGGCAGTGTTCTCACAACATAAACATTTGAATTGAGCGCCACGCCCAATCTTTGGAGTGCTGGGAGGGCTACCTGCGCCTGTTTTCACAACAAAGTTCACTGTGGGAGGAGATATAGCATTATTGACCACAGGTTCTAGCCAGGTTTCCTTCCCCGGCTTTTTTGAAAGATAAAATGAACTGATCAGCGGCATTTGCGCACCACAAGCCGGATTCGGGCAGGTGACAGTACGCGCCCATAGCCAGGCAATCACGGTAGCCTCGCCACATCCATATTCTTGGGGTAATGTCACTTTTGGGTAAAGATGCCCGATACGACGTTGTGCCTCGTCGCGCATCCATTTGCCATAGTAGCGAATATCCTCAGCTAACCCCTTCGCTCCCTGCCAGTGTCCATCCATCAGCGATTGTTGGGCCTCTGGGTTGACAGGGGGACGGTTGGCAAATTTGGGAGGGATTTCAATCAGTGCTTTATTAATCAGCACTGCTACCGGATTGAGGTCACTGGCATGTGCTGCTAAGCCCAGGCGTTGCGCTTCTAAAGGAATAGAGCCGCCACCGGCAAAGGGATCGAGCACAGGAGGAGGGTTGCCATTCGTCGCTTTGTCAATTTCCGCGCGAACTTGTTTGATCACATCTTCATTGTTGGCCTGTTCCCACTCCACCATATTCGCAATCAACTTAAAGAGGCGCTCGCGTTCTTGCTCCTGCTCTTGCTCGGTAGGAAAGAGGTCGGGATGTTCAGAGGGATCGTCAATCAGCGAGGCGAAGATCACCGCGCGACAGGCTGCCAGGGGACGCCGTGCCCACCAGAGATGCAGCGTCGAGGGATGACCATGCCGGATGGATTTCTCTCGTGCAGACGCTTTGTTGATGGCATCAAGGGGGAGCGCCACCTCGATCAGTTTTTTGCGATAGGCCATGCTACAGATAACTCCTCTACTCGAAGGTTAAAATCTCTTTGCCTGCCAGCAGTTTTGCCAGGTCGTAGTTGATGCTGGTGACCTCAAAATCGGGTTCGCTGCGAAATGGTCGGGCGATATAACGCGTGGTCGTTTTCCCACCATCAACCTCTACCAGGGCAAGCAGAAAATCGTCGGGTTTATTGAGGGCGGTCAAAATCTCGTTCTTTGTGACCGTGACGGTTGTTGCCCCCTTGACGCGACCTTTCACTTCAATAAAACGAAGTTGGCCCGTCTCAGCAACGCGCGATTCAATATCGTAGCCACATTTTTCGGCGCTTACGTCGCGTGGGTGGTGGCCCTGCTCCATCTCGATCCGCATCACTGCTGCCATTGCCTGGCGCTCAATGCGCTGTGTTTCGCGTCCACCCAGATCAACAGGCGCGGCTTCTCCCTGGCTGTCCTGTGCTTTGAGCAAGCCTACAGGTACAATCAGCACACCACCGATGACTACCGGTGGCAAGGCGGAAAGTTTGCGCTCCTGCTCAAGCTCGCTTAGACGGCGATCCAGTCGGCCCATCAACTCCTCTGCTCGCTGTCGGGCGATCTGCGAGTTGAGGCGGGCATTCGTCTTGCCTGCCGCCTCCTGTTCCTTAAGCTGCGCCGCTCGATTGTCCCAATAACTGATCTCTTTTGTCAGCCGCTCGTTGACGGCTTTGATCGTTTTTTGAATCTGTTCCTCCCGACGCTTCCTCACCTCTGTAAGATGGCGTGGCACGAGCTGGGTAATGGCATAGTTACGGACGTGCCGCTCCAGGTCGAGCGAGAGCCAGGAGGCATGGTGGATGTGTGCAATCTCCTCCAGCTCTTCTGGCCTGGCGGGACGATAATCAAGAAATGGGGCGTAGCCTGCCGGACGAATATCTCCTTGTGCGTTGATCTCAATAAATTGTAACTGGCGGGAAATCACATGCCGTTTTCCCGTCGCCTCGGTACTAGCATCCTGGATAGTGTGTTCCAGGTAAAAGAGGACGCGCGCCTCGTCTCCCTCGTTTGTTTCATCGATCAGCACCGTGCCCTGCGTTAGGAGATCCCGGTGTTGTTGGAGCAAGAGATCGATCACACTGTCCAGCAGGGGATGGCCTGGACAGACCAGCGTCGCCAGCGGTTTGCCGGGAACGATGATGCGCTCCTTCTCAAACACAATACGTTCGTAGCGAGGCAAAACCGGTGTTCTATTGGCGTGGAAAATGGGCCGATTGCGAATCTGCAATGGCACATGGGTAATCTCGTAGCGTTGCGGCTCGCGCTCATACCACTTGCCGCCCAGACGCTTCAGTGCTTCCAGAAAAAACGAGGCAATAAAGTGAGGCTGCAAGCGTCGGGCGGCTGCGCGCTCCATCTCCTCTCGGATCTGGTATACACGCGCCCGGTCCATGACTTCGTGGGTCAGCGCCCGCTCCGCAAGCAATTGCTGGAGATGCTGGCGATCAAGGGCATCATCTACGGCGTGTGTAAGCCGGGCGCGCACCTCTGGGCGATCACCATAGCGAATGGCCTGGATAATCAAATCGCGCAACGGCTGATTATCGAACAGTACGCTACCCAGCACATCGAAGACCCGACCCCCCAACGCCTCCCGCTCTTCTTCTAACTTCTGAAAGAGCGTATGGAAGACTTCGCCTTCGCGCGTCTCCGCAGCCACCAGATTCCAGAGATGGCAGACCTCTGTTTGCCCAATGCGATGAATGCGGCCAAAACGCTGCTCCAGGCGATTGGGATTCCACGGAAGATCATAATTGACCATCAGGTGAGCGCGTTGCAAATTGATCCCCTCACCAGCAGCATCAGTGGCGACCAGAATCAGCGTTTGCCGGTCTTGGGTGAAGGCTTCTTGCGCCCTGGCTCGCTCCTCACGTCCCATGCCGCCATGAATGGTCACCACTGCATCGTTACGGCCCAGCAATGTGCGGATGCGTTCGGTCAAATAATTCAGGGTATCGCGATGCTCGGTAAAAACAACCAGTTTTCTACGCTGTCCTTGCGCGTCAAACATGGAGGCGTTCTCTTGTAGCAGCCCGGCCAGTTCCTCCCATTTACGATCCCGTCCGCTGCGGCGAACCTGAAAAGCCAGCCTTTCCAGGCGTTGCAGCAGCGCAATTTCTGCTTCCAACTCGGCAATCGTGCGGGCTGCCGATGCCTGATCCACGATACGCTCCTCCGCCATCTCCAGTTCGGCGCTAGGTGCATCCTCCATCTCCTCAATATCCTCAGCGGAGAGGGAAAGCTGATCGGAGAAAAAAGCCGCTTGAATATCATCTGGCTGCCGAGCCTGGAGAACCTGTTGTACACGTTGTTCGAGGCGTTCACGTCGTCGTTTCAGCGACTGATAAATTGCTTCAGGCGAAGAAGCTAAGCGACGCTGCAAAATCGTCAGCGCAAAGCCGACGGTTCCCTTACGTCCATTATTGTGAAGTGCATCGGCGCGGTTAAATTCCTGGCGTACATACTCAGTCACTTCTTTATAGAGCGTATGCTCAAGCGAAGACAGGTGATAATTGATCGTGTAGGCCAGCCGCTCAGGGAAAAGTGGCGTACCATCGAAGCGATAGAGCTGTTCTTTGAGGAGGTGGCGCATCAGATCCGATACGTCAACTTTGTGAACGCCATCGCGGAAGCGCCCTTCAAAGCGGTCAACGTCGAGCAGGCGTAAGAAAAGCTGGAAATCTTCCTCCTTCCCGTTATGAGGCGTTGCGGTCAACAAGAGGAGGTGACGCGTAATCTTGCCCAGGAGTTCGCCAAGCTGATAGCGCTTGGTATATTTGATCTCGTTGCCGAAGAACGAGGCCGACATCTTATGGGCCTCATCCACCACGATCATGTCCCATTCCGTGTGGCTTAACCGTTCCCGTACTGCATCGTCGCGCGAAAGTTTATCCAGACGCGCAATACAAAGGGGGATTTCGGCTAAGGCATTTCCCGTTGCCGATGCCTCTAGCCGGTCGTTGGTGAGAATTTCAAAGGTGAGGTGGAAACGCTGCAACAACTCATCCTGCCACTGCTCTACCAGATTGCCAGGGGCAACGATCAAGCAGCGGCGCAGGTCGCCACGAATAAATAACTCCTTAATCAGCAGCCCCGTCATAATGGTTTTGCCCGCGCCGGGATCATCAGCTAGCAAATAGCGTAAAGGTTGTTTGCCCAGCATTGTTTCATAGACCGCAGTAATTTGATGCGGCAGTGGCTCGACCAGGGAGGTATGAACAGCCACGAGAGGATCGAAGAGGTAGGCCAGGTGGATGCGGTATGCCTCCGATAGAAGGCGGAACAGGCGACCGTCAGCCTGAAAGCTCCAGGGGAGATCAGCGGGAACAATCTCCAGACGTTCCATGTCATCCTGGTAAAGCAGTTCGCTCCCAACCTGCCCACCAGCATCCTTATAGACCAGTTCCACACCAACATCGCCATGATGGGTCACGCTAATAACAGAGACGGTTCCATGTGGCAAAATCCCTTTCACCAGGACGCCAGGGGTCAATGCTTCCAACTGGATCATACACTTCAACCTTAAAATTACCTGTGACAGACGACAAGAAACATGTTGCTCGACTCTCCCACACTTGGTCTCTTCAGTGGAGGAGTGAATACGGAAATACACGATGGACGAGAACCCAACCACTGTAGTGTAACGCGTTCCGGCTTTTCCTGCAAGACCGGATAATGCGTATGAAAGAATTGGCTATGGTGAAGTTTCCAGGGTAAGTTTTTCTTGTTTGACCGCGTAATGATCGCTCTGAGCATAGCGGCTCATTGCTGACCAGGATGTCACCATGCCATTATAGGTCAGTGCCTCCTGCGCCCACCCTTTACGTTCACATACTGTATAGAGACGATAGGCCAGATCACGCACAACCTCGCCCTGTTCTCCGACATCACGCAAAATAGCTGCCGCATATTGCTCCCCTTCTTTATTCAAGAAGTAGTAGATCATCGAAAGTGGGCATGAACCGCTCACTTGGGTACGCTCTATAGCTCATGCATAGGGGAGTTAGAGAGAGGAAAAAGGAATGTTAACGATTTCCTCTCGCTCTGTTTCTGTTATGATGCCTTCGCTGCGTAGACTCTTGCCTGGAATCTGAGCCTTGATAATGGTCTGATTTCTTTTCGTTCTGTTCTCGACTAGTAACTGTACTAATATCTCTTATATACTGATACAGTTCTAATTGCTTTAATTCAACGAGATTATTATCGATAAAAGCAAGAGTGAGCTGCTGATCCTGCACTGCCAGACGTTTAAAAACTTTTTTCAACTCTACAGTGATCTCTGACATTAAATCGCTTTGCTTGTCTACGGCTGTACAACAAAGAGTAACCGCTATATGTAATGCAGCAATAATCTGTACTGCTCGATCAACGGAGATCCCTTGCGCTGCAAGCTTGAGCCAGCAAGGAATGAAATCGTAATAACCATCGCGCTCAATCCACTCGATGGCTTGCTGTTCGTATCCAAGAGTCGTAAGGATACAGAGAGCCAGTCTACGCTCTTCATCGGATGTGTTCCACAGCTTTTCTGCGTGCTCAATAAAACGCTGAGCAAGGTAATGATAGGCTTTTTCGACTTCTGTAGGGAGGGTAACCTGATAGACTGTCTCGCCACGGGGAAAGCGATCACCGCGGTATGAGAGCCAGTTGTGGGAACCACTAAAATGCACTTTACGATCAACAATAACTTCTTTTGCATGAGAGTTGCCCAACCACTCCGCGATAATGCCAGGAGTACCTTCGGGCGTCTGGACCTCTTGTAAGCGCTGGAGTAGTTCGGGTGAAACAGGCCGATCTTCCCTGCTTTCGATCCGTCCAATGCCGTATCCAATGAGAATACGCACCCCCTTTTGCACCTGTCTCTTTAGGAGCGCGATAAACTCGTCATCGACTACTTGTTCATTCATCCAGGGAGAATAGATAATGATCAGTTCTTGTGATTCTTGTAATGCTTTGAGGAAGGCAGGACGTATCTCGCTGTCTCGTAATTGCAGAGAAGTGCCAACAACCGCCTCAGTGATCTGACCTTCCCTCTGCAAACGAAGGTGGGTTGTTGCCTGCTGACGAATTTCTACCAGTCGTTCTTCAACTTCAGGCTCTATCGGTAGCTCTTCAATATGTTCGTCGTCTGATAATTCTTCCTCTTCAAGAGGGCCCTCATCAAGCAGGCCGCAAAGTGTTTTGAGCGAGAGGTTTCTCTGCTGGAGTTGGGCTTCTAACCATGCTCCGACTTGAGGCACAATTTTGTTTTCGAAAGAGCGCACCTCAAAGGTAACAGCTTCATCAGGATTCTCTTGAAGCGTATCATAAAGAATAAAGACTGAAAGGGGGCGCCAACCAATTTCTGGAGGAGAGGTTGGCGTGATGGCAGTGACAAAACGGTTTTTGGCTGGATCATGCAGATCCAGATTCCATTCCTGTAAGTACGCTTGCAGCTCGTTATCATCGAAATTCAAAGCAGGAAAACGATGTAAATCCAGGTCCACATACGGGCTCAAATCCTCGAAGTCATCCTTAACGGCTCTCAAACGAAAAGGAGAAGGTGCTCTCGTACCGAGCACAGGATCTTGAATAAGATACCGGATCTCATCGAGTGGAGGTTCGGTAATGGTTTCTGAGCGCAAAGATTGTCTTCCCTCGTCTGTTACGCGTGGGCCGTCGATACCATGGGCCAGACTCTGCATTGAGATCAAGTCCTGAAATGTATTTTTGATGAAGATAGGATCAAGACCCAGGGCTTCAGCCAGTTCTTCAAGTGGGGGACGCGGAACTATTTCGGTATAAGCCTGCAACATAAATTTTTCGAGGAGATTCATCCTTCTATATTGCTCAGCGTGTATGCTGAGCTCCTGTTGTTGTACCGGATAGCGAAACTCACGCGCAGCCAGAACGTATAAACCAGGTTGACCTTCTTCTATCTCTTGAACTCGTGAACGTAATGCTGGCGCGATAGGACGTGTGTTTTCACTAGATGTCGGAAATATCAATGAAGTCTCCCCGATTTCTAACGACCGTTGCTACCTTTCTATAACGTTCAGCCGCCTCTCCCTGGCGGGCTCTGACGCAAAAAAGGTCGTGGCAGCCAACAATAATTAACAATTCCTGTGCGCGTGAGAAAGCTACATTAATGCGCTCATCTTTCCGCGCAAAGCCAATGTCTCCATGGCGATTATTGCGGACCATGCTGACAATCACGATTGCTCGCTCCATGCCCTGGAAACGGTCTACCGTTCCGGGGCGAATATCGAGGGCATCAAATTTTCTTTTGCCATTTTTGTTGCTTCTTAGTAGGTTTTCTTGTAATAATCCCATCTGAGCGCCGTAGAATGTGATCACCCCAATCTCTTTCGGTTTGGCGCCTGCCTCTACTTTTGGAGCCCAAAGGCGTTGCAGTTCCTCACAAATTTTTGTGATGATCTCCACTTCACGGTAATTGATATAGGACGTCCCTCTGGCTTCTTCTTGATAAGAAAAGGCTAACTGCCCACTCATCCCGTTTCTCGCACTGATGACCCGACTGGAAGGATTTTGGCGCTGAGTATAAACCAGCGGTGTTGAGACCCAGATAAGGTGTTTATTGCTGCGAATGAGCGCCGAGTCAAGCTGATGATCGCGCTGGATATCTGGCTGATTGAGTCCGCACTCGAGAGGACGGTGATAAAACTGGTTAATGGCAGCCATAATGTCGGGATGCATACGATACTGAATATAGAGCATGCGTTTGATCTCGTCAGGAGCTTCGTTGTACCGTTGTTCAAAATATGGCCGATTGAGGTAACGGAAGGCTGAGCTTTCCTGACCGCTCTCTTCGGCTAATTGCTCTAAAGTTTTTTCTTCGATCATTGGTGGCAACTGTCGCTGATCGCCAATGAGAATCAGCTTTTTCCCTTTCAGGGCGGCCAAAAGGATCTCTGGTGGGGTTGCTTTACTGACTTCATCAATAATAACGACGTCAAAGCGAGAAATATACCTGTTTTCTGCATAATTGAGCTTATTGACTTGGCCACAGGTAATACCTATCACATTCGCGTTCTTGAGGTAAACGTCTCTTAGCTCCTGTCTATCATCCTCAGAAAGGTCACGCAGTCTTTTCACCCAATCTGTGATCAGGTTGTCATAGCGCTCGGCAAACGTTTTCTCTTTGGCAAGCTCTTGCTGCCAGGACTGAAATTGCTGTTGCATTGTGGCTAAAAACTGAGGCGAATAGATGCTCTCCTCCTCAGGCACGGAGGGGCGTAAATGCTCTGGGATTTTCTGCCAGAGGCGCTCCCACCACGCACGCCAGGCATGTAGATCAGCGAGGCCCTGTTGCAACGTCTTTGTGAGGGAATCCCGCTCGGCACTTAGCCGGTTCAGGTCTTGTTTTTGTTGCTCAAGGGCTTTTTGCGTCTGGGCAAGCTGCGTCTTTACTCTTGCTGCGGCGGAAGTAATCGCTTGCCATAACCTCGCGACATCTGCTTCTAGCTCTTGCGTATCTTCAACCCAACGCTGATACAGAATATGGTGCTCTTGCTCGAAGGTCAGAAAGGATGCCTGAGACTGCCCGTATCTCTGAGCGATCTGGCGCAGTGCTATAGGTAGGTCTGCGCGCCGATGCAGATGTTGAAAAAGTGTCGCCGGCTCCTCTGACTGCTCCTTTATCCTATTGAGCGTCACAGACAATTGATCTTTCTCATCTGTCAGGGCATGCTGAGTCTGTTGGTACTCAGCTGCAAGCTGATCTTTCTTCTCCAGTGTAGAGGTGTGCAACGCTTCTATCCGTTGGAGTTGCTCTTTGATCCAGGTTTGGAAGCCATGAGACAATGATCGCGCTTGTTCCTGCGCAAATTGTGCGCTGGCCTGTTGCCTTTGTACAGGCAAATTCTGCTCATAGTGAATCGCTCTTGTTAACCAATTGCTTGTCGCCTGAAAGTGTAGCAGAAGCCGCTGCTTGTTCTGGTTTGCCAAAAGTCGGTCAAAGAAAGAGGGTGCTTTTGCGAGGATTGCATCGATTGTCTGCAAGGTGCTCTGAATCTGATCGACCAACCGTATAAAACTTGCGCTGTCGTACGTAGTGGAAAAGTAGCTGTCTTCTGGCCTTATATATTGCAGTTGCTGATTGATTTCAGGGCGCATTAAGAGCAATTGCCTAAAATGCTGCTGGCAGTAAGCAAGCCTGTCGGAAACTTGCTTACATATATTGATGTTCGATGCAGTCTCGCGAATATACTGCTGGAGAGCTTTTTCAATTGAACTCCATTTTTTAGAAAATGTGGCAGAAGGGTCTCGCTTGATAAGCGTAACAATCTTCTCTGAAAAGAACTGCTCTAAAGTCGGAGAGAGTGGCGGCCCACCGATCCTACCCGGCTGTGGTTCTACCTGCACATCGATAAACTGCTGGAAGGCGGAAGCGATTCTCCCAGCTACGTTTTTATAGAAGACCTCTGCCTGCTGTAACGTCTCTCTCTCGGCCTCCAGACTCCGCAGCGTCTGCCAGTGAGGCTTGATGCGAGAGGCAAGATAAGGCAATTGGGCCTCTTTGTCTTGTATCGAAAGCTCCAGGCGTCTTCTGTTCTCATTGGCGGTGCTCAAAGCTGTAATGGTGGAATTTATTTGCTTGAGAAGTTGCTTGCTTTCTGTCCAGACCGGAGTGGAAGCCGATACTGTCTTGTTTAGCCACGCTATGCCCTGGAGCAGATGGCCGCTCGCTGGAAACGTCAAACCTACGCGCTCCATAACCTGTAAACAACGCTGAAGGCATGTTGTGAACTCTTTTCTGTCTCCCGTTTCTGCAAGATATTGGAACGCGTCCTTCAGTAATGCGTTCAAAGCAGGTTCGCGTAAATGGCTGTCTCCGGTAACGATAGCAGAGAAGATCGTCTGTAGTGGCAGATATTTTTTCTCCTCGATGCTGCTCTGAGCCTGTTGATCTGTCGTTTCAAGAATCCGCTGATGGGCTTTCTCTAGCTTGCGTCGGAGAGAGAACTGCTTATTTTCCCACTGTTTTTCTGCTTCAGCATAGAGAGGGAATTGTTCCGTATCTTGTAAAAGATTTGCCAGGAGCTTAATGTTCTCTCGGCGCTTCTTCTGTCTGCTTTGACAATCATCGGCGGTATGAGTCAGCCACCTGTGAACAACTCGTTCCTCCATAAAATCGAGACCTTCGACTTCAACCGATCCAGCATTACCCTTGCGTAAGGCACGGACACTGGGCCTGTGAATGAGACGGCTCAGCGCATTATCGACAGCCAGATTCGATTGAGACGCGATAAGCGTGCGACCACCTCTCTGGGCTACTTGATAACAGATTTCGGCAATCACCGTCGTTTTGCCAGTTCCAGGAGGACCTTGCAGCAACAACAGGTCAGGTGCGTCAAGCGCCGCCTCGATGGCTGCAATCTGACCGGCATTACAGGTGCCTGATAAGAGATCAGCGGCTTGAAGCCGTGTTGTTCCTGATGGAGTGCGAGCCTTATACGCGTGGAAAAAGAAATCAGGTAAAGCAGGATTTAACGATTTTCCTTGCTGCAGATTGCTGATCGCTTTTTGCTGTTGTTCAATTTGTTGTAAATCTCCATAAGCGTCGTAGTGAAGATAGCCACTTATTGGCAACTTATAACTGCCATCCTCTAATGTTTTAATAACCGTCTGCTCAAGACTGATGGTCATTGCTGCTTTGTCTGCGGGAACTTGCTCTAATATGCCAATTTTTGAACCCCTTTGACCTCGTTCCCCCTTCTTTACTGATGCCGGGTCGGGGAGCGACGGGAGCAGCATATGCAGTTCTTTTTTTCTACGCGTCCGCTCACGTAATTCTTGATAGGAGAGTGGCTCTAATGCGCTATCCTTCAAGTCATCTTTATCTAGAAAAAAGGTAACTTTAGAATCCCCACTGCGATAGTTATGGCTGGTATATCGCACCCAATACTGCTGCTTTTTATACAGATCATATTGCAGTTGCAAAAGGGCCTCCCAACCTTGCACCTGATCGCCATCTAACTCGTGGTCGCTCTCGATGGGCAAATTCTGTATTTGTTGCAGAAGGTCTTGAGGAATACCGCTCTTCACCGAGGCCGCCAACCGCAATAAAATGGGGAGAGATGCCAGATCCCCTTCCCTAACACCCACCTCCGCTTTCGGAAAATGGATATTTTCCAGTTTTGGCTTACCTCGTCCCTCGCGGTGAACGCTGAGAAACAGACGCAAAGTCTTTTTTCGCGTGGTCACTATATCCAGTACCGTTGATCTATCGGTTGCGAGCGTCAGTTCCCAAACTTCTTCCTCTTCGTTCGATCTATTAACCCGAAGACGTTTCACATACCAGACTAGTGCTGTTTTGCCGACGAGTTCGAAGAGCAGATCATGAGCCCGACCCATCATCTGCTTATGCAGGCGCTGACCTCTCTCCCTTTGCCACTGTTTGAGGAGATCTTTGTCCTCATCGTCACCCAGCTCCAGCAGTACCGCTTGAGCTGCTTTATCCTGCAGGTGATAAGATGATGCGTACGACGCTAAAGAAGGCTCTTCTACGGGCTGAATAACAGCCTGTGGTTGTTCTATCTGACCGGTAACATCTATCGTTTTAATGTCGGTCGCACTACGCAATGTAATATGACCTTTGAGGAGCATTCCCGGCAATTTTTCCTGAGCGTTATCCTGAGCGTTATACTCGACTGATAATAAATGAGGACCGATAGATAAACGTGTGGGAAATACAGCTAGTCCGGGCAGGTCAGTCTTAACATCACACTCTTCTTTGACTTCAACAGCTATCTGTCGCTCCTGTTTGCTCCCAACGGGAATGCGTCCAAAATCGATCCCGTCAATAGGCAGTTGCCACTCGACGTCTCGCCAAATCGCTTCCCCAGCCAACTTTCCCTGGACGGAGACGTGTCTTAATTCGTAAGAAATATCCTTGTCCGCTTGAATCGCTGGCTCATCGGTGGGTGTGCGTTGAATCAACATATTTTCCAGGTTGACGCCGGAAGTCTGTATGTAAAAAACTGGCTCATCAATAGCGAACACTCTGGTAAGCGGACCACCAGGAAGTGAACCAGCTCCTATCAAACGGATACTTTTTTGTAGAGTGAGAGGCCCCTTATATTCGCCGGGTTCTAGACTGATGACCTGATTATCTGGAAAAAAGGGCAGCAGGTTACTGATATTTTCAGGATTAACACTCGGAATATCAGGCTTTGCTCTGGTAATAGCACTATGTAAAGCGCGTGCAAACTCGATGGAATTCGGATAGCGCTCTTCCTGCTTCTTTGCCAGCATTTTGAGTACGACTTGCTCGATTTCGGGAGAGAGCCTGGGGTTGAAGTCACGCAATGGTGGGGGGTCCTTATGAAGGTGTCCCTCTCGGGCTTGATGTTCCCCCTTTCCAAAGGGTGTTTGCCTGGTAAGAAGCTGATAGGCTATTACCCCCAGGCTGTAGAGATCACTACTATATGTGGCCTGCCCAGCGAAATGTTCTGGAGCCATATACGCTGGTGTGCCAGCATAGCTTAAACGCGAGTGAGCTGCTTGAGAGCCAGCTGTATCAATGACTTTTGCCAATCCAAAATCAGCAATCACTACCTGACCATCGGTATAGCGTAAAATATTGTGGGGTTTAAGATCACGGTGAATAATACGCTGCTCATGATGTAAGTAATATAGCCCGTTAGCGATTTGCTCGATGATGGTATCAATCTCATCAAGTGGCAATGGATCGGCGGTATTTTGTAAAACCGTAGCGAGATTGCCTCCATCAACATAGTCCATCACCATATAGATTTTGTTATCTTTAACCGTCAAATCGTGCAAACGCACAATATTCTCATGTTCAAGCTGAGCCAGGATCTGCCCTTCCCGCAATAGAGAGATTTCCTGGTCCTCACTCAACTGATCATAGGCAATTTCTTTGATACAGCGTGGCCTGGGCCAACTCAGGAATTTATGTTGAGTTTGATAGACGCTACCAAATCCCCCTTTTCCCACATATTCGCCTTTGATATAATTCCCAATAACATTGCCTGTCGTATTTTCATCGCTTGCTGCTGGCATTGCTACCTCTTCCTAGCTAAAATGTATAGAGAGATGTGACAGAAAAGATAGGGCAGGTTTGTTATAGCTTATGGAAAGTGACTCCTTAATGCTGCTAGCGGTGGACGTCTGGAAGGCAGACGATCCAGGCACGCCTCAATGAGTTGGATTGCTTCCGGTGAAAGCCGATCAGCTTCAGTTTGTACTTGAGGGATAAGCTGTTCGGGCCAGGGTTTACGCCGATTCGCCAATTTGGCTTCGATGTCTGCAAAGGGCAAATCTCCCGTTAGCATCTCCCAGGCGATAGTGGCCCAGGAGAAAAGGTCACTCCTGACATCGCCGGTAAAATTGGCGCGTGATGTATCACTGGTGGTATCAATATACTCCAGTAATTCAGGAGAGGCGTAATCATCCCATTGAGGAAAGCGACGATGTCCCGACTTTATGCTGCTGAGTTTTGTGTAGCTGCCGGGAATTTTCGTACAATCAAAATTGAATAGTTGAGCCATAGGAGATGAATTGGTGAGGTGGACAAAAATATTATCTGGGCGCAGATCACGATAAGCACTGTGCTCAAAGCCTTGTTGTTGTGTAAGGTAGTCTAAGGCGCTTAAAAGATCTCCCAGGATCTGCAGCCGAGCTTGCAAGTTAAACGGAAATTTTTGTAGCTCCGCCTGGCTTGTGTTACCAAGCGGCTTGCCATAAAGCAATTCGCTCAGGAAAACGCCAGGTTTACGAGACAAAATGACATAAAGATGAAAATCTGTCGATGTATGAGCACGATAATTGACAATATGCTCATGCTGAGGAAAGCGCAGCAGCACATCAGCGTGACGTAGGACGAGCCGATCTCGTTGATCGCGTTCTTCAGGAGTGGTAAAAATCCGTTCGTATTCTTTAATCCAGACTTGCTCATTAAGCAGATAATCCTCACCTAAATAGACTTTACAGTTGAGAAATGTGTCCACATGATGTTCGGCTATAATTCGATAACTTTCGATGCGCCGCTGAGCCAGATCTGGCTTTGGCTTCATCTCTGTGAGGAAAAAATCAGCTAACGCAGATAGCTGGACAGGAGTGAGATGCACCTGCGTATTGTTGGCTGCGCGGAATGCAGCGATAAGGAGTGGAAGTTGCTCAATGTTACAGGCTCCGACGCCATCTTTTGGGGTTGGTTTATTGGCATCTCCACCCGCGAATGAAACCTGAGCCGGGATGGTGTTTGGACGACGCGTAAAGACGAGCACCGAGTGGATGCGCGGGGGCGTGGGTAACCACTGCCGCGTTTGTTTCCTCAACTTATCCGCCATAATTCGTGCGGCATATTCGTAATCTGGAAGGGTGTTTTCTCCTACTTCCCAGGACCCACGAACAAAACGTTTTACTTTTCCATTGAGTCCCTCGACCTCAATACGCTGAGCTGGCCAGTTTTTGAAATCAAGAAAGAAGATAATATCTGGCAGAAGCAGAACGGCATCAATTTCCCGATTAGTGAGCTGTTCACCGACAAACATCACAGGGATAAGATAACCATCTTCTCTTGATAAGATATGTTGGAGGTTTTTGATTGCGCGTGCTTCCTGGGACTGACCATATTGTGAACCGGCGGAGAGCTTTATCTTAATCATATCTAGATCTCTTGGAGTGCTTTTTATAACTTTGCCTCTAATATAACGTAATTTCTTACCGTTTTCAATGATTCACACTAAATACACTAAAATGGCTAGCGAATGCTTATCCTGTATTGCTTTATGAGCAATCGGTTCACCGTCGATTTTGGTGGAGGTTGAGCTTTGACGGAGCTTCTAGAGGTACGCATTTGCTCTAGAAGCTCCCTAAAATTCTTATAGTCAAGAAAGAGAAAATTGAAACCTTCGAAAAAATCAGTTCATCTACGTTCTTACCCTGATACAAAAAGAATCTCACAACAACAAGCCGCTTGTAGCAATAGAGCTTATTGTAAGTCGTTGATAGGCGATGCTAGGCGAGCAAATCCTTAATATTATCCCGTGACATTTAAAGAAAAGAAGAGCTTGGTCGTACTCCGTCTTCTAGGGGCGAGAGGCAGGCAGGGCTATTTAATTCTTCTTTTTTGCCCCCTTCGGGGGCGAGGGGGAGAAGAATGAGCGGGGACACCCCGCGCCCCGCAAGGGGCTATGCCCCTTGACCCCTTTTCTTCAGAGAATTAAATGAGGGCTGGTCATAAATAGGAAACCAGGCGGAAAGCTTGCTCCCACCTGGTCGTGCCTCTCTCCTTGTAAACATCAATCAATTCCATCACAAGGAGAGGAGGCAGGAATATGGGAGCGCAAGATTCCTTGCTTGTCACTCTCATCAAACTCGTTGATCGTCTGCCACAACCCAAGCTTGCCGGAAAACATGGTCGTGGGCGTCCTCAGGGGTCCTCCAATCAACTGTTCCTCAAAGCCCTGGTGATCATGATCATCCGCCATCTGCGTACCGTTCATGAACTGCTCAGTGTGTTGGCTGAACCAACGCCAGAAATGCATTTGTTGCGCGAACTGCTCTGTGAGCATGGACGCTTTCCGACGCGCCGGACGTGGGAACGACGGTTGAAAAGCCTTCCAGAAACCCTCCCGGCTCAAATTGGTTGCCTGGGTCGTCATCTGGTTGGGCTGATTCAGCCTTGGGCGACGGCTGGGCGAGCGGTGGCCATTGAGAGTACGGTTCTGCGCTCACGAGGTGCTGTCTGGCACCAGAAGCATCGGAAAGTCGGAGAGGTTCCCCACACATTGATTGATACCGAAGCTCATTGGACCAAATCCGGTTGGCATGGATGGGTCTATGGGTGGAAATTGCACGTTGTCTCGGGTGTTGCTGGCGTCTGGTTTCCCCTAGCAGCTTTGCTCACGCCTGCCAATGTGGCTGACAACACTCCTGCTCCCACCCTCTTGCAAGAGGTGCCTGCCGAGGTTCGTTTTGTCCTGGGGGATCGTCATTCCAACACCCCAGAGATCCGAGAAGACTGCTCTCTTTCGGACCGCTTGCTCGTGGCAACGCAACTTGGGAGTTCCCCTCATACCGATGACGGGGTCGAGGTTCGACGGGTCTTTCATCAATTGCGATCTGTTGCCATGGAAAACTTCAATGAACATTTCAAGAGTATTTTCGATGGACACGGGCAAGTTCCGACCAAAGGGTTGATGGCAACGCAACGGTTTGTGTTAGGGGCTGTTTTTGTCTCCCAACTTGCTCTCCTCCACCGCTGGGAGCACGGCCTTGATTTGTGTGTCGGGCTCAAAGCCTTTCTCAAGGGAGCTTGACCATTTATGACCAGCCCTCAATTAAATAGCCCTGAGAGGCAGGGTGTCTGGCTTGCGCTTTTTCACGCCGTCAGGTATAGTGGTCTTTGAGAAGTGGATGTTGATAGAAGAACACCCTGTTTCCTCTGCCGAGCGACGCTTTTTGCTTGCAGTGATGGAAACAACGAGATGTTTGTCGTCACAACGCGTGGGAGGATTATGGAAATTGCTTCTGACTGAAGACGGAAAAAGCTCAAGCATAAGAGGGAAAAGAAGAAAGAGGTTCTTGGACCTCTTTTATCAGAGCGTTATAACGGCTGAGTGATAAGAAGCAAAAAACAGGAGAAGAAACTCCAACATGTTTTGCCATCACAGTGGAAAAACGCTCGTAGCATCTTTTGTCAGTCCCGCTCAAGGATTTTTGAAGAGTGAGTCGATTGGCCTGGCAGGCTGATTGACACGATTTTAGCAAGGGTTTTGCAAGCCCCTGCCTTCCAAGCAGGCTGTCGCGGGTTCGAGTCCCGTCTCCCGCTTTTCGGATAAGGCCGTTGCTCTCGCAGTGTTTCACAAGCCGCTTCAGAGGAAGCGAGTAGTGATGTTCCATCGAGGTAACGGTTTTTTTGTTGATCAAACGACCTCCAACGAACACCTGCCTTGTTTTTTGGCAAGCACCTGCCTCGGTTTTTTCTGGCTGACAAAAGTGTTCCCTCATTGGTTGGTACATGACCACCTGCCTTCCCCAGACTGCGACCACCTGCCCCGTCATCACTTTCTCAACAAAAGTGTTCACATCCTGATATAGGCAGGTTGTCTATCACTGGAACTGCTTCTCAAGCAACCATAAAGCATCCTCTTTCAAAAAACAAGACAGGCAGGTGTTCGCTCAAAAATCCTGACAAAGGTTGACTCTTTTTCCTTTGCTATTTTACCCCCAAAATGGGATGGCGTTTCATGACAGTAAGAAAGGTTTGTTTTATCTCTGTACGCTACGTTTAATATACTCAGAAGTATTTTGTTAAAGAAGAGGATAAGGAATGAGAGTGAGGCTTCATTCATGGTGGCAGAAGGTTAAACAACGTTCGGTACCTATTGGAGTGACTGTAGCAGTTGTTGTATTAGGAACAGCTTTGATTAAAGCTTGCTCCAATTTTTGCAAGAGTCAGGTCTGATAGAGAAAGCTCATTGTGTTGTTGATTTATATGGAGCCGACCTACGGAAAGCTTTCCTGCCCATGACTAACTTGAGTGGAGCCCTTCTGAACGGAACAAGGTTAGGTAGAGTCAATTTGATTGGAGCCAACCTGATGAGAACGGATCTGAGATTCCCCCAGTTTTGCGGAGGAGTGAAAGCTTAGCGTATCCTTCTCCAGAAGGAGGGGAGGGATCATGCAAAAAGTCCAGAAGACCTATACACCAGAGTTTAAGCGCGAAGCGGTACGCTTGGCCCAGACCAGTGGCAAGCCGATTGCGCAAGTGGCCCGGGAGTTGGGCATTTCCGATAGCTCGATTCATCAGTGGCGCAAGGAGCTAGCCGAAAACGGTGCTGAAGCCTTCCCAGGGAGCGGCCATCAAACCGCACAAGAAGAGGAGATTCGCCGACTCAAACGCGAGCTGGATCGAGTACAGAAAGAGCGGGATATACTAAAAAAACGGATGGCGTATCTTCACGCGCGACCAGCTGTGAGGTACCAATTTATCGAAGAGCATCGAGGAGAATATCCTGTGAGCATGCTGTGTGAAACCCTGGAGGTGTCTGTGAGCGGCTAGTATGACTGGCGCAAGCGTCCGATGAGTCAGCACGCGGCGCGCGATATCGAGCTAGCTGAGCAGATTCAAGCCGCTTATCACGCCTATCGAAAGCTCTACGGCAGTCCTCGTCTGTACGTCGAGCTGCGCGAGCAGGGGATCAGCTGCTCGCGCAAGCGCGTAGCTCGCTTGATGCGAGAGTTGGGGCTCTGCGCTCGCCGTGCTCGCCATCGCACACGAACGACCTACTGCGATCCAGAAGCACGCGTCGCTCCCAATTTGCTCAAGCGCGATTTTGTGGCGGGGCGGCCCAACGAGAAGTGGACCGGCGATATCACCGCCATCTGGACGTATGAAGGATGGCTCTCCCTTGCCGTTGTGCTTGATCTCTTCTCGCGCCGCGTGGTAGGATGGGCGATGGCGGCTACCCAGGATGAGAGGCTCGTAGAGATGGCATTGCGCATGGCTCTGCTTAGTCGGCATCCAGGAGCTGGGTTACTCTTCCATTCTGATCGAGGATCGCAGTACACCAGTGATGCCTATCGAGCCTTGCTTGCGGAAGCACACATCACCGCGAGCATGAGTCGAACAGGCAACTGTTATGATCATGCAGTCACTGAGTCCTTTTTTGGTACTCTCAAGACAGTATGTGTTGATGGCTCTTCCTTCGAGAGCCGAGCACAGGCCAGGCAGGTCATCTTTGAATGCACGGAGTGCTTCTACAATCGGGTTCGACGGCACTCCTCCTTAGGTTACAAGAACCCGGTCAGTTATGAACAACTGATGTGTTAACCCCAAAGGTTTGGGGCCTCCGTAAAATTGGGTCAATCTCAAGTATATCGCTTCAGTGCCGGTTTGCCGAGAGGTCATCAACCCGCTTGTATCCCTGTGGCAGTGTCTCTGTGAGAAAAGGAGCCAAAAGGGAAGAAGTCAGACGGAGGAAGATTCTGGTGAGGCAATGCTCTACAGACAGGCCAGGAGGGAAGGTACTTTGTCCGGTTCCGCCAGGCGCAGCAATTGGTAACCAATACCGGCTAATCCTGTTAGCAAACCAGGAGTTTCTATCCCTAAAGGAGCGCCTGTTATCCAACTAGGTGTATCGAAGCTTTGCAAGAGCAGAGCTGTAATGCGGTCAAGGTGCTCACGATATCCCAAATCACCTGAGATCTGAGTTGCAAGCAGAAGTGTCTCCAGATTGCCAAAGTCGCCATGACAGAGCGAATGATTGCGACCAAAGCCCTCTTTAAGCGTTGTTTGAAGCGCGATTGCTATTTCCTCTCGTGTTTGCTCATCATCAAGGTAGTCGAGTGATGCAAGGCGGCCCAGACCAATACCAGGCGCCCCATGACACCACGCTACTTTGAAGACGTTTTTTTCGGATCGCTGTGCCTGTGCGCTCTCTTCAGGCGGCGTGGGAGATGGTAAAAGCACCAACCAGTTACCGCGTTCGGGGACAAATAGACTGCGTTCGTAAGCCAGTGCCTCCAAAGCTGCACGACGGAAACGCTCCTGGCCGCTGACAGCCGCTAACCTGAGCAGGCTCCAGGCGATGCCAGCGGCTCCATGAGCAAATCCGCCCAGAGGCGGTTGTCCGGGAACCGTACACCACCCTACGCCCGCTTGTTGCGGTTGCGCGCGGCGCAGCAGGTGTTCTCCACAGCGAATGGCTGCTGCCAGTGTGGAAGGAGCAGGAGCGACAGCATAGAGATTCAGCAGATAAGCAATCGCACCAGCCGAGCCAGAGATGATATCTAGCCACGTATCCTGCTCTATATACTCGCTGAGCAGGTCAACAAGCCCCTGTGCTTCGCTCCATAGCGCTGGTTCCTTCCAGATTGTTCCCAGGTGGGTGAAAAGATAGATTGCCCCGCCAGGGGTATCAGAAAACATTCCCAGCCTGGTTAATTTGTGTCGTCTGCGTTGCCATTGTTGTATCTCGATACGTACAGTCTCTATCGCTGATCTGGCCAGCTCCGTATAGCGAACATTGCCTGTTATCAGCCCAAGATATCCTAGAAATAGTGCTATTCCAGAAGTTCCATTGTACAGATCGGGCTGTGTTGGTCTGACAGCCCATTCGTTCTCTGTCAGCGCCATGAGACCCAGCCAGGCCGCCGCTCCTTGTTGATATACGGCCCATCTATGGAGTTGTTCACCTACTGCACAAGCCGCTTCCACCAGTCGCTGCTGGCTTACTTCCTTTTGTACAGGTTGAGCTAACAAATCTTTCATCATTACAGGTGTTATCACGGGCTGTTTGATAGCCTGTGCAGCGAAAGAGATGCGGATGTGCCAACTCTGCTGTTCCAGATCCTCTTTACAAAGAGATTGAAAACGTTGCACTACGGCTTGTAAGCTTGCTTTGGTAAATAGGCGTGGCAACCAGTCGCATAGTATTTCTTCGTGATATACTATCAGTTGGCAATACATATCTTGGAAACCCAGTAGAAACGCCTCGCTGTATTCCCACGGCATAACTTCCATGCCTTGCAGCCGTGGAAGGCGATATCCTGGCTTGCCAGGGGCCGATCTGCCGGGTAGTAACCCGATAGGCAGTACCGAATCAATGAACGCCTGCATAGCTGGATGCTGGTATGACGTCTGTTTCCCAACCTTCGGCTCACTGAGATGAAACACTTCGGTGAGATCAACTAGCAATGGCTGCTCGCCCATTGCAATTACATTTTCAGACTGCACATGGCGCGCGCTCAGCGCATATAATACCGCCAGATATGCTCCCAACCGCTTGCAGAAACGCTCCATTGCCGCCTCAGAGGCACATTCTTGAGCCTCTCTATACTCCGACCAACCATACGTTCCACAATCCAGTAGCCGCAGTCGTGGCAGTTGCTGGTCTTGCTGATTGAGCCAGCCCAGTAGCTCCTGAAAGTGTAGATCGAAGGCGAGTGAACGCGGCTTGTAGATGATCCTCCAGCCTGAAGCAAAAGTGAATAGCACGTTACGTCTTTCCTTGCACGGATCGCTGCTATCCATCCCTGCTGCTATTAGCATTCCCAGATCGTCTGGCGGTTCCAACCCGACCTGAATTTGGTCCCAGTCCTGCTTCAGGCAGCTCAACTCCAATTGATAGCTTCCAGCAAACTCAGTTGGAAGCTCAACCAGCTTCTTGTCAACCCGCCCATCAGTGATCAGTGAGTTTTCCATCTTACCCTCCTTGCTCACTCATCAGGCTTTGACCGCATGGCTATACTCTTTTTCATGGTGAAGAGTATGATGCAAATGCTGTTGATCGAGCGCGAGATGGCTATAACGTCCCCGATAATATAGTAGAGGAGTTGGTAAAGTACCAATCATGGGGGTGCCATCAAGTTGAATGCTATTGGGACGTTCTTCAGTTCCGTTCACAGGGAGGATATCATCACTCACGCCTAGAGCCTGCACTTCACCCAGCACGATTATATGATCACCTCCCGGATACTCTGCAACGATGCGCGCATCGATAAAGGCGAGTACGCCATCGATAACGGGCGCACCTGTGGCTACCTCTCGATAGCTGGCATAGCAGAAGTGTTCGTAACGTGCCTCTGAGGGATGGGCAAAGCAACGTGAGAGATGTTCTTGTTGCTCGGTCAGGATGTTAACCACAAAGGCACCACTTTCATGAAGGCCAGGAAGGGTGTGACTGTTGAGATCAATACATACGAGTACTAGAGGCGGATCAAGTGAGACTGAACAGAACGAGTTGATGGTCAGCCCTACCAGGCCAGTAGAGCCTCGCGTTGTGAGTACCACCACGCCAGTAGCAAAGTAGCCCAGCACCTGGCGATACAGGCTCTTGTCCATTGCCATATCTCAATGCCTCCTTCTAAAAGTAGCTTCATGTCCGTGATAACAGGTCAATACCGGGACCTGATCTAATGATACAAGCGAAGGGATAGAGCGGCCATAAAATGGTCGCTCCAATCCTGCTCTGTAGAGAAGATCAACCTATCAACGTGCGCTAGCAAAGAGGGGCTTCGGTGGGACATAACACATTAGGTGCTCGACCAGCTCCTCCCTCGATCTGCTCCAGAACATCATCACTAAGTTCTTGCTGACCGACAGGGTTTTCGGGAAAAGCAGCTTTTCTAGCATCTCGTTTCCGCTTTTTGTCCTTCTGCTTTTGTTCGTCCTTGCGTTTCCACGCATTAATGGTCTCGTCGTTATTCATGAGCTACTCCTCTCATATACTGTAGGGACAATGTCTTAAAATGCCAGTCAGGAGTCGTCACGAAAAATAGGCATCTTCCCTTCGACAATCTCCAGATGGCTATAGTTGGTATCAGGTTCGTCATCTTCCTGCCGATCCACTGGAGGTAGAATATGCTGTCTCTCCTGTAGATCGTTTTTGTTTTGTTGTGTGCTTTTACGCTGGTCGCTGTTCATAACCCTTTCTCTTTCCGTAACTTCAAATAAGGATGGAGACGCACTACACAAAAATGTACTCCTTGTTTTCCCACTGCTCCCTGGAGACGTTTTTATCTGGTGGTGGAGCTAGCAGGAGCACCGAGGGTACAAGATGAGGTTCCGCGAGGCGAAGCAACTCATAACCTATGCCTGCCAGTCCAATCATCAGTCCAGCCGTTTCAACTCGTAAAGGAATACCTGTGACCCAACCATGCACCTTGATACTCTGGAGAAGCTGCGCCGTAATGCGTTCAAGATTCGAACGAATCCATAAGAGCTTTGGATGTCCCTTGTCCAGAGTGCTCGCAGCTATAAGGAGCGTTTCTAAATTGCCGAAATCTCCATGACTGAGAGAATGGTTTGGACCAAAACCCTCGTGATTCCATCCGAATCCATCTTTAACGGTCGTCTCAAGGGCAACCTCTATCTCACTTTGTATGAGCGGATCAGCGATAGAGCTAAGTGAGGCGAGACGGGCCAAACCTATTCCCGGAGCGCCATGCACCCAGGAAGTGCGTATAATCGGCGTGGGCCGACCGTCGTGGACCTGGAACACCGGCCAGTTATGATGTTCTGTTGAAAACAAACTGCGCTCGTAGTTGAGGGATGCCAGGGCAGCATCCTTGAAACGCTCCTGCCCACTAGCTGTCGCTAACTTGAGTAGGCTCCAGGAAAAACCAGCCGCGCCATGTGCAAGGCCGGCGGGTGGAAGGTATCCGGGAATGGTAGACCAGCCAATTCCTCTATCTAATCGTTGCGCATGATGCAGGAGATGATCTCCGCATTGAATGGCCGCTGCGAGAGTTGTGGGAGTGGGAGCGACGACATATAGATTAAGCAGGCTGATGATCGCACTGGCAGCGCCTGCCACGACATCTAGCCGCTCATCCTGCTCGATCCAGCCAGCAAGTAGTGCTACCAACCCATCCGCTTCTTCCACTAGACCTGGTTCGCTCCAGAGCAATCCAAGATGCGGCAATAAATAAATTACTGAGCCAAGCCCGATGAAGGCGCCGATCTCAGCAGGTCGGTTGCGTTTTTTGAGCAGCGCTATATCGCGGCGTATGGTTTCGAGGGCAGCTCTGGCCAGGGCTGCATAATGCTTTTGTCCTGTAACATGCCCAAGATAGGCCAGGAAAAGGGCGATCCCGGCATTGCCGTGGTACAGGCTACTATCGGCAGGCTGCAAATCCCACCTGTATCCCCTTGTTTGAACTACACCCAGCCAACTCGCTGCTTCGTGATGATACACAGCTTGCTGACAGAGCCGCTCACCGACGGCACAGGCTGCTGCGATCAGTTGCTCGCGGGTCATCGTGTCCTGGGGTGACAACGTGTTCTGCGCTCTCTCCCTCGCGGGAGCCAGTTCACTCGCTGCCAGGCTGGTAAATGAGGCACGAATCAACCAGCTTTGATGTGCCAGGTCCTCCTCGCTAAGCATCTGTACTCGTTGCAATACTCGTTGCAAGCTTGTTTCAGCGAATATTTCTGGTAGGCGCTCACCCCGGCTGCTGAAGAGATCACGGCTATCTGGATGGGTGGTAAAGAGAGGGATATCTCCCCGTAGCATATCTGCCTGCTCAAATGGAATGAGCCGTTTTAGAAATGGTCGCTCCGGTACGGCGCGCCAGAGCCGATCTAAAATCCGCTCTCGCCGGAGAGCGTTGCGCAACTGGTTGGGATGGAAGCTTTCGAACAGGAGCAGCGCGTAAAGGCGTGTGGGGCGGGCCAGAAAGCGAATTTTATCTTTAGCAAAGCGCGGCAGCCAGTACGCTACCAGTTGTTGTCGTTGTGACATCAACAAACGATATGTATGGCAGAACCCATCCAATAGCGGCGCGCTGTACTGGAGCGGCTCTACTTCCTTGCCATGTAGGTGCGGACGATTTTTCCTGTCGAGCATACATACCTGTTGAAGCACAAGACGCATCTCATCGGTACAGGTCGCTTCCCAGCGAGCGGCAGGGCGAGGTTGTACCTGTCCCCCCTGACCGCCGAGTCCACTGATGTCAACGCCTTCACTCTGATCGTTGCTCCACAATCGTACTGGTAGCAAGCCGGTACGCAGGACCGAGTTAATGAAGGCACGTCCTGCCGGGTGTTGCTCTAACTCCTGTTGTGCTTCCAGTGGCTCGTACGGGTGAAACAATCCTTCCAGGTCTACCAATAGCGGGTGTTCGCCCGCCGCAATCACATTTTCGTAATGGAAGTCGGTGGCGTCTAATGTGTATAATAGCGCAAGATAAGCCCCTTGCCGCTCGTAGAATCTTGCTACCTCTGCCTCAGACTGGCATGCAGTAGCCTCTACGTACTCTGACCAGCCATAGGTGCCTCGATCCAATAGTCGCAATTGCTGTAATTGTGGCTGCTGTCCCTGTTGATTGAGCCAGCCTAGCAGCTCTTGAAAATGCCTGTCGATAGCTAACGAGCGCGGCTTATAGACCAGCCGCCAGCCAGAAGCAAAAGTGAGCACAAGCACGCTACGCCCGCCCCGGTGTATATCACCGGCTCCCATCTGCAAGTCAGTGAGTAATCCCGGTGCTGCCAAAGGCCCCAGACGCGCTCGAATCAGGTTCCAATCCTGCCCTAGATGGCCTAGCCATTCTAACTGGTAGTCCACCCACTGTCGTAATAGTTGTACCAGTTGTCTGGCCAGCACCACATATTCTTGCAGCAAAGCGCGTAAATGTTCCGGCTGACCGAGCCGCTCCAGATACTCTTCAAATCGTGCTGAAGGAGTCTCTGCCTGTAGATGGCCGTGCAATTTGGCTATGTGTAGTTCCATTACCAGGGTGCGGCTCACTTTGGGCAAGAGTAGGTCAGGCAGCGAGGCCAGCAACAGCTGTTCCAGTTGTTGCACGTCGATGGGCAACTCAGGCCACTGACTTTGCAGGAGCGCGATTCCCTCGCGCAACCAGGTGATAGCGGGCAGCAGCAGAGGCCAGAGAGGACGTAGCAATTGTGGTGGATCAGCCTGGGCGTCCGCTGCCTGCTCAGGCAAAACTAGCGTCGGAGGAGCGACCAGCGTCATGGCATGGGAGAGCGCGCGATCTAGCTCCATAAGCCAATCAGGTGCTTCTATCGTTTGTGTACGCAGCGCCTCATCCGGCTCACCTAAAAGCCTAAGCAGATCCTCTTCGCACAACCCATCAGCAGCTAATCGTTCACTGAAGAAAGCCTTTTGCTCAAACGGAGTCTGAGACTGCCAGCGCCGGAGCTGTAGGCGGGCTGTCGTCTCCTGTTCAGGAGTGAGCGAGGTGGCAATTGGCGGGCTTAACTGCGAACGTTGTGCGCGTTCCCTTAAAGTTAGCGCCCGGTACCAGCCAGGCTCCTGCCCCAGAGACAAGGATAACGGATTCTGGGACAAAGCGGGCGTTTTCATCGTGCTATTCCCCTTTTGAACGTGTGTTGTGCATGGGACCTCCTAAGGAGGTCCCATGTCATCTCTAGCAGGAATTCTGATTGCAGGAGCCTGGTTGTGCCAATCCCCCTTCAACCTGCTCCAGATCCTCGTCGCTGAGTTCTTGCGCGCCAGCCGGATTCTCTGGGGTATTCTCAGGCTGGTCCTCGTCCTCGTTCTTCCAGGAATTGATGATCTGATCAGTAGTCATGGGTTCCACCTTTCCTTTAGCTAACTGACTATGAATTAACTGGGCGTAGTAACCACACAGCCTACAGGTCACATCTCTAGCAGGAATTCTGATTGCAGGAGCCTGGCCGTATCAATCCTGCTCCCCCCTCGACCTGTTCGAGATCCTCGTCGCTGAGTTCTTGCGCGCCTGCGGGATTCTCTGGGGTATCCTTAGGCTGGTCCTCGTCCTCGTTCTTCCAGGAATTGATGATCTGATCAGTAGTCATGGGTTCCACCTTTCCTTTCTGGGTAAATAGTTTCGTTACCGCACCTTTACACAACACATGCAAAGGTGTTATCTATGGCAACCGGCTGAACATTCTGGACCTCCGCTGTCCTTGTGCGCAGACGGGTAGCCGCATGTCATACCGCCTTGATTTCGCCACTGGCTAACTGACTATGAATTAACTGGGCGTAGTAACCACGGCGGTCTATCAGCTCCTGGTGCGTTCCTTGTTCGCAGATTTTTCCCTGGTCAAGCACCAGGATCAGGTCTGCGTTGCGAATGGTACTCAGGCGATGAGCGATAATAATCTGGGTGCAGGACAGCGCCCGCAAGTTTTGCTCGACTAGCTGCTCGGTGAGCACGTCAAGCGCGCTGGTAGCCTCGTCAAGTAGCAACACGGTGGGAGAGTTTGCCAACGCTCTTGCCAGGGCCAGCCGCTGCCGCTGTCCCCCGGAGAGCGCCCCGCCGCCTTCCGAAACCATCGTCTCGTACTCCATAGGCATTTCCATAATGTCATCGTGAATGGCCGCCGCTTTCGCCGCCTGGATGACGCGTTCCATGCTCATGTTCGGCTCGGAGAGGGAGATGTTCTGCCGTATTGAGCCACTGAAAATGCTCGATCCCTGCATGACGACTCCGAATTGCGCACGCACTTCCTGGTAGTTCAGCGTACGCAATGGAATGTTGTCATAGTAAATCTCCCCTTCACTGGGCAGGTACAGACCGAGCAGCAAACTTCCCAACGTGCTTTTCCCCGAACCGGTTCTCCCTACAATTGCCACCTTCTGCCCTGGGGTGATCGTTACCGAGATATTTTTCAAGACCGGAGCCGAATTAGGGTCGTAGCGGAAGCAGACGTCCTCAAGGCGAATATGCCCACTGAGGGATGGCGGCTGTTTGACCGCCTGTGGGTCCTGCTCAGGCTTAGCCTCCATCACATCAGCAATGCGCTCCAGGTGAGAATGAACCAGTTGCAAGCGTTGGCCGTTGCTTACCAGTGAACTCAGGGGCGTCAGGAAGGCTGTAGCCAGAGCCAGCAAGCCCAGCATTGCGCCAACGGATAGCCCTCCGTCGAGGACCAGATAGGTGCCCGTTACAAGCAGCAATATTGGAGAAAATGTGCGTAAAAGGGTCATTGCGGTCTCAATCAGTGAAACCAGGTAGCCCCGTTTCACAGAGGCATTCATCTGCTCAAAGAAGAGATTGGACCATTTTTGCAAAGCCCGTTGTTCCGCTCCCGAAGCCTTGAGGGTGGTGATGCCTATCAGCGTCTCGGCAGCGTATGCCTGAGATCGCCCCTGCGCTATCAGCTCCCGCGTCGCCAACTCGCGCACTTTGCGGTTCGTTACCACTAACAGGGCGAGCTGCGCCAGGCCAAGCACTATAACGAGCAAGGCGAAGATAGGCGAGGCTATTAGCAGGATCAGCAGGTAAACGAGAACAAAGCTACCATCCAGCACCGTAGAAATAAGCTGGTTACTGATCGTATCGCGAATAATGCTATTGCTGGCCATGCGCGTTAAAATATCGCCACTGGAGCGTTGCAGGAAAAAATTCTGTGGTAGCATGAGCAACTGCTCGAAAAAACTCAGCATCATCTGTGAATCCACCCTTGTTTGTAGATACAGAAGCACTGAGGCGCGTAACAGCGTTGTTGCCAGATGCGCCAACAGGAGAAGAACCAATCCGATAGTCAGGAGACTAAGGGCATCTTTCAATCCAAACGGGATAATCTGATCAACGAAGACAACGGTAAGGACAGGCAGGGCTAGCCCGAAAATCTGCAAAAGTAGTGAAGCCCCCAGAATCTGAATCAATGCGACCGGCGCCAGTTTTACATAGTTTAGAGCGTAAGTACGTAAATTGATTTTCTCTGATTCCGTGTCTCGATTGAACTGTACGCCGGGCTCAAGCATAAGGACGATGCCGGTGAAACCATTGTCGAATTCTTCGGCAGTGACGCGCCGACGTCCATAGGCTGGGTCAACCAGATCGACGTAGGTGGGCGACCAGCGTTCAACAATGATAAAATGATTGAACTCCCAATGGATAATAGCAGGTAAAGTCACAAAGCGAAAATCATTCTCTTGCAGAGAAATAGCTCGGACACGCAGACCATACGAGCGCGCGGCTTTAACAATACTGAGAGCTGAAAGCCCATCGCGGCCTACGCCACAATGGCTGCGTACCTCCGAAACGCTCGTCTTGCGTCCATAATAGCTAAGGATCATGGCGAGGCAGGCGGCTCCGCACTCGACCATTGTCATTTGCTGAAGCACGGGCACTCGTTTGCCAAGCTGCGGGAGTTTGAGCCAGGAACGAAGCTTTCGCGTCGATACAGTGCTCTGGCTCGGCGCTGCTGGCGCTACGGTTTGAGCCGGTTTTGCCGACTCCTCCTGCACAGGCAGCGTCGAAGCAAACACTTCGTCGGTTGTTGGTTCGGCCTCTGGAGGTGGAGATACCCGCCACGGAGCGATCAGGGTTGCAGTCAGAGATGGGTCCTGATCCTCAGAGACCAGCATTCCCAACTCCATTGTGTTGCGCACAAACGTCAGATCACGATGCTCCATCAGGTCCGCCACGTCCGGCGTGGCAGGTTCATCAGGCTTTCCGAGTCCGCTCAATAGAGCGTGGCGTCGCTTCCATGACATGGTATTGGATTGAGTGGTGTGTACATATGTCGTACTAACATCCCCATTCATTATTGAAGGTGTTTGGGAATTCACATCCTGCATCTGCTATTCTCCAATCAATTGATTGAAACCGGGCAGTAGCGAAAGTACACGGCGCGTTCCGACCTGTACCAGGGCGCTTACAAGGCTGCCAGCATACGTCTGGGTTGGCATAGTAGATCCCAGTCCAACGAAAACGACTCGTGATGGTTCCGTGATTGCTGACAGGGGCGTGTTACTCAAAAGATAGCGTTGCCGAATATCATTTGGACTCATGACGGCTGGCTGGACCGCCAGAACGGTAGTTCTGAGCTGTATAGTGGACCCTATGCTCAACAGAACCGTAGCTCCTGCCTGAACTTTAGGTGATGGAGTGGCGGGTAAGAAAACTGCGGCCACCGCTTCATCTCCCCTGATGCTCGCGGTGCTCCCCTGAGCGAGTACAATCCCGGTGCCGGTCGCATACATTGGCACCTGAGCCAGCCATGCAAAGAAGGTCGCACTCAATAGTAAGCCGAGCAAAATCCAGAGAAACAGAAAAAAACGAGGAGCAACCACGCGCGGCAGAATCGTCTTTTCCCACCTGAAAGCATGCTGTTCAAGAGCTTTGGCGCGAAAAATCTGCTGTGTACCCTTTGCCATATCTGCTCCTTAATCGTAAAAAAATCGTACAATGCATCCTGCTTATCTCTCGTAAGCAAATGAGAAAGAAGTTAACGGAAAGACGTTGTTTTGAATCGATCCCGTTCGTTTTTCTAACGCATATAATTTTTCGTCGCTCTGTCGAAAATGATCGTTGCGCGCTTCTCGCTGGCAAAAGTCAACAGTATTTAGAAATGTTCTTCCTCAACAAAACCCAGTTCACGCAAAGAACGCAACTCTTCCAGATCTTCTGACAGAGCTTCGGCCCAACGCTTCTGTTCAATCAGCTCTTTTAGCCGAGCACTGATCATCACCTGCGCATGGACATCTGACCGACGGCAGAGGTAGTAACCATTGCTGCGGGCGAAATGAACGTTGGCGGCAAAGCGTACCGGTCGAACTATTGGCATCTCCTTTCCTTCGCCTCCTTCCTACCAACTAAAAGGATGCACATTTGGTTGCATTTCTTGGGAGAACTCTTGCCGCCTGAGACTGTTCAGTTTGATTTTTTGCTGGTATACTGATTAGCATAGGACAGGTGGGACATCAATCCACCTACAGTAGAGGTAAAAAGGGTGCCAAATCCATAAAACGAGTGATATGGCCATAGCAGCCTGATCATTTGAAGAATGTCGAACAGTAGGCGCTCCGTTATGCTATGACGAGGTGCCAATAGCGTTGGAAAAAACAACATATGGTAGGATTACACCTTTTTCCTGAGCCGAGTCCTGGAGTTTCTCCACAGCTCATTGCATCTAATAGTATTTTGCAGCTCTCTACAGTTGAATTAGAGCAAGCGATCATCAGGGAACTGGACGCGAATCCTGCATTGGAAATGGTTGAACAGCCGACCTGTCCGGTTTGTGGCGGGAAGCTTTCCACAGGCGTTTGCGTTCGCTGTAGCGGGATGGAGGCCGTAACTCCTTTATCTTCATCGCCTTCATCCTCCGACGCTCATTTCTCAGAAGCCGATTGGGGTGCGCCAGATTCACAAGAAGAGGTTGATCCACTCAACTTCGTTGCGGTTCCCTTGACGCTACCAGAGCTGCTGGAAAAGCAGCTTCGACTCATGCTTCCTGAGAGAGAACATGTTATAGCTCTCAATGTCGTAGGAAACCTTGATGAGCGCGGCTATCTCACTATCACTCCTGAGAAAATAGCAGAACTGCTTAACGTCGAGAAGATGCGTGTGGAAGCTGTGGTAAAAGAACTTCAGAGCCTTGATCCTGCCGGGATAGGCGCAAGCACTGTGGAAGAGTGCTTGCTTCTTCAGCTTGAACGTCTGATAGAGCGAGGCGCTACCCCAGCGCCCATCACCCGGGTTGTGATCAATCGCTATCTGCCCCAGTTGGGGCATCACCAGTTTGAGCATATTTGCTCGGCCCTGAATGTCAGCAGGACAGAGGTAGAAGAGGCATTCCTTTTTATTCGCTCCAACCTGCACCCCTACCCTGCCCACCATTATTTTGCCGCTAGTGAGCACTCCGTTGTCGGAAGAGAGTTGCTGATACCATCCGTCCTCATTCACCGCAATGCTGCTGCTGATTACGAAATCGAAGTGATTGAATCGCAGCGTTTCTTATTACGCTTCAACCCGGCATACCGGCGTCTTCAACAGCATCCTGAATTGACGTTTTCACCTGGCGAACGTGAGCACGTCACTCATTTTCTCGACCGCGCCCGGCTCTTCCTGCGCCAACTCCAGCGACGCTCTCTTTTACTGCACAAGCTTATGCTTTTCCTGGTGAACTATCAGCGCGATTTTCTGGATCATGGCCTGACGCACCTTCGTCCCTTGTCACAGAAGATAGCCGCCCAGGAAATCGGCGTCCATGTCTCGACCATCAGCCGCGCAATTGCGAATAAATATGCTCAGCTCCCATCGCGTGAACTGATCCCGCTCCACCTCTTTTTTTCCGCAGAACAGCGGGTCCAACAAGTCATTCGCCAGATCATCGCGAGTGAAAAGGAGTGCCTCAGCGATGCTGCTATTGCCAGACTTCTGAGCGAGCAGCATGGCGTTACGCTATCGCGCCAGATGGTAGCGAATTATCGCATCGAACTGAGCATCCCAGCCGCCAGGCAGCGTGCTATTCTGCGAAAACAAGGGAGGACCATATGAAAGATCAGTTGATAAACTCAAAGGCCCACATTCTCCTCGTCGATCCGCACGCTTTGAAACGCCAGGCCCTCTATAACGCTCTGCGTGAAAACTACCATGTCACTATCTGCTTGACCGCAGAAGAAATGCTCCGGGTTGTCCAGCATGATCGACCCACGATCATTATCATTGATGCCGGAGAGCAAAATATGGAGTTTTTAGGGTTGATTAACGAATACGACAAAGAGATTCCGCTGACTCTGGTCGGGCTGCATCCAGATGATGAGTATGTGGGTGAAGGCTTCCGTCGCAGCGCCCTGAAAATGTGGGTGGAACAGACCATTCGTTCACGCCAGCTTCAGTATCAGATAGTAGACCTTGAAAGCAATGAGCGCGTTGAGAGCTTTGGCAATTTTATTACCTGTAACCGCTTGCTCATTTCTCTATTTTATACGTTGCGTAAAGTGCTTAATACTGATGTTCCGGTTCTCATCACCGGCGAGAGTGGCACGGGAAAAGAATTGATCGCGCAGGGCATCCATAGTCAAAGCGAGCGTAAGGGACAGCCGTTTGTCGCTCTAAACTGCGCGGCAATCCCGGAAAATTTATTGGAGACGGAACTCTTCGGCTATGAAAAAGGGGCTTTTACAGGAGCAATGTCAACAAAAATTGGCAAGCTAGAATATGCGGGCGGCGGCACTATCTTCCTTGATGAAATCGGGGATATGCCGCTCCTCACACAAGCAAAGCTTCTGCGTGCGATACAAGAACGAGTGATCGAACGCGTTGGAGGCAATAAACCTATTTTTTTTCGCGCTCGTATCATTGCCGCAACCAACAAAAATCTACCAGCAGAGATACGAAACAAGACATTTCGCGAGGATCTCTTCTACCGCCTGAACACGATTCATGTGGAATTACCTCCTCTCAGAGAACGCCGTGAGGATATTCCCTTGCTCGTCGAGTATTTTCTCAAAATGCTCGGTGAACGCTATAACAAAAAAATCCCTGGCCTCTCCCCGATGGTCTTAAATGCGCTACAAAAATATGACTGGCCTGGAAATGTGCGTGAACTGCTCAATGTGGTCCATCATACCGTGCTCCTCACTGATAGCCCCCGTATTGAAATGAAGGACCTCCCGCTCCCATTCCGCCTGGAATCGAAGACGACGCAGTTGCTCGACCAGATCGGCAAGATCCCTCTGGATTCTATTGTTGAACAGGTGGCACGCGATTTCGAGCGTCAGATCATTATCTTTGTCCTGGAAAAATTCCACTACAACAAGGTGCAAACCGCCCGCTACCTGGGTATCGACCGAAAAACGCTCTACCGCAAAATCAAAACCCTCGACATTCTCCTGGACCAGGCCGATAGTTAAGCGGAAAGCATCTCGGGCTCAGGACCACTTTGGGCGTTTTGTGCTTGATTACTGCTGATGTGTAGCATATATGCCACGCTCATAAATTCGCTTTCAGGCTCATTGCGTTGCCCTGATAGCGAGAAGTGTGGACAGAATGCCACACCTTGCATTGAGGCGGATGAGGCATTTGCACGCTCACATACGGAACCAATAGACCTGTAAATTTTGAGGGTTGGTCCGATAGCGTTTCACTTCAACAAGCCAACTGTGGAAGTTATGCCCCACCTGCATCGAAGGGTTTACAACGATGTAGCTTGGTAGATATGCAAGTAATTGTGCAACGGTAGAGCAGTAGAGAGATCTGTGCCAGTGATGTCAACTCATATATGACAGGATAAGCTTATTTATTTCGTGAAGGACGCTCTGTATATGAGAGGGACGCTTGAACAGACTCTGCAGGCGATAGCTATTGAGCATGTATTTGCTAGAAGAAGGGTCCATCATGTACAGCCTTCACAGGGGAACTTTTATTTCATTAGCCCTCATCCGCACTATCCCGGTATACGATGAAGACGGATGTTGCGATGATGGCATTATTCCTGTCCGATAGCAGCTATCCTGATCGAGCATACCAAAAAGGAGAAGGTCTCTATGAAGTTCATCCATGTATCAGATCAAGAATGGAACGACTTAAAGCATGCTCTGACGGAAGGCAACCATTCTCCAGGAGCGTTTCTGGTATCTGGTCCTTCAGACCTGATCGCCACACAGGCCCGCTCTATCGTGGAATACTCCTTCCGCCGAGACGACTCTACCAGATATTTCCTTTGCAGCGCCCAGACTTTTCATGTGCCCTGCTATGTCCCATTCGAGAGCCGAGATATCGAGCCTGAACCGGTAGATGCTGCCCATCTGTTTGTAAAGAGATTTACTCCCGGCCAGACGGCCACGCAACATGTGGAGAGCGAAGTTATCAGCGATCTGCTGCAAGCTACCTGTAATAGAGAGCAGTCACCTCTACGCATTTTCATAGAATGTCTGATCGCTCCAGCACAAACTGACCTTTCATTCATCCTGTCTGTTTTGAAATCGGCCCTGCCACAGCACGCTTTGATCGTGATTTTTGCGCATCAGCCGAATAGCGAGTATACGCGGCAACCAGCTTTTGATGAAGGCGGGGCACCAGCAGAAATGCTAGCCACGCTCTACCTATGTGGCGGACGCGTGCAGGCAGCCGCGTGGTCCAGAATAGTTGGGGGAGATCAACTGAATGGTTGCTGTGAAAAACTGATTGCTCTCAGACACGTTGGAGCCGAAACATTATTGTGCTATGCCAATCGCGAGGTTGCCGAGCTTGCCGAGACCATTTTTCAAACGCTAGAGCAGACAAAAAGGCGTGAGCTGGCACAAAAAGTTCTCCGTAGCCTGGCATTCAACAAAGGATATTCGTCCCTGGAGATTGCCGCAGAAACCGGTGAATTACGCACTATGCTCCTGAGCTACTCGCCCCAATTGCTTGATACCGCTCTCTTAGAGCCGGATGAACTGGCAACATATTACCGCTGCTTGCAGGAGGCAGCGCAGAAAGAAAATCAGTATGCGTTGACAGATGTGGCACAGATTAGCTACTTCGTCACGCTCCTCTATAGCAGCAGGAAACACGCCATTCATATTTATGAAACTCTGCAAGGGAAATTTCCTGGCACGATTGACAAAAAAATCGAATGGCTGTTCTGGAATGAGCTTGGACAGAATCTGGTCATCCTGGATCAGAAAGAACTCTGGGAGTACGCGGCGCACAGTTTCTATCTGAGCCGACAAAGCCTGAAGAGTGCTGAAGATATCAGCCTGGAGGAGATACGGTGGGGGACGGCGATGAATGCCAACGGGGAGGCGCTCCTGGCTTATAAACAGCAGCAGGGAGAGAAAGCTTGCTGGCTCGTGGAATGCGCCCTTACAGAACTACAAGATATTGCTTCGAGCCTTTATTTTCGGGTTCATATCAGAACAAATCTGGGTGATGTGTTTTTGCGTACGCTTGGGGATGTGAATGGCGCCATCGCTCAATACGAGCAGGCCATTCTCACGTTATCACAAGCGCCCCGCAAGCTCAATCGTCAGATGGGTCCTAAGAGGGTTCGTCTGTTCAGGCATCGCTCTGCCCTGAAATTAGGGACGGCACTGATCCATGCAGAGCGATATGAAGAGGCAATCCAGATTTTAACAAACTTGTTGCACTATCTCGAAAGATCATCAAGCGAGGATGGAGAAAAGGGTGCGCAGCTTGTACTGAAAACGAGGGAAGCCCTGGCTATGGCACATCTCAAAGCCGGGCATCTGCGCCACGCGGCTGCCTGTTACTGGCACATTTTGCACCACCCCGAATGGCTTGAGCAAACGACGCTGATAGAGGTGGCTAACAAGCTCCGAAGCTCTCGACCCGATATTCATGAACGCCTCCAGCGCAGTATAGATCGCGTCGTTTCCGTACAGGAAGCGCGCATGGCTGCTCTCAAGAGAGCGCAGCAGGTCTTAACAAGTATCGCGTAGCTCCCGCTTCTATTATGGGAGTCAGTGCATTTAGAGGCAGTACATGGTGCAAAATATCAGAACCGGCCAGCAGCTTGGTAATTATCGATTGACGCGCGTCCTGGGGCAGGGAGGTCATGCCGAGGTATATCTGGGCGAACATACCTACCTCGGTACCGAAGCTGCGATTAAAATCCTTCATACGCGGCTGGCTTCGCAGGATCTGGAGCGTTTTCGCCTTGAAGCTCGTATAATCGCTCGCCTGGAGCACCCTAATATCGTGCGTGTGCTGGATTTTGGAGTGACCGATAATACTCCTTACCTTGTAATGACTTATGCTCCTTACGGCAGCTTGCGGCATCTGCACCCTAGAGGAACACAGGTTCCTCTAGAAACCGTTATACATTATATACAGCAGATTGCCTCTGCCCTTCATTATGCACATACCGAGCATAAGCTGATCCATCGCGATATCAAGCCAGATAATTTGCTTGTCGGTCGCTCACAGGAACTGATGCTTTGCGACTTTGGGATCGCGGTGGTGCAAGAGCATTCGCGGGTTCATCATATGCGCGACCTAGCCGGTACGATTGCTTATATGGCCCCGGAACAAATGGCCGGTCATCCCCGTCCCGCCTCAGACCAGTATGCCCTTGCCATTATGGCGTATGAGTGGCTCTGTGGGGAGCGTCCCTTTGATGGCTCGATGGTCGAAATCTCGGCCCAGCATCAACTCCGCCCGCCGCCGCCACTACGCGAAAAAGTGCCCAATCTGCCCGAGGAAGTCGAGCAGGTGATTTTGAAGGCGCTCTCCAAAAATCACAGGCAGCGCTTCGCCGATATTCAGATGTTCGCCGCCGCGCTGGAACAGGCCGTTCAACATCGGAAACCTCTACAATCCGACATCGCCCCCGTTGCTCAGCCGCAGCCGGTTCCCGATGAAATGTTTGGATATCGGGAACCCCGGCTCTATAACCTGCCGGAGCAGCCTGCTTTGCTGGTTGGACGTGAGCAAGAGGTTGCCACGATTAGCAGCCTTTTGCAGAGACCAGATATACGTCTGGTCACATTAACAGGCCCAGGGGGTGTCGGGAAAACACGCCTGAGTATCCATATTGGTGCCAGGCTCAATCATAGCTTCACCGATGGCGTCTTCCTGGTGGAACTGGCCTCGCTCAACAATCCGGCAATGGTGATACCAACCATTGCCGGCGAACTGGGGGTAGGGAAGGTTGGCAATCAATCACCACTGACATTGCTACAGGCTGCCCTTAGAGAGAAGCAGTTTTTACTGATTTTAGATAACTTTGAGCATGTTATAGATGTTGCTCCAATCGTTGGTGAACTGCTCGCGACCTGTCCCCAACTCAAAATCCTCATCACCAGCCGGGTGATGTTGCATGTGCGGGGCGAGCATGAGCTTCCAGTTCCCCCGCTCGCTGTGCCAGATCTCAAGCAGTTGCCCGATCCGCAAACGCTTTCTCAGTATGAAGCCGTTGCTCTCTTCGTTGAACGCGCCCAAGAAGTCAAATTTAACTTTCAGTTAACGGCTACCAATGCTTCTGCTGTAGCTGCTATCTGCGCCCGCCTTGATGGGCTGCCTCTGGCAATCGAATTGGCAGCCGCACGCTGCAAATATTTTCCTCCTCAGACACTGCTCTCTCGTCTAGAACAGGGGCTTATCGTCCTGGCAGGAGGCGCGCGCGATCTCCCTGTACGCCAGCAAACACTGCGTAATACGCTGGCCTGGAGCTACAACCTGCTGGAGCCGGAGGAGCAACAGGTCTTCCGCCGACTTGCCATCTGTGCGAGTGGCTGTACGCTCGAAGCCGCCGAAGTGGTGGCAACCGCTGCCGGCTCGTTCACCGGCGATATTCTTGACATGCTCACGTCGCTCGTGGATAAGAGTCTGTTGAAGCAGGCGGAGGAGGCGGAGGGAGAAATTCGTTTTCAGATGTTATATGTATTGCGCGAGTTTGGATTAGAATGTCTGGCTGAAGCCGAAGAAACAGAGATAACACAGGCGGCGCATGCCAAATACTATCTCTCCCTGACCGAGGAGGCCGAGGCGTATTTATCAGGCCCTGATCAGGGCAAGTGGCTTGATTGCCTGGAACAGGAGCATGAGAATCTGCGTGCAGCCCTTGACTGGTTGCTAAAAAAGGCGGAGTTGGTAGCCGAGACGCAGGAAAACAGCTTCTATGCCGAGCAAGCTTTACGCTTCAGCGCCGCGCTCTACTGGTTCTGGTACATTCGTGGCTATATCCGGGAAGGACGGGCTTTTCTAGAGCGTGCCCTGGCGTATGATAAGGACGTTTCAGCTTCGGTCAGGGCCAGGGCGTTCATTGCCGCGGGCGAACTGGCTTTTGCGCAGGACGAGCAGGATAGAGCCGAAACACTGGGAGAACTGGGTCTCGCGCTGTTTCAGGAACTGGGCGATAAACGAGGCGAAGCGGCGGCTCTTGACCTCCTGGGTGGGATCGCCTGGGCGAGAAATGAGTATGCTCTGGCGCGCTCTCGCTATGAGAGCGCGATCCATCTTTTCCAGAAGACAGACGATCACTGGGGAAGAGGCCGTTGTCTCCAGGTTGTCGCACGTGTCTATAGTGCTCAGGGAGAGTACGATCAGGCACGTATCCTCCTTGAGGAGAGCCTGTCGATTTATCAGGAGTTGGGCGATAAGAAACGAATTAGCTGGGGACTTCTGCTCTTGGCTCGTGTGTTGTTCGCATCGGCAAGCGATCCGGCCAGAGCCTGTGCTCTGGCTGAACAGAGCATGGCTCTTTGCCGGGAACTTGGAGATAAACCTAGTCTGGCTTACGTGCTTAGCCCATTAGGAGAAATCCTTGCTTACCTGAAGAAAAGCACACGCGCTCGCCAGCGTTCTCAGGAGAGCGTCACTATTTTCAAAGAGCTTGGTGACAAAGCAGGGACCGCTGAAGCCCTTCTCAGCCTTGCTCGCGTTGCTGCTTCACAGAATGATCTGGCTGCAGCCCGTGCTTGCTACGAAGAAAGCCTTACCACCCTGAAAACTATAGGTAACAGGGAGCTGATTAGCTATTGTCTGGATGGGCTTGGTGAAGTGCTGGCGGCGCAAGGAGAAACGCGACGAGCCGCCCAGCTATGGGGATCTGCTGAGGTGTTACACGAGTGCATTAGTGTGCCTATTCCTCCTATCTATCAGGAGCCATATGAAAAAGCAAAAGCCTATGCACGTATTCACATGGATGAAGAAGAATTTCTTGTTGCCTGGGTCCAGGGTCGTGCTTTACCTCTGGAACAAATACTTACATATTATGCGAGTGGTTTAGAGGGCGAGATCAGCCAACTTGAGGACGGGTCTGCCCAACAAGGCGCATTGCGTCATCAAAAATCTTCTTCTGGATGAGCCTCGTGAGCCTCAAAAGTTTTGCTGGTTGGTTGGTGGGAAAACAGACGCCACCAGCTTTCTTGCCCTATGTCAGATGGTGAGAAACAGAGAGAAAATGCTATGAATGAGGAAGGTCGAACGTGACGCCAACTCACGCGACTTTGTCGTCTCGTTTCCCCGTTTCCTATGCTCAGCAGGAGAGGGAGTGTTTCCCTCCATCATCACTGACCTGGACATTGCTAATGAACATCGTGATGTACAGCAGCTTGTCAGGTTCGTTGCACGTTCTATTATCAGGTGCGATGTGCGATAAACTCGACAGCGTTGATGAAGGGAAGTCGGACAGGAGAAATTGGAGGGGTTGAGATGGAAAGGCCATTGACGGCACAGGTACGACGCGAGATCATTCACCACAAACGCCCCTGAGTACCTTCAGCCACTATTGCTAACAATTGCGTTCCCATACGTTTGGCTTTTCCCTCACTACGGATATAAGGAAAAGGCACAGAGGTATTGCAGACAATACAGGTTGCGCCTTTGCGATTCACAGTTCCTTCTTGAGGAGTTCCTTTCCTGCCTTGCTTGACAAGAAAATGAATTGAAGCCGGATGTACACTTCTATCCACAACTGGCTCTACCCAAACCCGTCTCCCCTCTTTTTTCGAGAGCCACCACTTGCTGGTGAGAGGCATGCGTGTACTACAGGCGGGATTAGGACAGGTAACGGTGCGCACCCATAGCCAGGCAATTACTGTAGCCTCACCGCCACCATACTCTGCCGGTAGTGGCACTTTGGGATAGAGATGCCCCATTCGTCGCTCTGCCTCATCACGTATCCACTGACCATAGGAGCGGATATCGTGGGCTAACCCGCGCGCACATTCTTTATCACTTGAAATAAGATGCTGCGGTTGATCTGGGGCGACGGGAGGACAGCCTGCAAATATTGGCGGAATTGCGATTAAGGCTTTTGTAATCAGAACAGCGACCGGTTTCAGATCGCTAGAACGTGCCTGTAAACCGAGCCGCTGCGCTTCTAGCGGAATGGAGCCTCCGCCGCAGAAGGGGTCGCGGATCGGGGGAATGGGCGTATTTTGGGATTTACGAATTTCATCTCGTGCTTTTGCCAATACATCCCTGTTCTGGGTGTTTTCCCACTGAACCAGATCTTCTATGATCCCAAATAAGCGTTTTCTTTCTTTCTCCTGAGCCTTTTCAGATGAGAATCGATCTTTGTGTTCAGAAGGATCGTCAACCAGGGATGCAAAGAGGATCGCGCGGCAGGCCGCTAATGGTTTACGCGACCACCAGAGATGTAAGGTCGAGGGATGGCCATGACGAATCGATTTCTCGCGTTTTGCAGCTTCATTAATCACCTCAAGAGGCCCACGACGCCGGTAATAATCAGCGATAGTTGTGCCGGTAGTGGGCGTCGTTGCTGTTTCTCATTTCGTAGGGTATTCATGGATGCAACTTTCTTTTCTCCTTTGGACAAACAAAGAAGCATGAACGCTGCCACGCCTCACCGGGAACGGCGCGGAGGGCTATCGGGCTCCATCAGGCGGTTCTCGGTCGAGGAGGGAGCGGCGTTGTGAGCCCTGAACGGCACTCTGTCTGCGGCCAAAAAGCGTGAAGCCCTGTGACTTGCCCTGCTCGGGCGCGAAGAGCGACATGGGGGCCGTCTGAGCAGATGAAGTGGCTGATGACACCTCTTTGGGCGTCTCATTGAGCATCAGCCGATTTTCCAGTGCCGCAAGAATCGCCAGTTCCGAGCTTTGATAGCCTTCCCCGTGCAGATCTCCCCAGCGCCATTGCCAGGGATTCTCCTGTCCCTCTTCCGCCAATCTGTTTTGAAAGATCTGGATGCCCCAGGAGTGGAGCCGCTGTCGGAAGGCGGGCCAACGATGCAGCACATCGTCCCCACCGGCGGTGTTGAGCCAGGAGAATGGCACAAACAGGGAGGGAGAAGGGGGAACTGGATACTCCTCCTGCTGGAACGGAACCACCGGCAACTTTTTGGTGCGAGAGCGGTCAGCAGAAGCAGCCATTCCCTCTTCCGCTCGTATCTCCTGATGCTGTTTCCAGCGCTGTTCATGGGTCTGGTAGCTCTCATGGGTGGTATCGATCAGGTAGCGGAAGGTCCCATCGTCCGCCATCGCTTTCCTGACCCAGGACTCGTCTGAGGTCGCAGCTCGTCGGACCGTCCCGCGAATGGTAGTGCGTGGAACGTTGAGAAAGGTGCTCACCTGGGTAATCGTGGCCCAATGGGGCAGCCCATCAGCATATGGCTCCTCGTCAAAGAACGTGCAATCGGTCATGAGCGTCTCTCTTTCTGTGCAAGGAATACAAGGAACGGTAGGCAGCAGCGTGCCGGTCACCTACAGCAGAGTTGCTGCTCACCTCATCAGCATACAAAAGCGATCCTGGTAACGGGTGGGTAGTTGAGGGGGGAGAACAGAGGCAGGTGAGGGAGAAGTAGGGGCAGGAATGGGGAAACAATGATTCAGGAACGAAAACATCGGTCAAGCTCTTCCGACTAAATGCTTCCAGGTGGGGAGAGCAGAGAGGTGGGGGGTGGTGCTGCTTTGCGCTCCCCTGCTCGTATTGTGATCTCCCCTCTCTGTTAAAGATCAACTATTCCCGTTTCCATGATCCGCACAAAAATGGCAGCAGCGACGGGACGAAGGGAGCATGCAGTTCGGGGACATGGCCGCCGTTGGGGACAATCCAGAGATACGAGGACGGGATAGCCTGGTACAGGTCGAGCGCGATGGAGACAGGGTAGAAGGGGTCGCGGTCGCCGAAGATGATCAGTGTACGGGCTATAATCGTGGCGAGAGAGGAAGTTGTGAGATTCATATCGTCTTCCTGCTCTGCAAAGGCGCGTCCCAGCCTGAATAGTTCCTGAATCTGCTCATCCCCGCGCGGATGGCGCTTCCGCAAGCGCTGACGCTCTTCCTCGGAGACCTGCTCCCATGTAAAGCTGCGCATGATCTGGCACGCCTGTTCAGGATAGGAGGGGACGGCGCTCATGAGCACCATCGCCTCAACGCGCTCTGGCTGCTGCGTCGCCAGGTGCAAGAGGATATTACCCCCACCACTGGCGCCAATCCCCTGAAACCGCTTGATGCCCAGATGATCGAGCAGTGCCCACACATCCCGCGCCGCCTGTCGCTGGGTATATTCCCCCGCTGGGTTGGTTGAACGTCCATGGCCACGCAAGTCAGGAATAATCAGACGGTACTGGCGAGCGAGTTCGTCAAAGCAGAAAGCCCAATCACTGCTCGCGCCAGTATAGCCATGCAGCAAGAGCAATGGCTCGCCCTCACCGGCATCCACGTAGTACATCTGCATATCCTGAAGCGAGACGATGTGTCCTGCAGGGAGTGAAGTTCTCATCGCATCTTCCTCTGGCTTGAAATCTCTCTACAAGCGGCGCTCTGTTGCTCTGCTGTACGTAGCATACATCTTTGTGAGCAACCTGTCACCTGGCCGTGCGAAGCAGCTTGACGCGTCAGTGAGTGCCGCTGGTATGACAACGGGATGGTGTGATACATTGAACAGAAGTGTTTCGATGAAGCCAAAGAGAGGGGCACCATGAAAGATGCGTGGGAGAATCCGGAGTTTGCGCGTGAATGGGACCAAACGGCTCTCCAGATCAATCCAACCAGAGCTGAGGAATTAGATATCTTGATCCAATTGCTTGAGGCAGGATATCAACAAGGAGCAACGATTCTTGATTTGGGAATTGGTTCAGGATTGGTTGAATCGCTCCTCTTTGCGCGTCTGCCACATGCTTTGGTCGTCGGGGTCGATTCCTCATCGGTGATGCTGGGCTTAGCAGCGCAGCGTCTGGCGGCATTTGAACAGCAGTGTACCTTGATTTCCCAGGATTTTACGGACCTGGAGCGCCTGGTGTTACCAAAAAGGAAGTATCAGGTCGTCATCAGTGTGCAAGCCTTGCATCATGTGCCGCACGACAAAAAACAAGCCATCTTTCAGTTTGTGGCTGATCTGCTCGAACCGGCAGGACTGTTTCTGCTCATTGACCGGATGGCGCTGGATGTGACCCCGTTCGCAGAGCTCTATCGAGCGATGTGGAAACGCTTGAAAGAGGGAGAGGAAAGCAAGGATGACACCAGCCCCAATGATTTCCTTGAACGACTGCAAGACAAAGAAGATTATCCAGCCTCTCTTGAAGAGCACCTGGGCTGGCTCAGACGTGCGGGGCTGTCCGCCACTTGTCTGCACTTACACCTCCACCGTGCGCTGATCGCAGGCAAAAAGGGAGGGGAAACATGATTGCCGACGTGAGATATCCGCTGGAATCGCTGCACACCAGCAGCACGGAGCGCTGGTCGCAGTGGCGGTTATCCTCCATCATCGAATTGAGCGCGCGCGATACCTGTCACTTCGTCACCTCTATGATTCCCGGTCCAGGGCGGAAAATCCTGGAAGTGGGCTGTGGCAATGGCTATCTCTCGCTGGAACTGGCGCGAGCGGGGCATGATGTGACCAGCGTGGATCTCTCACCGGAGATCATCGAGGTGGCAGAAAGAACAAAGGCAGCCCATCCTCTCACCGCTGGCGGTGGCACCCTCACGTATCAGTGCGCGGATATCAGGACCTGGCAGGCCACAGAGAACCGTTTCGATGCCGTCGTGATCAATCGCGCCTTACACCATCTGCCTGATCTGCCATCAACACTCACCATTATCAAACGTCTGCTCGGTAGGGAAGGGCTACTGATCTGCCAGGATTATGCCTATGATCGCCTCGATGAACCGACTGCCGCCTGGATGTATACCATGCAACGCCTGTTGTTTTTGAGCGGGATTTCCGCCGACGATCCCGCCACCGTCCCCGACGACGAGGTCCGCTCGCTTGAGGAGATACGCGTAGCATGGCTGCAAAGAGGGACGGATCATCGGCTCAATGGCTTTGACGAGATGATGCAGGCGCTGCGGAGCACCTTTCACGAGCAGCATTTTTCCTGGGTCCCCTATCTGTTTGTCTACATTGGCAATAGTCTTTGTCATGCCACTGCAGAGCAGGAGCGGGCGTGTATCACCTTTCTCAAGCATATGGAACAGTATCTCATCGAAAAGGAGTCTATCCAGGCGGTTGGGTTTCGGTATGTCGGCTCTGTCTCAACATAAAGTACATGATCGTTGTTGTGTGATAATGGTCTCACCAGTAACGATCATTCCCCTCCACCCTCTCGGCTGCTTTGTGGCATGCAGAAATCTCCTCACGTTTCGAATGGTTCAAAAATTCTCACCTCTCCTTGTTATTTCCGCTCACTTCCCATGATTTCGAGCAGGGACACATAGTTGTTGCGGACGGTTTGCGTATGAGGATGGTCCTGGCCTAATTGCTGCTCATAAATGGCCAGCGCCCGCTGGTACAGCAACTTGGCCTCTCCATACTTGTCCTGAGAGGAGTAGAGTTCTGCCAGATTGTTCAAGCTCTGAGCCGTGGTTGGATGGCTCTCCCCGAGCGCCTGCTCTCGTATCGCCAATGCCCGTTGCAACAATGGCCCCGCTTCCCTCTCCTTGCCTTGATCGTAGTAGAGTGCCGCCAGGTTGTTGAGGCTTTGAGCGATATCGGGATGGCTCTCCCCAAGTTCCTGCTCCCGTATCGCCAATGCCTGTTGTAACAGTGACTCAGCTTCCTCGTACTTTCCCCGACTCCTGTAGAGCTTTGCCAGGTTATTCAGGACGCTTGCTGTGATGGGATGGCTGCCCCGGGTTTGTTCTCGCATAGCTAGCACCCGCCGGTACAATGACTCAGCTTCTTCGTACTTGCCTTGATGCGTATACAGGAGCGCTAGATTGTTCAGACATTGTGTGGTATCGAGATGACTTCCCCCTAATACCTGTTCTCGGATGACCAATGCTCGCTGGTAGAGTTGCTCAGCTTCTCCATACTTGCCTCGATGGTAAAAAAGTGTTGCTAGACTATTCAAGCTTTGAGCAGTCTCAGGATGATTTCTCCCAAACTCTTGCTCTCGTATCGCGAGTGCTTGCTGTAATAGCAGCTCGGCTGCTCCGTATTTCCCTTGATGCGTATAGAGGAGCCCCAGTCTGTTCAAGCTTTGAGCAGTCTCAGGATGATTTCTTCCAAACTCTTGCTCTCGTATCGCGAGTGCCTGCTGATAGAGCAGCTCAGCTTCTGCATATTTCCCCTGCGTGTGAGCACAAAATCCAACATCGTTGAACAGGCGTGCCGCGCTCAGGCGATGTGGCGTTGGCAGTTCGGTTGTTGCAAATATCGGCTGTACATGGGGAGACCAGAGCGTGAGATCATCACGATCATAGGGATCGCGTTCCTTAAAATGGGTGTGTAAGGTGCTCAGGAGCCGTTCTCTCCAGGTGGGCATGCGGTCAGTAGACCAGGCATCCCCCTGCGAGGAGAGACGCTCTTTGGCAAAGGTATGGATCAGGGGATGGCTGACTTCATAGGACTGGTCGGGGCGACGCAGTACGCTTAGATTGACCAGGGAGCCGAGCGCCTGCCGGATCACCCACTCAGGCAGTTCCAGGATGCTCTGCACCAGTTCCCAGGGAAAGGGGGCAGGAGCAAGCAGGCCTAGCAGCATCCAGAGCTGTTGTTCGGTCTCCGCGAGGGAGCCATAGGTGCGCTGAAGCAGCACGGAGACACTCTGATCCCGATGTGTTCCAAAGTGGATGGCCGTCAGCCCTGTCTCCTCAAACCAGTGCAGGTAGTCTTTCACCTCTTCCTGCTGTGCAAAAAGATAGCTCCCGATGAGCTGAAGGGCCAGAGGATAGCCCCCAACCTGCTCGACGAGTCGCTCGGCGCTGGCATGATCCGAGGCGCGTGGACCTGCCAGGGATTGCAGCAGGGTGATGCCTTGCTCTTGGGAGAGTCCCCCAATCTCACGGCAATGGGCCAGATCCGGCATGTCAGCGCGCCGCCGTGAGAGCAAGAGGACCACCTGATTGCCCCCGATCTGCCGCAGCGCGTGCGCATCAGCCAGTTCTTCCATGCCATCAAAGATCAGCAGCGTGCGACGACGACTCTGCGCGCGCAGAGCGGCCTGGTGAGGGTTAGGGCTAGCATCCTCTCCTAAAAAATGCGCCAGATCCTCAAATGCTCTGGCGAGTGAGGGGACGGCATAGAAGGAATGATAGAAGATACCGCCGGGAAAACGCGCGGGCCATGTCGGTTGCGTCAGCAAGCGGTTGAGGGCTTGCGCTGCCAGCGCGGTCTTGCCCATGCCTCCGGGGCCACACAGACCCAGCGTTTTGCCGCTGCCGTCAGCCCACTGCAGGAGCAGCCAATCGATCTCCTCCTCGCGCCCAACAAATGCCTGTGCCTGCGGCGGCAGCATCACAGGTGGGGTCTTTCCTGAGCCACTATCTGATGCAGGGAGCATGAATCTTGCTAGCACCTCAAACGCGAATGCCGCAGCGTGCTGTGCTGCAACAGCCTGCGTGCCTGCTGCATCCGCCTCGGCTTTATCCTCCACCAGATCGGAAATGCCGCGAATGACGAGCCCATGAACGGCGTGGTTCACTCGGACAGCATGCAGGAAGCCGTGTCCTTCCATCTCAATGGCTAGGGCATCACCATAAGTATGTTTGAGCAAGCAGGCAAGACTGGATTGTTTTGACGAGAGCACTTTCTCGCCCGCAGCTATCGCGCCAATGAATACTTGAGGAGTCGGATCAGGCTTGTCACCTTGCAGACGAGCCAGCCACTCCTTCCCGTGTGCTTCAGCCCGCGCTCGTTGCTCTAACGCGTGGCTGGAGTACCCAAGAGACGGACGCGGTTCGAAGTGGCTCCCGGCCTTGCCTGCTTCATAGGCATAGATCTTCGTTGCCACCACCACATCCCCGCGCTGCACGTCCTTGAGGCCGCCCGCAACGCCGACGAACAGGGCGATCTGAGGGTGAAAAAAGCCGATGGCTTTTTCCGCCTCCACTGCGGTAGCCGTACCACCCATGCCGATCTCGGCCACCGCAACGCGCCAGGTACGGTGCGTTCCAGCGAACGTTCCCTGATGATAAATAGTGCCTGACGGATGAACCACTTCTTGTACATCTTGCAAGTGCCGAACCACCGCTTGAAACTCGATAGACAGCGCCGTCAGAACAACCACCTCACGCGGGGGAGGCGCAGCAACATCGTTCATCATCCCTCTTCGATCCTTTCCTTCTGCTCCATGCATCAAAAGCCACTCTTGTCAGTATAGCCGATAGGCTCTTGAAAGGGAATACATGAATAGGACGATTGGTCTCTTGAGCGGAGCCATCCCAAAGAGGGATGGCTTCTTTGTCGTCTGTTTGAAAGGAGAAACAGCATATGGCTGTGAGAACCCCCAAAATGACCCATGACGATGAGGCACTGAGCCTGCTCGCACAGATGTATGCGGGCTGGTTTATGCGCGCCAGCGTCGGCTCCGTCCTACTAGAGGTGTGCGAACGAATCAGAGATCTGCTCTATCATGCGACGAGTCAGCAGGATGCGTATGAACAGTTGGCGCAGATGGTTGAAACGGTGTCAGCTCCCGAGCGCGATTACCAGAGGATCTACGAGCAAGCGCGTGATACTGTGGCCGCCGTCATCGCAGCGGGCGGGAGTGCCGACGTGCTCATCGTTGGGCAGACCGATGGATATCGTCATCTCTGTCTTACCTGTTGCCAGGATGAGCATGCCTTTCAGCATGTGCCGTTCTTTCAGCAGCGAGAACGCCGCCAGCTTCTCTTGCCAGAAGTGACAGGTGAACGGCGCTCGGCCTCTTCCCGATGTCAACGCTGCATGCAGCCCATTGCTCCCGAAAAACTCGTCCTCTTTACCTTTGCTGGGACAGACAAGCATGGACGTGCCTGCCGCTGTAGCGCCTGTAATCGCGCAGGAGTAGCGTTTTTGCTCGACATCTACCGCTGTGACGAGCATTCCCAACAGGTGCTCTTACCGGCTTTTCACCAGATCGCGGCGCCGAGTAGGCAGCGATGTATCGCTCAGGCGACGATGACCTGCTGGGAACACGGCTGGTACATGCTCAACAAAGATTCGCTCCGCCCCTAACCTCGCATACCACCGCGATATTCTGGCAGCCAGCCGTACCCGGCTGGCTTTTTTCTGCTATGTCGTTTTTGAGCATCCCTGTGGTGATCTGACCTGGAAGAACGGGATGCCATGATGGAAGGAGACTCCTATGACAGAGATGCATTCCCAACAAGACCATCAGGTGCAGGAGAAGCGCATGCAAGACCATCTGAATTATGAGATGTCTTTGCTCATCGCGCTTGTGATCGGAGCGCATCCCAATTCCTGCTTTGAGAACGTGTTGAATGCGTTCACTATCGCCTCGTCGCGACTCTTCAAGCTCGCACCCCCGAAGAAGCGTATCAGGCGGTGCGCCAAAAGATGACAGGGCAAGGCAAACGATCACGCTTTGTCACCTTGCATATCGAGAACGGGTTGCGGGCCACGGAACCGGGCGATGTTCTGCTTGATGAAGAGGTTGCCTGGATGATCATCTCAGACACACAGATCCGTCCGATTGTCTGTCCGACGGACGTGCCCTGGAAATCGTATCGCCATGATGGGACTATCTGGTGTGTCAGGTGGGCTCCTCAGGGAAACGCTGTGGCGGCGATTGGTCAAATGGTCTCGATTCATACGCCTGACAGGACCGATGAACACGTTTCAACAACATCGTATCGCCGCCATCGGTATACCGGTCATGCGGTAGCGTGGTCGCCCGATGGGAAACATATTGCTTCGGGAGGACAGGAGGGCGCGGTGCATATCTGGAAGCCAGAGCCGTTGGGAGGATATGCCAACGCGGCAAAGGGCTCCATGCTGATTTGTCGGTCAGAGGCAACCCCCCATCGGTATGCGAGTGTGGCCGCGCTTGCCTGGGCTCCTGATTCCACCACACTCCTGGCAGCCATCGACAAGGACATCGTGCAGTGGGATGCAAAAACAGGAGAGCAACTTCAGGTTTTCGAGCGCCATCAAAAGGAGGTCCATGTGCTCCTCTATTCACCCGATGGAAGCCGTCTGGCCTCTGCCGGTCATGATGGGACGTTGCGTCTCTGGCGAGAAGAAGATTCTTCCGATGA
>DASRHT010000114.1:0-96015 GCA_035650355.1 Ktedonobacteraceae bacterium
TCAGACGCACATGCCACCCGTTCAACAGGTTCAATATCCATACTCATCTCTCCCCTATGGCCATCAGCCAGTCTTCGATCCCTCGCTGCCAAACAGGGAACAAAAAGGCTCCCATCTGTCGCGTCGCGCCTTGCTGATTGGTGGGGCCGTGGGAGTGATCGCTGTGGGCGGCGCTGCGAGTGTATTCTTGACGCAGGTCTTACGTAATACGCAGTCACCATCCAATCCGCTCAATCAGGTTTTTAGCAACATCCAGCGTGCGAGCGGGCAACCAACGGCTGAGCTTACATACACGCGGCATACAAATCAGATCTTGATCGTGCGCTGGTCGCCGGATGGCAAATACATTGCCTCAGGCTCTATGGATGGTACGATGCAGGTATGGACCGCGGATAAAGGGGAGACGAAGCTCTCGGTGCGCAGCACGGTGCAGCCTGTACAGTCGGATGACTACCCCTGGTCAATCGTCTGGTCGGCGCGCACGGATCAGAAACTGGCTGTTGGTTTTGTTGATGGCACCATCCAGGTGCTGGACGCCAACAATGGGCAGCGATTATCATCTCTCACCACGCGCGCCTCGGTTGTGCCAAAGCTGGCCTGGTCGCCCGACGAACGCTATATGGCCGTTGGCGGCAGCGATAACAATGTGTACGTGTACCAGTACCCGCAGTGGAAGCTCGTCACCACGTACCAGGAACATACCAATACGATCAAGGCGCTGGCCTGGTCGCCGAATGGACAACTGCTGGCCTCCGGCTCCGAAGATACAACCGTCCGGCTATGGGAACCGTTGAGCGGGCAGACGAAGTTGATCTACAAAGGCCATAGCAATACCATCGGCTCGCTCTCCTGGTCTGCCGATAGCACGCGCATCGTTTCCGTGGCCCAGGATCAAACGGCCCGCGTCTGGCAGGTGAGTACAGATACCACCCTCTTCACCTATAACGCGCCTGGAGGTGCTCCTATCGGCGAGGCTAGCTGGTCGCATGATAGCCGCACCATCGCCGTCTACGGGGGCGATGCCACCATCTACCTGCTGGATGCGCAGACGGGCGCGGTCAAAAAAAGCTACTTCACAGGAGTCGATTTCAGCCTCTCCTGGTCCCCCGACGATACCCACATCGTCACCGGCAGCTACGACAAAGTCGCGAAAATCTGGCGCATTGATGGCAGCTAGGGTTTCTCAAACGTCGCTGCACGCTTTGACTCCTCGCGCCTAAGGCGTTCACAGGGAGAGGAAGGTGCTGGTTGTGAGCTGCGCCCACCGCCAGCACCTTCCTCTCGAACGGCTCGCTTGCGAGCCGTTCTGCCTGAAAAAACCACTTTTGAGAAGCCCTGGATGGCAGCCAGGTACACTGGCTATCATTCTTCACAGATGTTATAATTCACCTATGGATAACAAACGCAAAGCAACACTTTTTGCTGTGCTGGCTGCGATTTGCGCGGCGAGTACTGCACCGTTAGCCGCTAATCAGTCCATTAATCATGGTTTGTTAGTATTGCCACTTGTATTGATGGGCCTGCTTCTCTTTGTCGCAGGATACTATGCCGGATTAGCTCGCAATAAGCAATAAAGTATAGATAACCACGCCCCCACCAGGCGCGATAGCTCTGCACACAGAGCAAAAAGTAAAGAAGTCGTGTCATGCGCCTTTGTTGCCGGAACGATAGCAGTTCACAATGTATTCTTTTCCCATATAAAACAGTATATTACCCCATTACTATGTAGAAGAAGATTTATTCATTTCTCGTACATATGTATTTATAAGAATAAATTATAGCTGTCTTGCTGTATCAATATATACGCCATTTTCTGGTTAAATATATTCTGCTATCAGCCAATATTTTAATACTATCTTTATTGACATTTTTTTCCGTATTGGGTATGCTTGTACTGAGCAGTATGTTGCTCTATTATTCTAGTACGATTTCCACTTATAAGTTGAGAGACCTCTTCTAGAGAAGGATATGTTGTTGTGGGGACGTCTCTGGCTTCCTTACACTGGATAACATCTGATCGTGCTGGTGACTTACCGTTCCATCGGGTAAGAGAACGCACTCCAGGTCGCAATGGAGTTTTACAGGAACTGATCAGGTCCCCCCCGCCGGATCGGTGGAATAGTCGCACTTGCTCCACCCACCACGTTTCCGACGACTTCTCATGGCCGATGGATCTGCAATGGTATTTGCTGCTGCCTGAAGGAAGGTGGGCAGATAGTACTTTAGGATGTAGCTATCTCAATATCCCTGGCCTGATAGGTCTTTTAATTCGTATCAGAACGTGAGGTGATGTGACTGCTAAGTGTTAATGACGTATCATATTTTTTGGGATAGGTGGCTTCAATGGATATGTATGAAATGCCCGACCCCCCCCTGTCAACGGAGCTGCAACAGCGACAATTGGCCATCATGTCGCAGCTTCTAAAAGCTATAGCCACGATGCAGCACTTCGATGAACTGCTGCGTTGGCTAGCCTATATGATCGTACAACGTCTGGATGTCCAGGCGGCGCAGTTTTGGACAAATCAGGGCGAGCATCCTGCCCGGCCAATGATGCAGTTGCGGGCTCTGATATCGCAGGATGCCTCGTTGCCAGAGCAAATTGTGATCAACGATCAGGTTGGAGCAATGGTACAGCGTTGGGCTCATGAGCGTATCAACTACCAGCCACAACTGGTAGAAAATGTTTTCCCTCATTATCAGGCTATTTTGCTCAGGCGCTATGGCCTGGCCTACGTTACCTGTTGCTTCAACAACAGCAATCTGCTCCCCCCGCAACACATCGCGTCGCCTTATATCGCGCCTCTCAGCTCCTTGAACGTCGTCACGCTGCTTTTTTCGCGGCGTGGCCCCCAGTTGCATTTTGTCCCAACCATTAACGCTCTGGTCGATCAGGCGCTAACAGCGGCTAGCAGTCGGGGTCTGCTTGTCCCTGCTGGCATCGGGGCGCTCAGGCAGTCGGGGTCTCAAGTTCCTTTGCAGCAGCCAGTAACGCCGCCTTTGCCGGTCTTGCCCTCGCTGTCAGAACTGATCCCCCAGCGCAAAGAAGATCCCTCGCTCATGCTGTCTAGCAATCCTTTTGCCAAAGCCCCTACGATTGGGGATAAACAGGCGCGCCGCCTCTATGCGCTTATCGATGGTCGTACTAACATCGCCGAGCTCTGCCGTCTTGCCGGTATGAACATCAAAGAGGTGATCAGCGCGTTACAATCCCTGATGAGGGAGAACCGCGTCGAGTTGTATGGGCCGGAAGGACGACCTGTCGAGCCCTCTGTTCTTTTCGATCATCACTAAGCAAGCAATTCCTTGCAGACTGCCTGGGCATCGTAGGAGCCAGGTTATGCACATTAACTCGTAATGTTGGGCATCCCTCCCTCTGTGGCGACGCGATTGATCGCGTCCGGTTTACCGCCGTAGTGGGCCAGGCTATGCACATTAACTGATGATGTGGGGAAATTGCCCCCCTCGTAGGGACCCGGTTCACCGCGTCCGCTTCAGCGCCGTGGTGGGCCAGGCCAGCGATCAATCGGACGCGATCAATCGGGTCCCTACGGGGAGAAATTCCCGCGTCTGGCGGCGGTGGCAGTCTGTATAGTAAGTTGTTCGCTCCGTTTTCTAGCAAAGGAGAACTCTTAACCATGAACGCTAATCTGATCCCCAACGTGCTCGCGATCATGCTCTTTCTAGTCTCGCTGTTCATTGCCTTGCGAGCATTCTACATCTATAGCCAGGGCCGTAACGCCCGCCTCTTCGTTCTGGGGCTATCGATGGGCATTATCGCGCTGACAGCGGCGGCTGACTTTCTCTCCAGCAACATTACCAGCGTCGTCCTCAATACCGATTGGTTTCTCTTCATCGGACAAGCGGTCAGCCTGTTGTTTATATTTATGAGCTTTCTCAACAGTTCAGGCGGCTATTTGCGCGGATTGATGCTCTGGCATGTCTGTATCTCCGCCTTGCTGCTGGGCCTGTTTATGCTCTCGCCAGCGCTCCCCGATTTCCCCAATACCGCGCTCAAAGCGGCGCTGAGCGGCTCGCGTTCGCTCATCTGCTTTGGTATTTTCGCCTGCTATGTCTCCGCCTTCCTGACGAAGGAGACGCGCTTTAGCTTTATGATGGGCCTGTCGTTCCTGATGCTGGCGCTCGGCTACCTGATCATTTTCCAGAAATATTTAGTCACCAACGTCCTGCTCTTCGACAATATCGGCGACGTTACGCGCATGATCGGCCTTGTGATCCTGCTCTTCGCCGTTTTTCTCGGCTGAAATTCAAAGAAAGATCCGGCTCCGGCGCGAGGCTCTTCGCTCGCGCCGTACCAACCCAATTGGGAGCAGGGCAACCGTAAGGGATTGCCCCTACCACCATCTCCGTAGGGACGCGATCAATCTCGCCCCTACGACATTTGAGGTATTCTATTCTTTTTCGGGACGGGTAACAGCAACCCTACAACCCCTTGACGAAGATGAGATGATTATGGTAATACGACGTTTATTACGGACCTGAACATCGTCGGAACCCGATTGATCGCGTGCCCAGGTTTGAACGTGGCGTCCAACGTCGTAGGGTCCCGGTTTACCGCGTCCGTGGGCGATTTATCGCTTTCCCAATTCATATACGACAAACACGACAAATACGACAAAACCAATTCAGGAGAGGCACATCGCATGAAGCCCGAAGAGCTTGCACGGCAGCAGATTGACGAGATGTTGAGTCAGGCGGGCTGGGTGGTGCAGGACTGGGGCAGACACAATCTGGGCGCAGGACCGGGCGTGGCAATCCGCGAATTTCCTTTGCGTACAGGCACGGCTGACTATCTGCTCATAGTCAATCGCGAAGTAGCAGGCGTGGTGGAGGCGAAACCTGCCGGTCATTCATTAATCGGCGTTCGCGAGCAGAGCGCGAAATACCTTTCAGGCATCGATGATACCCTTCCAGTAGCGCGCACACCCCTGCCCTTCCACTACGAAACTACCGGTCAGGAGACGCGCTTCACCAGCAATCTTGATCCCGTGCCGCGCAGCCGCCTGATCTTCAGCTTTCACCGCCCCGCAATGTTGCAACAATGGCTGGAGCTGGCTCCCGAAGGCGGCGAAAATGCGACCCTGCGCGCCCGCCTGCTGCAAATGCCCCCTCTGGCGACACACGGCCTGCGCGATTGCCAGATCGAGGCGATCACCAACCTGGAACGCTCCTTCACGAGAAATCACCCCCGCGCCCTGATCCAGATGGCGACCGGCAGCGGCAAAACCTTTACTGCCGTGAATTTTATCTATCGCCTGATCAAATTCGGCGGGGCCAGGCGCGTCCTCTTCCTCGTGGACCGCGATAACCTGGGCAAGCAGACCCACAACGAGTTCCAGCAGTTTATGACCCCCGACGATGGGCGCAAGTTTACCGAGCTCTATAACGTGCAGCACCTGCGCGGCAAAACCATCGACAACGTGGCCCGCGTCTGCATCACCAATATCCAGCGCCTCTACTCCATTCTCAGCGGCGAGGAGGAGCCGGACGAAGCGGCGGAAGAACGCTCCCTCTTCGAGAGCGAGGAGGAGGATGCCCAGCTTCTGAAAGAGCCAAAGCATGTGCGCTACAATCCCGCCGTGCCCATTGAGACCTTCGATGTGATCGTGACCGACGAATGCCACCGCAGCATCTACAACCTCTGGCGCGGCGTGCTGGAATATTTCGACGCCTTTATCGTTGGTCTGACTGCGACCCCGAACAAGCAGACCTTCGGCTTTTTCAATCAGAACCTCGTGATGGAGTACGGGCACGAGCGGGCGGTGGCCGATGGCGTCAATGTCGATTACCTGGTCTATACTATTCGCACGCAGATCACGGCCCAGGGCAGCACTATCGAGAAGGGCTACTACATCGATAAGCGCGACCGGCGCACGCGTAAACTGCGCTGGGAGCAGGCCAGCGACGATATTACCTATAGCGGCCATCAGCTCGACCGCGACGTAGTGGCGAAAGATCAGATCCGCACGGTCCTGCGCGCCTTTAAAGAGGTAGTCTGCACCGAGATTTTCCCAGGGCGAGCTAATGTGCCCAAGACGCTGATCTTCGCCAAAGACGATAGTCACGCCGACGATATCGTCGAGATCCTGCTCCAGGAGTTCGGCCAGGGCAACGAATTCGCGCAAAAGATTACCTATAAGACCACGGGCCGCAAGCCGGAGGAGCTGATCTCGCAGTTCCGCAATAGCTACAATCCCCGCATCGCCGTGACGGTCGATATGATCTCCACCGGCACCGATATCAAGCCGCTGGAGATCCTGCTCTTCATGCGTGCGGTGAGGAGCGCGAACTTTTTCGAGCAGATGAAGGGGCGCGGCACCCGCGTGATCGACGACGAGGAGTTTAGCCAGGTGACGCCCAACGTGCCCAGCGGCAAAACGCATTTTGTGCTGGTCGATGCCGTGGGCGTCTACGAGAGCGCCAAAACCGACGAGCCGCCGCTTGAGCGCGAGCCGGCGGCGCCGCTCAAAAAGGTGCTGGGCGATATCGCGCTGGGCCGATGGAGGCGCAACCCCGATCTGCTCTCGACCCTGCTCTCGCGCCTGAGCAGGCTCAACCGGCGTCTGCAAAAGCCGGACATGGAGCAGGCGGCTGAGAACATTCGCCGGTTGAGCGGCGGCAAAGATCTGCACAGCATCATTCGTGAGCTTAACCAGGCCCTCGATCCCGATACGCGACTGCAAGAGGCGCAGGTTGCCACGGGCGAAGAGGAGCCGGGCGCGGTCGCCTTGCAAGAAGCCGCGCGCCGCCTGACGGAGAGGGCGCTGCTGCCCTTCGACGAGCCCAGATTGCGTGAAGCCCTGGTCAATATCATGGCCCGTGACGAGCAGATCATCGATACTGTGAGCAAGGATAACTTGCAGGAGGCTGGCTGGGATGTGCAGGCGCGTGAAGCGGCCCGCCAGACGGTGACGAGCTTCCGCCAGTTCCTGGAGACGCACAAAGACGAAATCACGGCCCTGCAAATCTTCTACAGCCAGCCACGCAGCAAGCCCCTGACCGAGAGCGATCTAAAGCAACTGGCTGAAGCGATCAAAGCCCCGCCGCTGGGTCTGACCGAAGACAAGCTCTGGCTGGCGTACGAGACCCTGGACGCCAACCGTGTACGCAAAAGTACCAGCGTCAAACGTCGCCTGACCGACCTGGTCTCATTGTTGCGCTACACTATGAGCTATGAGACCGACGAAAGCGCCATGCTGGAGCCATACGAGGAGATCATCAACCAGCGTTTCGCAGAGTGGCTGGACGAACAGGAGCAGCGTCGCGGAGCGCCCTTCAGCGCCGAGCAGCGCAAATGGCTCGAACACATGCGCGACATCATCGCCAACTCGCTCACCATCGAGCGGGAGGACTTCAACATCGAGCCCCTCCTCCAGCTCGGCGGCCTCGGCAAAGCCACCGAACTCTTCGGCCCCGACCTGCCCACAATACTGCAAGAACTGAATGAGAGGTTAGCCGCCTGATGATGGATGAGAAATTGCCCGAAGGATGGGAGAACGTAAAGTTAGGAGATGTAGTATTTCCTGGAATTACTCTTCACCCCAAAAATTTAAATGAGCAACATTTTATGTATGTGGATATTGAAGCACTTGATAATAACATACAAAAAATTGTTGCTCCTAAAAAGATACTTTCTAAGGAAGCTCCTGGTCGGGCCAGATTGGTTATTCATACAAATGATATTATATTTTCATTAACCCGACCCTATTTAAAAAATATAGCCATTGTTCCTCCTGAATTAGATAACCAAATTGCTTCTACTGCTTATTGCGTCATGAGACCTGAGAACGGCATTTCTAGTTATTTCATTTTTTATTTGGTGATTCGTGATGATTTTATAAAATCTGTTGTTACCTATGGAGATAGTCCGCCCGCTGCCCATGATGATGAATTTCTTGCAATAGAGATTCCTTTGGCTCCTCTCTCCGAACAAACCCGCATCGTCGCTGCCATCGAGCAGCAATTCACGCGTCTCGACAACGCCGTCGCCTCCTTGCAGAGCGCGAAGGCCAGGGCGAAGCAGTACCGCGCCTCCCTGCTCAAATCAGCCGTCGAGGGCGAGCTAACGAAGGAGTGGCGGGCCGAACATCCCGCGCAAGAAACGGGCGCACAACTGCTGGCCCGCATCCTCACCGAACGGCGCAAACGCTGGGAGGATGAGCAACTGGCAAAGATGCGCGAGAGTGGGATCGTGCCGAAAGATGATAAATGGAAGGAGAGGTATAAGGAGCCACAGGGACCGGACGTGGAGAAGTTGCGGGAGTTGCCGGAGGGGTGGTGCTGGGCGACACTTGAGTCTTTTGCGCATATTCAACTTGGCAAGATGCTATCACCAAAGGCTTTTGAAAAGCACTTGATTCAATTGCCTTACTTGCGCAATGAGAATATTAGATGGGGCTCTATTGACTATAGCGATATAAAAAATATGGGATTTAAAGAGGAGGAACTGGAGAAATATAGTGTGTTACCGGGGGATTTACTTGTCTGCGAAGGTGGAGAGCCAGGGAGATGTGCTATATACAAAGAGAATATAGGATATTCAAATAAAACGCAGCGATTAATGTACCAGAAAGCGTTGCATAGAGTTAGGATGATAGGAAATATAATCAGTCCTTACTTCATACAACTTTGCTTACAACATTATGTAGCATCTCGAACAATAATTCCAAAGTTTTCAGAAACGACGATTAAACATCTTCCTCTTGAGAAGATAAGTGCCTTGCCGTTTCCTCTTCCCCCTCTTGCCGAGCAAGCCCAAATCGTCGCCGAAGTCGAGGAGAAGCTTTCGAACATCGAGCAGATGGAGGCGACAATTGAGAAATGTCTCAGGCGGGCGGAGCACGAGCGGCAGAGCATTTTGCGCGAGGCGTTCGCGGGCCGGCTGGTGGCGCAGGACCCGCACGATGAGCCTGCCAGCGTGCTGCTAGAGCGGATTCGGGAGGAGCGGAAGAGACGAGTGGAAGTTGAAGAGAAACGTAGGAGGGAGAGCAAAGTGGAAAAGGCACAGCAGAAAAAACGCAAAAAGGTCGCACCTTTGTACGATGTCCTGGTAGAAGCTGGCGGCGAGCTGACGCCGGAAGAACTGTATAAGCGTTCCGAGGATCAGCGCAAGACTCAGCCGGAGCAGGAGCAGGACGAGGCATTCTATATCCAACTGGACGCCGAAGAGGCCGCGTCCCTGATCGCGGAAGCTCGACCAGCTTACAATACGGTCGTGCTGCGCGCGCTTGAGCAGGACGACGAGGAGGATGAGGAGAACGAGGAAGCAGTAAGAGAGCAATCGAAACACAACGTAGAGCAGAGGAAGACGTTATGGGATGGGTAGGGGTAATGCCTTGCGCTTGCCCTGCTGCTGGATTAAGGATGGTAGAGGCAATGAATTGGACGCGATCAATCGGGTCGGTACGGGCTATATAAGGATCATGGTGTATGAAACTGCGTCGGCTGAGGATAGCACATTTTAAGAATTTACAGAACTTTACAATTGACTTTGGCGAGCGGCCCTTCACCACCGTCGTGCTGGGACAGAACGGTACGGGTAAATCGAATTTATTGGAAGCGTTGATCATCATCTTTCGCGATCTCGATCTCGGAGCCGCGCCCGCCTTTAGCTATACGCTGGATTACGAGTGCCGTAACCACGAGATTCACATCGAGGCCGATCATACGCGCTCTAAACGGGCAGAGCAGGTGCAGATTACTGTCAGGCGGCCCGATGGGTTGCGCGAGCGCATCGCTTACAATCGATTCTGGCAGGACCCCGAACGTACCTATCTCCCCAGCTACGTCTTTGGCTATTATTCCGGCCCAAGCAACCGCATGGAGAAGCACTTCGATGAGCACCAGGACCGTTTTTATCGAGGGCAATTGAGAGGTGAAGATCAGCAACGGCGACCACTATTTTATGCCCGCAGCATCCAGAGCCAGTTCGCCCTGCTCGCCTTCTTTACAGAGGAAGAGCAGGCCGCGCAAGACAGCGAGCACAGCACGCGTAAATTTCTTGCCGAGCTATTGGGGATTGAGAAACTGGTCTCGGTCCTCTTCGTCCTACATAAACCCACCTGGAATAGTAAAGAGGGTGATGCGCGTTTCTGGAACGCGCGCGGCGTGCTCGGCACGTTTCTTGCGCACCTTTATGAACTTGCCTTCGCTCCTATGCGGCGCAATGTGCGCGTCAGCCCTGAGTTCGCAACCACGACCACGCGAGAGCATCTCTACCTCTATCTGCGCAACGAGCAGGCGCTTAAAGACCTCTTCGCCCACTATGGGAACCAGCGAGAATTTTTCAAGGCGCTCGAAAGTACCTATATTTCCAAAATTCTCAGCGCCGTAAGAATACGATTACAGAGGCGCAACGAGAATGGCGAGCTTGATACGCTGACCTTTCAAGACCTGAGCGAGGGGGAGCAGCAGCTCTTGATGGTCCTGGGCCTGTTGCGCTTCACCAGAGAAGACGAGGCGCTCTTCCTGCTGGACGAGCCTGATACCCATCTCAATCCTGCCTGGAGCATCCATTACCTGGAATTTATGCAGCGCGTCGTCGGCGAGCAGCCGACCAGTCATGTAATCATGACCACACATGACCCGCTGGTCATCGCGGGTATGCAGCGGCAACAGGTCAGGGTGATGCGCTGGAGCAGGCAGCAGGAGCGCATCACGGCTGAAATGCCAGAGGCGGACCCGCAGGGCATGGGGGTAGCCGCTATTCTCACCAGCGATCTGTTTGGGCTGCGCTCGACCCTCGACACGGCAACGCAAGATAAATTAGATCGCAGGCGGGAACTCGCCTTTCGAGATGATCAGGATTTAAGCCGGGCAGAGGTGGAAGAGCTCAATCGCTTAAACCATGAACTATCTTTTATAGATTTTAGCATCACGCCGCGCGACCCGCTTTACCAGACGTTTGCCAGCGAATACCGCGCGTTTGTCAGAGAATTTGTCCAGCAGGCAGGGCCAGAACTGAAGCATGGCATTGTCTTTACGCCCGAACAGCGCGAGAGGCAACGCGAATTGACGAGGCAGATTTTACGAAAACTCAAGGGACAACGAGGGTAGCATCATGAGATACATTAACCCGGACCGGGTGCGCGAAAAGATTTCGCAAGAGTGGCATCAAAAGTCCGCACAGGCATTAGAAAAAATAAAAAACCTGCCGCCGGAAGAACGCGCGGAAGCTATTAATAAGCTGAGCCACGTCTGGACGGAACTCAAAGATAAGCTACACGACGTTTCTCACGGCAAATGCTGGTATTGTGAAACCAAAGATGTACGTCATGACGATGAAATCGATCACTGGCGTCCTAAAAACGCCGTTATGGAATGCCCGGAACATCCTGGCTACTGGTGGTTGGCCTTCGACTGGCAAAACTTTCGCTATGTGTGCGTCTTTTGCAATCAGAAGCGCAAAAAAGATAAAAGTGGCAGGCCGGACGAAGGAGGGAAAGGAACATCTTTTCCTCTCTTCAATGAGCGTCAGCGGATCTCTGATGTATGCCATAAAATCGAGCTACGACGCGAACGACCAGTATTGCTCGATCCTATGGTCCTGTTCGATACACGTCTGCTGAAATTCGACACAGAAGGCGAATGCCATCCGGCTAAAGCAGCCCCATCAGAGGGAGTGGCTCCATCTAATGAATATACGAGGGCGGAAAAGTCTATAGAAGTTTATCACTTAAACGCTCACGACCTTATCGAAAAGCGTCGAACTACTATATGTAACCGCGTCCAGCAATTGCTAGACGAAGGCGACGGATATTATTATTGCCTTGAGCAATTGCCCGACGACCTTGCGGCCAGCGCAGGCTACGAGAATGTCATCAATAAACTGCGCTATATGCTTGACGAGCAGCACGAATATTCCGAGGCGGCCCGTTCCGTCCTGCGCTTCTATCGCAAACAATACCCCTGGGTCAACGAAGTCCTCGACGACGCACTTGACTACGAAGAAGCTTCCTAATATGATTAGCATATATGTTCTAGTTCGTTTAAAATAAAAGATTCGCGGTTCAGGAATCCCCATTTCTCCGTGGCGACGGGCTTCAGCACGTCGCCACGGCAATTTCGTCATCGCATGTATCTCGGGATGGTAGGGGCAATCCCTTGCGGTTGCCCTGTTTAGCCCTCCTGTACCTTTTGCTAGCCCCATTCTCAGAAAAGGTGTATAGTGTGACGGAAACGGTAGGGGCAAGGGGATGGGCTGGTGGGATGGCGGGGGCCTCGCGCTTGCCCTGTGGGGCGGTGAGGGCCTTGCCCTGCGGTGGGGAGAAAGGAATTATTATTTGTTATGAGCGCCGACACACAACGACTTATTCAGAAACTCTGGAACTATTGTAATATTTTGCGCGATGATGGTATGTCCTACGGCGATTATGTCGAGCAATTAACCTATCTGCTCTTTCTCAAAATGGCGTATGAGCGCACGCTGCCGCCGTTGAGCGAAGAATCGCGCATCCCGCCGGGGCTCGGCTGGGAGACGCTGCGCACGAAGGATGGCGACGAGTTGGAGAAGCACTACCGCCATATTTTAGAGCAACTGGGCTCACAGTCCGGCATGCTCGGCGTTATCTTTCGTAAAGCCATCAACAAAATCCAGAATCCCGCCCATTTACGCCGCCTGGTGGTGGACCTGATTGACGCGGAACAATGGTCAAAGATGGTGGCCGATGTCAAGGGCGACGCCTACGAAGGGCTGCTGGAGAAGAACGCCGAGGATACCAAAAGCGGCGCGGGCCAGTATTTTACGCCCCGCGCCCTGATCCAGGCCATCGTCGATGTGATGCAGCCCAGGCCGATGCAAAAAATCTGCGATCCTGCGTGCGGCACCGGCGGCTTCCTGCTGGCCGCGCATGACTATATTTCCCGTCATAATCGGGGCATGTCGCGCGAAGAGCGCAGATTTCTCAAGCACCAGGCGTTCCAGGGCTGGGAGATCGTCGATAGCACCGCGCGGCTCTGCGTCATGAACATGTTTTTGCACGGCATCGGCGATGAAAATGCCGAGGAGCCGCCGATCCACGTCGTCGATAGCCTGCGCTCCAGGCCGAAGCCGGAATTTGATATCGTCCTCACCAATCCGCCCTTTGGCCGCAAGAGCAGCCTCAGCCTGGTGAGCAACGGCAAAAAGAACGGCGGCAACGGCTCTGAGGAGAAGGAGGCCGCGACCGTCAGCCGCGACGACTTCTGGGCCACGACCAGCAATAAGCAGCTCAATTTTGTGCAGCACATCTATAGCCTGCTCAAGACCAGCGGTCGTGCGGCGGTCGTCGTCCCCGACAACGTCCTTTTCGAGGGAGGAGCGGGCGAAACGGTTCGGCGCAACCTGCTGCAAAGCTGCGATGTGCATACCCTCCTGCGCCTGCCCACCGGCATCTTTTACGCGCAGGGCGTCAAAGCCAACGTCCTCTTCTTCGACAAGCGCCAGGCCAGCCCCAACGTGCAGACCGAGCGACTCTGGGTCTACGATCTGCGTACCAACATGAACTTCACCCTGCGTACCAACCAGCTCAAGCGCGGCCACCTCGACGATTTTGTCGCCTGCTATCATGCTGAGAATCGCCACCAGCGTCAGGAGAGCGAACGTTTCCGCGCCTTCAGCTACGAAGAACTGCTCAAACGCGACAAGCTCAGCCTCGACCTCTTCTGGCTGCGCGACGAGAGCTTGGAGGGGACCGACAACCTCCCCCCACCTGCCGAGATCGCAGCCAGCATCGTCGAAGACTTGCAGAACGCGCTTGAGCAATTTCTGGCTATCGCCGAAGATCTCGGTGGCAAGAAAAACGGCAAGCCATGATATCCGTAGGGGTGTGATGCACATTGATGAGTGAGCTTGGGCCATCAGGGCAAGCGCGAGGCCCTCACCCAATCCCCACACCCGCCCCTTGCCCCTACCAGCGTTCCCAAAATCGTACAACCCCAAAAAAATCGGGCGGGATCTATAACGCTGGACGGTGCGGTAGGGGCAAGGGGCGGGGCTGGTGGGGATGCGGGGGCCTCGCGCTTGCCCTGGGGCGAGGTCCCCACACGGCATTATCGTTGCCCGCATCAACCCACTTCGCTTTCAACCTCTTCGGCAGCTTCCAGCGGCATTTCGCGCAGCGTGCGCAGGCGGCGAAACTCGGGCCAGATCCAGGCGACCAGCAGCACGACCAGGATCGTACCAATGCCACCTGAGACCACGGAGAAGATCGGCCCTCCAAACTGCGCCACCAGGCCCGATTCGAAGCCGCCGAGCTGGTTGGAGGTGCCGATGAAGAGCGAACTGACCGCGCTCACACGCCCGCGCATCTCGTCTGGCGTCCGTACAAGGAGCAGCGTCGAGCGAATGACCACGCTGATATTATCGAACGTGCCAAGCAAAAAGAGCATCAGGAGCGAGAGCCAGAACCAGTGCGACAGGCCGAAGACTATCGTTGCCACGCCAAAGCCAGCTACCGCCAGCAACAAAGTTCGACCCGCCTTCTTGAATGGAGGCCGGTGCGCCAGGGAAAGCGCCATACATACCGCGCCAAGCGAGCTAGCAGCCTGCAACCATCCCAGGCCGATTGGTCCCACGTTCAGGATGTTCTTGGCATAGATCGGCAAAAGCGCCGTTGCGCCTCCCAGCAGCACCGCGAAGAGATCCAGCGTGATAGCTGCCAGCAAGACCTGCGTCTGTCCGAGGAAGCTCAGCCCCTCCATCAGCGTGCCGAGCGTTTTGCGCTCGCCTGCCTTCGCCTGACGTATCTGCGGTTTGACCCGCATGCGTAGCAGGAGCAGGACGAAGATGACGGGAGCCACTGCGCTGATGACGTACACAATGGTCGCCTGGTGGAAAAGACCGATTAGCAGTCCGCCCGATGCCGGACCTATCACCGCCGAGAGCTGCCCGACGCTACTCCTCCACGTCATCGCATTCTCATATTCACGCTCAGGAACGACCTGCGAGACAATCGCCGAACTGGCAGGATTGCTAAAGGATTGCACGCTGCCAATCGCCACCAGGCAAGCGTAGATCAGGAAGAGCGAGCCCTGTTGATAGGACAGGACAGCCAGGCTCAAAGAAGCGAGCGCAAGCACTATTTGCGAGACGAGAATCACATCTTTCCGGCTATAGCGGTCCGAGATATAGCCGGAAGGCAGAAAAAGGGCAATGACGGGGATCACCTGCGCCAGACCAACGCCGCCCAGAATCAGCGCGGAACCGGTGCGCTCGTACAGCTCCCAGCCAATCGCGACCGCAATCATCTGCCGCGCAAACATCGTCAGGAAATTACCAATCAACAAAAGCCGGAAATCGCGAAACCGCAGCGAGCTATAAGAATCGCGCGCGCTATCATCTTTCTCTTCCAGAGCGACCATAGCTGTCTCAATGCCCTCACTTTCAGCTAGATAAATATGCCTTTTCTTTACCTAAACAGCCAGTGAGGGCGCTTAATTCCGCCAATGTTGGAAATGAGCTTTGTGATCTCGGTCAGGAGGCTGTGGCGCCCTGCTGCCGCAGGAAATTTACGACGGCGTCATGTCCCTTTTCCTGGGCGAGATCAAGTGCCGTCTTGCCTGAAGATAGCCGGGCATTGATGTCGGCACCATGCTCCAGCAGTAACTGGACCATCACCAACTGTCCATTGTGCGCCGCCTCCAGCAACGGCGTAAAATCGTCAGTTTGCGTTGCATTCACGTCGGCCCCGTGTGCTAACAGTGCCTGCGTGATCGCGATATTCTCAACCGCAACCGATGAATGGAGCGGCATCACATGCTGAACGTTCTGTGATGGAAGATTGACATCGGCCCCTCTCGCCAGCAGCAGTTCGACAACTTCCAGGTGATTGAAGAAGGCAGCCAGGCCAAGCGGCGTGAAGCCATCCGCTGCAACCGCATTGACGCGGTCAGGTTGCTCATCAAGCAGCGCCGCCACTCGCCCGGTCTGACCGGTTGCCGCCGCTTCAAAAATATCCAACTGATCATTACGGGCAAGCAGCTCCTGTACCATCATGGGCCTGTTATAGTAGGTTGCTAGCAATATACCTGATACGCCCGATTGCGTCCTGGCCTTGACCAGCTCAGGCTCAGCCGCAAGCAACGCTTTCAGCTTCTCCACATCATCATCCTGTATGGCCGCAAAAAATTGCTGTGTCGTCTCCATCTCTATCTCCTTGCTGAAAATATTACGAAAGCCGTTTGGCAACGTCGCTATGATGCCTTTCCCGAGCAATCTGGAGGGGCGTTTGCCCTTTGTTGTTTTTGACGTCGAGCTTTGCGCCGTTGGTCAGCAGCAGCTCGACCATTGTCAGATTGCCGCTGTAGGCTGCGTGATGCAACGCGGTCCACTGATATTGATCCTGGATATTGACATTGCTGCCGTGCATGACGAGCAGTTGGGCGACATCAAAGCGACGACCGGCAAGGGCGGCGTGTAATGGGAGGTTGCCGGTCGCGTTTCTGGAGCGTGCAGCGACATCGGCTCCGCGTTGCAAAAGCAACTGAGCAACCTCCTTGTGACCAAAAAAGGAAGCCAGGTGCAGCGGCGTCCAACCGTCGTGGCTGTAAGTATTGATCAGTGTAGGATCGGCATCCAGGAGCTGTTGCACGCGTTCAATCTCTCCGACCGCCGCCGCTTCGAACAGATTTAGCTCAACGCCCCGTTCCAGCAGCAGCCGCGTCACCTCCTGCGCTCCATAGTACGCGGAGAGCAAGACGGGCGTATCGCCTCCTTCAGACCACAAGCGCAGCAGGTTGGGATCGTGATCTAAGAGCGCCTTCACGCCCTCGATATCCTTAGCCTTAACCGCCGCGAACATCTCCCCCTTCAATCGCTGCAAATCCTCAGCCAGTTGTCTTGCCCGTGCCAGCAGCTCGCCAGCCGCATTGATGCCAAGCGCAACCAGTTGCGCCACCGCCTCAGACCTGCTCTGCGCCAGCCCAGCCTGGACGAGCAAATCAATTGCAACCAACGTTTCGCCATCGACCCGTACCGAGATCACCGTATTGCGCGCTTGCGATGTATCCATATAAACCTCACGCTAATTACAACGTAATTATAATTACGTTGTAACTCAAATTACGCTGTAATTATAACCAGGTTGAGAAGAGAGTGTCAAGAAGGAGAGCTGAACTAGCAAACTTCTCCTGGTTTAATACTCACGAGGGCTTTTCAGTTTTTCCTGATCGTCTTATTTTTGAACCAGCTAATAATCCCACTCCAAGAAAACCTGATGGTGGTTTGGATTGGACAGGCGTTACAGCAATCAGAGTTCTTACCGTGGAGGATTATCATGACTAGCAGGCTTCAAAATGAATATCAACCGGATCTAGTCTCATCACCTGGAGAAACTCTTCTTGAGGCTCTAGAAACTATCGGTATGTCCCAGGCGGAGCTTGCCAGGCGTATGGGGCGTCCAGTAAAGACCATTAATGAGATTGTACAGGGCGAAGCTGCTATTACCGCCGAAACTGCTTTGCAACTAGAACAGGTTTTGCATATTCCGGCCTCTTTCTGGTTGAAACGAGAGCAACAATATCGCGAGTCCCTCGCCGAAAAGCAACATCTGCTAGATTCGATTGAATAGCTAAAAAGATACCTGTTCTCAAATTCACTTCGGGATATTTCCACAATCTCCCAGATTCCCTTGATTCATCTAATGCCAAATGGTATATTTGTTCTACATTATACTAGCTACTACTATCGTTAAGGAGGCTAGCAGGGTTGGTAGTGGGATTTAGTCCTCAGAACAACCTGGCGAGAAGATGGAGGAAGAAACGATGAAAAGTCTGGCCTTTTTAGAGCAAGTGGACCACAAACGCAAACTGGCTATTTATGTAGCAGAGCACGATGGCAAAATGAGGAACTTCGCGTATCAAGAGGAGCTTGGGGAATGCCGCGAAACCTTTGCTCGATTATTCCAGGATGTGCAAAAGGGAGAAATAGGGGTAATTATGACATATGATGCCACTTGCCTGTCGATTGAAACATCGCCGAGTTGGATGGAAGCATTTATCCAGGTTATCAAGCGGCATAATGTCCTCATCGCTGACCGCAGCCACGACCTGGTCTATGATCTGTGTGATGAAGAGGATGAGGCGCGGTTTCGCAATTTATATTCACGAGATGAATATGAGAAAGAGAGGAATGAACCCCGCGCTCTTATTGCTGCCGTTGCGCAGAGTCCTTTCAGCGCCGCTTCTATAGAGAAGGACGAAGACTGGTTTCTGATCACCGAAGTTGGGAAGAAGGATAAAGATACCTCTATTTATAGTCTTTCCAGTGGGGCAAAGGGGAAAGACACGGATATGTGGGGAATAGGTCCCTTGAAAGAGCTTCTGGATACTCTCGCTCCCTATGGTATTACTGAGGAAGATGGTTGGTCTCCTGTTCACGCTGAGCGAAAAAGCTGGCTTTCTCGCATTCAACAACAAGAAGATAAGATGGCTGAGCAAGCTACAGCCGTGATAAAACCACATCGGGATTCTCTTCCGAAAGAAGCACAGGTACGAGTGGTTTTGAACGATCGCAGTAAGATACGGAGCAAGAAAAGACGAAAATAAGGCAGCTACTTCTCTACTCTCCAGTAACTGCCTATCAATCTACTATATTGCTATGCAACCTTACTATTTACAAATGCTTACAACCGTAGCAGCCTCCTCACTCCACCGTGACCGACTTGGCGAGGTTCCGCGGCTGGTCCACATTGCATCCCCTGGCAACTGCTGCGTGATAGGCGAAGAGTTGCAGTGGGATCGTTGCCAGCAAGGGGCTGAGAGCTTCGGGGGTGGCGGGCACGTAGAGGACGTCGTCGGCATGGCGGCGAATATTTTCGTCCCCCTCCGTTGCCACGACCAGCACATTCGCGTCGCGAGCACGCACCTCCTGGATGTTGCTCACAACCTTCTCGTAGACGTGCGAGGCGGTCGCGATGCCGATCAGGGGCGTGTCCGGGTCGAGCAGGGCGATGGAGCCATGCTTGAGTTCGCCTGCCGGGAAACCCTCAGCGTGGATGTAAGAGATTTCCTTGAGCTTGAGTGCCCCCTCTAAGGCCGTGGGGAAGCCGACGCCGCGCCCGATGAACATGATGCTGCTGGCCTTCGACATACGTTTCGCCAGCGCAGCTATCTGATCTTCAGGACTCGATGTCTGGTCAAGGATGTGCTGGATCTGATCAGGGATGCGCTCCAGAGCTGTGAGCAGTTCGCGCATTTGCTCGGCATTGATACGACTGCGGTGCTGGCCCAGGTAGAGGCCCAGCAGGTAGAGCACGGCGACGGAGGTGACAAACGTCTTGGTTGAGACGACGCCAATCTCCGGTCCCGCTTGCAGGTAGAGCACGGCGTCCGCGAGCCGCGTGATCGCGCTGGCAACAACGTTGGTGATGGCGATGACAGGCGAGCCATGTTCGCGCGCCTGCCGGATGCCGACCAGCGTGTCCGCCGTCTCGCCCGATTGTGTGACAGCGATGCAGAGCGTCTCTGGCCCGACAATCGGATCGCAGTAGCGGAACTCTGCGGCGGTAATCGCCTCGACCGGAATGCGCGCCCATTGCTCGATGACATATTTGGCAACCAGGCCGGCGTGGTATGATGAGCCGCAGGCAACGATAACGATGCGCTGAATGTTGTCGAGCAGGCCGGCCTGGCGCATCTGGTCCAGCTCTGCCAGATGTAGCTGTCCTTCGCGGATGCGTCCAAGCAGCGCCCGGCGCATGGCCTGCGGCTGCTCGAAAATCTCCTTGAGCACGAAATGGGGATAGCCCCCCTTCTCGGCTGCTTCCGCGTCCCAGTCAATCACAATCGGGTCGCGCTGTACCTGCATCCCATCGAGTTTGACGATAGAGACGCTACCGGGATGCAGCGCCACGACTTCGCCCTCGTCCAGGATGATGATGCGGCGTGTATGTTTGAGGATGGCGGGAATGTCGGAGGCCAGGAACTGCTCGTTCTCGCCCAGACCGACGATCAGCGGGCCATTGCAGCGCGCCCCCACCAGCAGGTCGGGATGCTCGCTGCTCACGACAGCGATAGCGTAGGAGCCGGTAACGCGCTGAAGAGCGAGCCGGACCGCTTCTTTAAGATCGCGCTGTGCTTCGCCGTAATACGCATGTTCGATCAGGTGTGATAGCACCTCGGTATCGGTTTCGGAGCGGAAGGTATGACCGCCAGCCTCCAATTCGCGACGCAGTTCGACGTAGTTCTCGATGATGCCGTTATGAACGACCGTGAGCACGCCGGTGCAATCGGGATGGGGATGCGCGTTAGTATCGCTGGGGCGGCCATGTGTGGCCCAGCGCGTGTGACCGATGCCGAGCGTGCCCTGTTCGGGACGAGAACCATTTTCAACGGTGGCGGCTAAGTTGGCGATTTTGCCCGCGCGACGATGCAATTCGAGGTTGCCATTGGTGGTGAGGACTGCGATGCCCGCGGAGTCGTATCCGCGATACTCAAGTTTGCTCAGTCCCTCAAGCAATATGGTAGTAACGTCGGTGCCCTTTGGGCCGACGTAGCCGATGATACCGCACATGTAGTCGGGTACCCTTTCTGATTGAGAAGCAGCACACGCACTCGTGTTGCTACTACATCACTGAGAGCTTTTTGTCCTGGCCGTTACCGGCAGGCGTTGTCGGCCCTCTTCACAGGGAAGTGATCTGCCCTGGAGGCTCCCCGCTGACGAATCCGAACAGCCTCCACCTCGTCAACCGTGGCTTCCTCCTCTAGCCCGGCCCATGCGCTACTATACTATCAACAACTATCTATGAGTGAGTATACCATATCATTGGTTAAGGTTTCATGGTCATCTGGTTGAGATTTGTACCCATGATTATACCTGTTCTACGATGATAAACGCAGGTAAGATGCAGATTTATAGCACAATGCTTGCTTCCCGTTGCAACGTCGGACTCGCGCCTGCGGCGCTCGTTTTCCGGCTAGAGGTGGTGCAACAGGTGCGCGGAGCGCACCTGTTGCACCACCTCTAGCCTTTTTGGTGTGGCATTGCCACGCCATTCTTAACAAAAGGCATGCACTATGCATGGCGTATACTTCGTCGCTGGAAGATTACTCCAGGCTCCTATACTGACTCCCTGTAGCGGTTAGTGATGGGCAGGCGTCGGTCGCGTCCGAAGGCGCGCGGCGTGATTTTCACGCCGGGAGGAGCCTGGCGGCGCTTGTACTCGCTGATATCTACCAGGCGCATCACGCGCTCAACGGTCTTACGGTCAAAGCCCATCGCGACTATCTCGTCAAAGCTGCGATCATCTTCAACGTACGCTTTAAGGATGGGATCGAGGATATCGTAAGGGGGCAGGCTATCGACATCTTTCTGACCGGGGCTTAGTTCGGCAGAAGGAGCCTTTTCGATCACCGTTTGCGGGATCAGCGGCCTGCCTGCCAGACGGTTGCGATAATTTGCCAGATCGTACACCAGCGTCTTGAGCACATCTTTCAGGACGGCAAACCCGCCCGCCATATCACCGTAAAGCGTGCTATAGCCGACGGCCATCTCGGACTTGTTGCCCGTGGTAAGGACAATTGGACCAAGCTTGTTTGAGATCGTCATCAAGACATTGCCGCGAATGCGCGCCTGGAGATTCTCCGCCGCCAGCCCCGGGTACTCATCGCCCAATGCTGGTTGCATCATCTTGAGCGAGGTGCGGAATGTTTCCTCGATAGGGATGGTGATGCAGCGGATGCCAAGATTTTCGGCTAGCTCGTAAGCATCGGTCTTGCTCCCTTCAGACGAGAAGCCGGAGGGCATTGAGAACCCCATGACATTTTCCGCTCCCAGTGCATCGACCGCGATTACCGCGACCAGGCTGGAGTCGATACCACCAGATAGGGCAATGATGGCCTGTTTGAAGCCCGTTTTGTGGATATAATCGCGGGTGCCCACGACCAGAGCATGATAAATTTCCTGAAGGTAGCCCATCTCTGGTTCAATGCGTTGCGGCGCGCCGAGAACGGCATGGTTGTTCGTAGCTGGTGGCGTAAGTGGGCGAGTATCGATAGTGATAACAGGCGTATCGGTTTCTGCGAAGTGATAGCGTTCCTGGCGGCGGCGCGGATCGTGCAGGCGCGAGCGGAATACAGAGGCGGTATCAAGATCGACGATGAGCATATCCTCTTCAAACTGCTTCGCGCGCGCGATCAACATCCCCTGTTCGTTGAAGACCATGCTGCCGCCATCAAAGACCAGTTCATCCTGTCCGCCGACCATGTTGAGATAAGCGACGATCAGCCCGTTATCGGCGGCCCGCGTCGCGATCATCTCCTCGCGCACAGTTCTCTTGCCGGTGTAGTAGGGAGATCCGTTGATATTGATAATAACCTCCGCCCCCGCGTGCGCCTGTCTGGTCATCGGACCCGTTGGGTACCAGATATCCTCGCAGATATTGATGCCGATATGCACATCGTGGAGCCGGAAGAGGGGAGCCAGGTGGCCTGCCTGGAAATAGCGGTTCTCGTCAAAGACGCCGTAGTTGGGAAGAAAGTGTTTGTGGTAGACGCCAACGAGCGTGCCTTCATGGATCACCGCCGCCGCATTATAAATATCGTGTTTGCGATCTACAAAACCGATCACAGAGGTAAGCCCCGGAAAATTGCTGCTTGCCGCCACAAGCTCGTCCAATTGGCGTAGATTGTGCGCCACAAAGCCGGGTTTGAGGAGAAGATCTTCGGGTGGGTAACCGGTGAGCGCCAGCTCCGGGAAGCAGACGATATGCGCACCTGCCTGGTGAGCCTCCTGCATTTTCGCGAGAATTTTCTGCGAGTTGCCGTTGAGATCGCCAACTGTCACATTGATCTGGGCGAGGGCAACTCTTAGCGGTATGATATTCATGGTAGTCCTTTCGCTCTTGACGAAATCTATGTAACGCATTACGCTAACTGAAAGAGACAAATAAAACAGCATCTGGTTAAAGGAGTTCTCTCTCTCATGGAGATTCAATCTTTTTTCGCTCTTGTCGTCCCCTTTATGGTTTTATTCTATTTAGCGGTCCTATTATTTATACGAGCGCCGAGGAACGTTGTTTTCGCCTCACTACTTGGCGGCGTGATTATGGGCTTGCTCAACCTGCTGGTCGATCTGGCTGCGTATTATGCTCACTGGTGGCATTATAACCTCAGCGGGTTGATACTGCACCTCCCCTTGCCATTCTATGCTACCCCGGTGCTGATCTATGGCAGCCTGGCGTACCTGTTGATCTGGCGTTTCTGGCATGGACGCGCCCACTGGTTTGCGCGGTTGCTGCTGATCGGCATCCCCATCTTTGGCGTCATTCGCGATATCGGCGGGGCGATTACTGGCTCGTCTTATGTCGTGTTTGATAATATCGTGCTGGCTGTACTCATGACTCTGGTGATGTGGAGTCTGATGTTTTATGCTGGCTACGTCGTCTTCAAACGCCTGTCGCCTCCCCGCGAGGAAGTAGAGGAGCAGGAAGCAGAACAGCGACAGAATGATGCAGTCGCTCGATAAAAACGCAAGAGGAGTTCATCGGTGGAATATTCGCAGGAAGAGATTGTGGCAATGATTAATAGTACGCGTGAAGGATCAGTATGGGAGGTGCTGGACATCACGCTGGTGACGGCAGAGAAAAACAAAGTGGTCGCGACCATGCCGATTGGCCCCTATCATCGCCAGCAGATTGGCTATTTGCATGGTGGCATTTCGGTGGTGCTGGCCGAGTCGATAGCCTCGCTGGGGAGCGTCCTGAATATCGACGCGACAAAGCAGATGGCGCTTGGGCTGGAGATCAACGCGAATCACCTGCGCCCGAAGCGCGAGGGGAGGCTCACCGGAGTGGCTACGCCCATTGCGCTTGGCCGCACAACGCATGTCTGGGATATTAAGATCAGCGACGAGAATGACAAGCTCGTCTGCATCTCGCGTTGCACCGTCGCAATCGTCAATCGCCCACCCGACAGCGATAGCCCGCTGATGAAGCATATGCCTAGCTTGAGCTAAAAACCTGTTCTCTCCCCGTGGATAGCTTCCCACGGGGAGAATATGCTTTAGACGACTGGCGGGCCAAGCAGCAGCTTGCGCACCGTCGTTTTATCAGGTGCCATCACTGCCTGCTCTACGAGCTGGTCAAGCTCTTCTTGTCTATTTTTTATGCGGTTGTATCTCCTGCATCACAGCCGCCAGATTCTCATACACGTAATCCGGCTTGATCGGTGATCTGGCGAGGCTTTCGCGGGTGTCTTTGCCGGAAAGGACGAGCAGAGTATGGGTGTGGGCGGCTTTGCCTGCCAGGATGTCGATTTCGAGGCCATCGCCGATCATGACGGTTTCGTCCGGCTGGCTATCGAGCAGGCGCATTGCCTCCTGGAGCAGCATGGGCTGAGGCTTGCCGATGACTTCTGGCTGCACCTGGCTACCTGCTTCAATCGCAGCCGCCATTGTGCCACAGCCGGCAATGAAGCCCTCGGCAATGGGAAGTAGCGGGTCACGATTGATGGTGATAAATGTAGCTCCCGCCCGTACAGCCAGGACCGCATTGGTCAAGGTCTGAAAGTCGAATTTGCGGTCGAGCCCGACCAGTACGACATCGGCAGAATGCGCCTGCGGATCGGCAATCTTCAGGCCGTGTGAACGTACCAGTTCAAAGAGGGGAGTTTCGCCGACCACGTAGACGGTAGCCCCAGGGAAACGGCGGGCAATGTTCTGGACAGCAGCCTGGGCCGCGCTCAGCACATGCGCTGCGTCGGTATTGATGCCCAGGCGTATCAGCTTCGCCAGCACCTGTGTATCGCTGGCAAAGGAATTATTGGTGAGGAAAAGATACTTTTTACGCATCTCGTCCAGCCAGGAGACGAACTCTTTAGCTCCAGGCACGAGTTCGTCTCCCCGATAAACAACGCCGTCGAGATCAACGAGATAGGTTGTGAGTGATGGTAACATAATGCTCCGTTGTCTTTAATGGTGTGGATGATAAGATCAGCTACTCTCGCAGCAACTGCTCGCGGATCGCAATGATTTCACGGCGCAGGGCAGGATTGAGATGAATGGCGCGATCAATTTTTTCGCAGGCATGAAGCACAGTGCTGTGGTCGCGCCCTCCGAAAAGCTGACCGATTTCGAGCAGGGATGCCTGCGTCTCCTGGCGAATCAGATACATGGCAATCTGGCGCGGCATCACGATATACTTATCGCGCTGCTTGCCGCACATTGCATCGAACGAGATATGATAGTACTCCGCCACTGCTTCAGCGATCTGCCTGCTATTCAGATGGGATTCGCGAGTATCGTTGCCCAGCGACGACATGGCAGCGCGAGCTACATCGAGGGTAAGATCGGTGCGGTGCAGTTGCTGATAAGCCATCAAGCGATTGAGGCACCCCTCTAGCTCGCGAATATTCGTCTGCACGCGTCCGGCAATATAGGCAATAATGTCATCGGGAACGCGGTAATGCAATAGATCAGCTTTAACGCGCAGGATCGCCATACGGGTTTCCAGATCCGGCGGTTGAATATCGGCGATCAGACCCCACTCGAAGCGCGAGCGCAGGCGCTCCTCCAGGCTAACGATAGCTTTGGGAGGACGGTCACTACAGATCACAATCTGCTTGCTCATCTCGTACAGGCTATTGAAGGTATGGAAGAACTCTTCCTCGGTCGATTCTTTGCCCGCAATAAACTGGATATCGTCCACCAGCAAGATATCGACCGAGCGGTACTTCGCGCGGAACTCTTCGGTTGTGCGGTAGCGAATGGCGTTGATGATCTCGTTAGTGAATTGTTCTGAGGAGACGTAGAGCACGGCCAGGCCGGTCTGTACCCCCTGATGCCCGATGGCGTGCAGGAGGTGGGTCTTGCCCAAGCCTACGCCTCCGTAGAGGAAAAGAGGGTTATAGGATTCGCCCGGAGCTTCCGCAACGGCGAGCGAGGCGGCGTGAGCCAGGCGATTGCTGCCTCCAACAATAAAGGCGTCGAAGGTGTAGCGAGGGTTGAGCCGGTTGTGCATCAAGATATTGGCGCGCTGCTCGTTATCCCAATCTTCCAGCGTGTCCGCCGATCTATTGCCCATATAGCGAGCGTCGGCCTGAGCGGAACGGGGCGCGATATCATAAAAAGTATAGTTTTGCTGGTACGTGTTTGCAGGAGCAGCAGTATGGTCGAACAGCTCCTTCTCGGTGGAAAGTTCCTGTTCGGCGGGTGGTTCATCGGAGGCATTGGCAACAGAGATGGTTACCGGCTGACCGGTAACAGCGGTCAGCGCCTCCTCGATGGTGTGACGCCAGCGAGTGTTGATCATGTCGCGTGCCAGGTCGTTAGGTACCTGGAGCATAAAGTAGAGCCCCCGCTCCTGGGCATTGAGCGGCGCGTCGATATCATCCGCGCTGGCATGGGGGAGGCTCGACAGGTGAGCGTCCTGTAACCATGCTTTGCAGATGGTATCAACGGGTGTTTTATCCAATCTCTCCAGGGTGGTGCGCCAGATGGTAGCAGTGTTCACCGGTACTCCCCCATAATCAGCCCTCGACCAGCGCGACGCATTCTATCTCGACCAGCGCCTTGCGTGGCAATTCCGCCACCGCTATCGTCGAGCGTGCGGGCGGCGTACCCGTGAAGTAGCTTGAATAAATGGCATTCATGGCCTGGAAATCGTTCATGCTGACAAGAAACACGGTTGTTTTGATGACATTGTTGAGTGATGTGCCTGCGCTGTTGAGCACGGCCTGCATGTTTTGCAGCACGCGGTGGGTCTGAGCCTGAACATCTGTGCCAACCAGCTCTCCAGTAGAGGGATCGAGCGCGATCTGACCGGAGGTATAGATGAATTGGCCGCAACGGATAGCCTGGCTATATGGCCCGATGGCGGCTGGAGCATGGGGCGTACTGATCTTTGTAAGTTCCATAGACGTTTTCCATCAATTCCATTATGAGCAAATAAGCTTGCTCTATACACAAACAAATCCTGAAATTTCTCTTTAGATGGGTAGAGGCTAGCAAAGCAGGGCACTCTACAGGGATAGTATCACGGTGGCTGCTTCCCTTTTATGGTGAGTAGCTTCCACGCCCGGGTGGAAATGGACCATCGGAATAGCTGCGCGGATAGGCTTGAGCGGCTTGAGAGACAGATGGCACTACTTTCCCTCTGGTAATTTCTCTGGCGCAACCTCGCAGAGCCTGCTGCATCTCTACAGCGGAAGTGAAGCGATCTTCGGGTTCTTTTTGTAAAGTGCGCAGGACAAGTTGTTCGACGGCGGGAGGGACATTCTGATTGAACTGGCGCAGCGACGGCGGATTAGCCGATGCATGCTGCATCGCGATAGAGACGGCGGTGGGACCAACAAACGGCGGTCGCCCGGTCAGCATTTCAAACATCACGACGCCGAGCGAATAGAGATCAGAGGAGGCCGAGAGGTTTTCCCCGCGCGCCTGCTCTGGGGAAAGGTAATCGGCGGTGCCGAGCACGATCCCGCTATTTGTCAACCCTGCATCTTCGGCCACGCGCACAATCCCGAAGTCGGTCAATTTCACCCACACTCCTCCGTCGCTAAGCCCGCCTCCCATCGCTCCGCCCCCGCTCCATGCCAGCATAATATTTTGTGGTTTGATATCCCGGTGGATGAAGCCGCGGGCGTGAGCCACCTGGAGTACGGCACAGACCTGAGCTGCAATCTCAATCGCCTCGCGCGCCTGGAGCTGGCGGCGCTGCCCGATGAGCTGTTTCAATGTTGGGCCATGAATATATTCCATCACCAGGAAATACTGGCCTACCTCTTCAACAAAGTCATAGATTGTGACCGCGTTAGGGTGAGCGAGCGCAGCAGCGGCCCGCGCCTCGCGACGGAAGCGTTCGACGGCCCGCTGATCGTTTTTATCCAGGGAGCGTAAAACCTTGATCGCAACAATGCGCTCCACGCGATGGTCCCAGGTTTTGAAAACGCTCGCCATACCACCAGTGGCGATATGCTCGCGAATCTCGTACCGTCCGGCGATCAGTGTGCCTTCAAATTGGTTCAACATTCCACCTCAAGCGACGTTGGCAAGTACACCACACAGGGATTGACAGTGTCACAGGCTAGTATACCATCAATGGGCTATCGCGTCCAGAACAGCGTAAATTGTACCAGGTTACGGAGTCCAGAACAGCCGTGAATCTCCATTCAGATGCCCACCAGCATCGGTCAATTGAACCGGATCGCCCTTGAGTGTGTACGCTCCTGTCTTGGGATCGACGCTCAGGTTCGCCAGCCAGATATCGAAGTTGTTGTTGGTGTAAGTAATGTAAGCGAGCTGCTTGCCATCGGGTGACCACGTCGGTTTGGTAAGGTATTGTTGAGTCAAAATCAGCGAGGATTTATCGTATGGCGCCAGAGCCTTCTTCTGCACATCCGGGTTATTGGGGTTATCGGTCACTCCTTCAGCTACTGGCATAATATAGATACCGTCGTGGGTAGCATCCTGCCGCCGTACATAAGCGATGAAATTGCCATCAGGAGAGAAAGCAGGTTCCAGGTTTGCCAGGTCAGGCGTTCCTGGAGTCAACGGAACCGCAGGATCAAACCCAGAGCCTTCAACGCCTGGGTGGTACGGGGGATAATGGGGTTTGGCCATCAATGTCGCGTCTTCCAGGAAAATCTGGATTACCTGCTTGGTCTGGGTAGTGGCATCGTACGTGTAATGCGTGTAGATGACCTGATTAGGATGGCTGGGGCGGTAGCTGGGATCACGATCACCGCCATCACCAAAATCAGCGTAAGCGACTGGCTTGGCTATATTCACTGCTTGTTTGCCCGTCAGCGTTGGTGCATTGATGGGCAGTGAGAATACTTGTAAGTCCAGGAAGTATGAGCTCTGGAAAACACCCCCTAGTCTGTACCAGTAAAAAGCCTTATGCAGATCGCTCAGGAAAATCAGGTGTGTACTATCTGCCGACCATGCAGGCTGGAAGAACCAGTAGTAGTCGTTTGCGCCATCCAGATTCAGTACATAGTTGCCAGCGCCGGTCACGACCGTGTGCAAGGGACCGCCATTAGCGGGCATATAGACCAGGTCAGAATAGTTTTTATTGCGCACGGTGAAGGCAATCCATTTGCCATCGGGAGAGACAACCGGGTCCTGGATTTCCATGTTCTTCGTCAACTGGTGCAGCGTACGCGTGCCATCAATCATGTAGAGGTTGCGGTCAAGAGTGAAATAAATTTTTCCCTTGAAAACGGCTTGATCAGTATTGTTGATGCCAATGGAGGAGCCGTTTGGACGTGTACTTCTGGTAAAGTTATTGTTATCGCCAATGCCCAGGCAGCCCTGCATGCTGAGAGCGAGGGTCGCCAGTAGTAAAAGCATATACCAGTGTTTATATCTTTTCATGGCGCTATTTCACCTCTATCATGAACGCAGGGTGATTTAACTAAACCACCCTGCTCAGTCATATATTTATAGTATCATACAGCAACGGGGCGGCCTATGTTACACCTGCGCTCCGTCAAACGACTCAAACACGACCATGAACATTAAGTCGAGCAGGCTGTGAACGCCGAAAATATCTCCGTTGCCGCTGCTCAGGCTTAATGTGCTCACCTGCGCAAACTGTCCGGCCTGGCTCATGGCGCTGCCAGGATCATTGCTGGAACCTGTCGCGGCGGTAGCAACCGGGCTGGAAGTCACCGGAGGCGTCGTCGCCAGCGCAGAATTTCCGGCATTGGCTGTTTGTGGCATGCAGTTAGCCTTTTCCCCCAGATCAAACATTTTGGCGATGACTGGTGTAATCAGCGCACAATTGGGCGCGAGATTAGATGTGTTTGGGAGAGGATGTGAATACGGCGTGCTCAAAATAACACGATCAATCTTATTTGGGTCAATTGTGCGTGCAAAGTTCATTAACTTGAGAATGTCGGGGAGCTGCATATCCGTTTTCACATGCCCATTGAGATCTTGAGCCAGTTCCGGCAGCTTATCAATAATGCTCGGCGTGGCGAGTTTGGTCTTCAACTGAGACAGAATCTGCTGCTGGCGAGCTGAACGACCGAAGTCGCCGACGAGGTCGGAATGGCGTGTACGTACATATTGCAGAGCTTGCTGTCCATTCATATGTTGAGGGCCGGGAGCGATGTACAGGCGTCTGTAAGCATAAGCATTATTCGACTGATTGCTAACGTCATCTGGATAGACATCGTCCACCATCGGATGGATAGCATCGATATCGACGCCATCGGCGGTGTCAATAACTTTGACAAAGCCGTCAAGGCCCACCCAGGCGTAATAGTCGATAGGGATGCCAAAATTTTCCTGGATCGTTTCAATGCTCAATCCTGCCGCGTTGGAAAACGGCGTTGGTCCTTGATGAAGATAGGCCCAGCCCAGGGCGAAGGCCGCATCGAGCTTGTTTGGGGCCGAGCCGGGAATATTCACCTGTAAATCACGCGGAATGGAGAGCATGCCCACATACTTTGTCTGCGGATCAATGGTGACAACGATATCCGTCTGGGCTAGAGGTGCGGCGTTTTTGCCATCGGTATCGCTGCCCAGCAGCAGAATGTTAATGCGTTTGCCGCTCAAAATATCCGTATTGGTCGCAGGAGCCTGGGCGACGGTATTGCCTTCTTTATTAAAATGTACGACCTGCTGGCCCGTAATATTGCTGACCGGGTTGGCAAAGTTGGCTTGATAGTACCAGGCCAACGCGCTGCCGCCGCTAATCAGAACAAGCAGAACAGCAGCGACTACACGCGCCCAGATTGGGAAGCGGCGCTTTTTGCGCCTTTTGCCAGAGGGCGTTTGTATAGATGGTGGTGGCGTCATTACCGGCGGCATACCATTGATGCCGGGAGTATTCGGGCCGCCGATTTGACCTGGATAGCTGAAACCGTTTGGATAACTTGCGCCTGCTTGAAAACTTGCGGGTCCCATTGGGCCGGGCTGTCCATGAGCAGGAGATTGTGGGAGCGGGGAAAGCGTCCCTGCCTGCGAGCCTGAGAAGGGATAAGCACTTGATCCTGCCTGATACGGGGACATCTGTGCTGGTGCCGCTTTCTGGCTCTGATAGTTGCCGGGGGTGAGCGGGCTGGTCGAAGGATGATAGCCAGCTTGTTGCCGACCAGGAGGGCCATATGGTGGGCGTGGCGTTGCCGGGGTTTCCTCCGTCTGGGGAAACTGCATATTCTGGGCTTTCCAGCTTGATAAAAGCCCTTTTCCCATCGCTTTAGGCGGATAGGGGGTTGTAGATGTGGGTGCTGCCGGAACCTGCTGCGTGGGAATCTCGTCTAGTTGCACCTCTGTTGGTGGCCACTCGTTTGGCGGCGTTGCCTGCGGAGGTCTCTGCCCCTGATCGGGCTGCATTCGTACAAATTGATTTTTCACCTGGCTTTACCTGCTTCCTACAACTCTCTGATCATTTTTAAGAACCGAGTTCTTTCTTCTTGCGTTATTGCCCACTCCTATCCACCCGGCTAAGGATCTCCACTTTTTCTGACCATTGATGAATAAAAATACAAAAAAGTCGTCTTTGATTAAATATAACGCATGGTTGAGTCAATCTTCACGATATTCTCGGCTCTCCTAGCGCCAAATAGGATATATGGCATATGATCGAGTTGGTTTTTAACTACTCCTTAGCCTTCGCTTAATTGTTCACTAACTACAACGTGCTACTGTTGAGTAGGGGCACAAACAACCCTTTTGGGGGATAGTATCTTGTTGATTTAAATTGTCCCAGAGTGTCTCTTGGCGGACCTGAAGGTGCAACGTGCATGTGCAATGATTGATGAGGCGATGGAGTGTCTTGTGCAGGAGTATTAAGAGGTGGTAGAGCGGGCATATGTGCCGACGGCAGCGTAATCAGGGAACAAAATGCTTCTGTTCCCTGATAAGCCTGTTACAACTAATCACGAACCGCCCACGCTTTGCCGTCCGGGCCGGCGGTTAGCACCTGGACGCCTTTTTTGGTGATGGCGAGCGTGTGCTCAAAGTGGGCGCTGGGCAGGCCGTCCTGGGTGGCGATAGTCCAGTGATCGGAAAGGACTTTGACCTTTTTTGAACCCATGTTGACCATTGGCTCAACCGCAATGACAAGCCCGGGCTTCAGCTCAAAATCGCCCAGCGTCTCAAACTGGCGCGTAAGGTAGTTGGGGACCTGCAAGCCTTCCCACATTTCGCGCCCAATGCTGTGCCCTACCAGTCCTTCAACCACGGAAAATCCGGCATCTTTGACGTATTGCTCCATCTCTTTCGCTACCTGGCTCCAGAGGCGAGAGCGGGGGATCATCTCGATTGCCAGCTTTAATGTCCCCTCGGTGATGTCCAGCAGGCGCTGCACTTTGGGATTGATCTTGCCGACCGCGTGCGTCACTGCGGCGTCGCCACACCACCCGTTGAGTCTGACGCCGATATCAATGCTGATAATATCCCCTTCCCGCAGGCTGCGAGGCCCGGGAATGCCATGTACTAGCTGCTCATTGACGGAAATACAGGCGGAAGCGGGGAAAGGCACTTTGCCGGGAACGCCTTTGAAAAGAGGGGTAGCATGATGGTCCATGATGTATTTTTCGACGGCTGCGTCTATCTCAGCAGTGGTCACCCCGGGTTTCACAAGCTCGGTCGCCGCCTGGTGCGCTCCCCAGACGAGCAGACCAGCCTCTCTCATCTGCGCGATCTCTTTTTCTGTTTTTAGATGCTGTTTCATAATTGCCCATTCCTTGAAATATCTCAATCCGATCCTTATTAATCTGATCCCTAATCTTAATTGTTATTCAAATTTGAATACTTGTCAAGATGCTTAGCCTGATTGGCTGCGTATAGGAAGATTATGGTAACTCTCCTTGCTCGATCTTGTAAAGAATCTCATCGATCCAGCGTAGCTCGGTTTCGATATGCGCTTGCATCAAGCGCATGCCTTCGGCAATGTGGCGTGGCTGGTTGTTTTGTTGAGGGATGATATGCTGAAGCGTCGTTCTGGAAGTGCAGAGCTGATCGGCGCGGTGACGCAGGGCATCCTGCAATTCCACGGGCGAGAGCTTGTCCATGAACGTTAAGGCAATCTGAAAAGGATCTATTGTTGGTTTAAGTTCCCACCAGAATTGACGCAGCAGGCGCTCAAACTCGGCCCTGCCACGTTCCGTAATGATGTATTCGGTTCTGCTGACATGACCGTCGTCAGCTTCAGCGTTGATTGCCTCCACCAGTTCCTCTTCCGCCATTTTGCCCAGGGCGGAGTAAATCGAACCGTACCCAATGGTGGCCCATTTATCGGCTCCCCATTGTTCCAGTTCGCGGCGAATATCGTAGCCATGAATGGGTTGCTTGTGGAGCAAAACGCCCAGAATCAGCAATCGTATCGATGACATTTGACTGTAATTTCAAGTAACTAGCATATGCAGATTGAGATTATTCAGGCTGCTACAAACATGCAGTCTATCGGGCCAAGAGCTTCGTTAATGCTTGCTTATAGGCGGCATAGGTCTTGCCATCGAACAGCACGAACATGACCTGTTGCAAGCTGGTTGGCTTTTTGATATGGTCGATGACCGTCGCCAGCGCGATTGGCGCGGCCAGCGTCACCGGATAGCCGAAAGCGCCTGTGCTGAGCGATGGAAAGGCAATACTCTTGATCTGGTGTTGTTCCGCCAGATCAAGGCAGGTCTGGTATGCGCTGGCTAGCAGCCGCTCTTCCTCGCCGTGATGGCCGTAGATGGGGCCGACGGCGTGATAGACGTACCGCGCCTTGAGTGAGCCAGCAGCAGTGGCTACCGCGCTGCCGGTTGGGCAGCCGCCAAGCTTACGGCATTCCTCCATGATCGTCGGGCCGCCGGCGCGATGAATAGCGCCATCGACTCCGCCTCCGCCCGCCAGAGCAGAGTTCGCCGCGTTTACAATGGCGTCCGCCTGCACTTCGACAATATTGCCGCGTAGCAGCGCAAGCGTGACGCCGTTGATAGTATGAGTCAACATAAACGTGTCCATTTTTTTAAAGTAGTAAGCCAAAAGGCTCTTCTAGCAGCCGCTTGAGCTGTTGCAAGAAGCGAGCGGCTATCGCGCCATCAATGGCCCTGTGATCGGAAGAGAGCGTGACTTTCATGCGATCCCGCACAACAACCTGACCATCCTCCACCACCGGCGTAGGGGTGATAGAGCCTACGGCAAGGATGGCGGACTCGGGCGGATTGATAACGGCGGTAAAGCTGTCGACATCGAACATGCCAAGATTGCTGACGGTAAAGGTGCCGCCGCTCAGATCTTCCGGGCGCAGCTTGCCGGTGCGTGCTGCCTCGGCCAGGCGCTGTGTTTCGCGTGCCAGGTCGAGAATACCGAGTTTATCGGCATGGTGTACCACCGGTACAATCAATCCCTGCTCCAACGCCACCGCGACCCCAATATGGATCTGTTTTTTCTGCAAGATGCGGTCCTCGGCAAAAGAGACATTCACCTCTGGCAGGCGTAACAGCGCCTGGGCGACGGCTTTGACGATCAGGTCATTGAAGCTCACTTTGACTGGAGTGGGAGCGTTAGCCGCGTATTCATTGATCTGCTGGCGCAACTGTGCGAGCTTGCCCGTATCAATCACGCTGGTGACATAGAAGTGGGGCGCGGTTTGCATGCTTTGCGTCAGCCGTCGAGCAATGGTGCGTCGCATTGTCGTCAGCGGAATTTCGAGCACGTCTCCCGCCTCGGCTGTTGCCACCGGCTCCGGCTCGGCGTAAGCTGCGGAGATTGGCAGCGCCTCGGGAGCGGTCGGCGCAGTTTGTTGCTGCGTTGTGATCGCGGCTTCGATATCCAGTTTGATGATGCGCCCATTGGGTCCGGTGCCACGCAGTTGTGCATAGTCGATATGGTATTCCTCAGCCAGGCGGCGGGCGACCGGCGAAATAAAGATGCGCCCGCGGTCGGAAGCTGTTTGTGTGCTGTGCAGTGATGGTGGAGCGGCAGTGGCACTAGTTGCAGTGCTGATCGAAGGAGAGCCGCCGGTTGGGGAGACAGAGGGCCGTAAATCGCTCTTCTCGTCCACCCCCTGATTGCCAACGGGCTTCGTGCCTGCAATGGAGCCGACCTGTCCTGGACCATCTACACTTTCCGGCAATGGTTCGTCGGCGGAGCCGACCAGCGCGATGCTTGAGCCAATGGGGGCCGAGTTGCCCTCGGGAACAAGGATCTTGCGCAGCACGCCGCTGGTGAAGGCTTCAATCTCGATATTGACCTTATCCGTCTCAACTTCTGCGAGGGGCTCACCTCTTTTGACCGGCTCTCCCTCTTTTTTGAGCCAGCGCAGGATCTTGCCCTCTTCCATTGTATCGCCCATCTTGGGCATCTCTACTGTTTTCATTTATCTTAACTCGCTAGCGGCGCGCGAGGGCCGCAGGTACAATTCTTTTCACCGCTTCGATAATATCTTCCTTCTTAGGCAACGCGGCTCGCTCCAGCACTTTGGAATAGGGCATCGGGACATCAGCGCCGGTAACATGTTGAATGGGAGCATCCATGTAATCGAAGGCGTTTTCGTAAATCAGCGCGGCCAGCCCCTGACCGGTCCCGTAGTATTTCCAGCCCTCTTCAGCGATAACTACCCTGTTGGTCTTTTTCACCGAGTCAACAATCAGATCAATATCGATGGGACGGACGCTTCTCAGGTCGATGACTTCGGCCTCAATGCCCTCTTTGGCGAGATCTTCAGCAGCCTGCAAGGTGACGTGGAGCATGCGTGAGAACGTCACGATGGTGATATCTTGACCGGCGCGTTTCACATCGCCTCGATTGAGCGGCACGGTATATTCAACATCCTCTTCCGGCACCTCGCCCTTCACATTGTAGAGCAGCTCGTGCTCGATGAACAGCACCGGATCGGGATCACGCACCGCCGATTTGAGCATGCCTTTGACATCGTATGGGGTCGCGGGCATCACCACTTTCAGACCGGGAATGTGGGCATACCAGGACTCGAACATCTGCGAGTGCTGTGCGCCGCGTTGTGCGCCGCCGCCGCCGGGCGTGCGGATCACCAGGGGAATCTCTGGCTGGCCGCCGAACATATAGCGAAACTTGGCGGCGCTATTCACAATCAGGTCGCTGGCGAGCAGGCTAAAATTAATCGTCATGATTTCGAGGATTGGTCGCAGGCCCTGGAGAGCAGAGCCGATGGCCAGACCGGTAATCACTTCTTCCGCCAGGGGAGTATCGCGTACGCGCTTTTCGCCGAACTCATCGATCAGTCCTTTGGTCACGGCGTAGGTTCCGCCGTAGCCCGCGATATCTTCGCCCAGGATAAAAACGCGCTCATCGCGTCTCATTTCATCGCGGATCGCCTCTCGCAGCGCCTCACGGTACGTTATTGTGCGCATAAATCTTTACTTCCTCTCGTAACGATAAGCGAGGGCGGTAGAGTTATCGACCATGACATCGGTGTAAAGCTCATCCAGCGAGGGATCGGGGCTGTTGGCCGCGAACTCGGCGGCATCCTCGGATACCTGGATCGCTCTGGCATCATTTTCATCGAATTCGGACTGCGTAGCCACGTTATGTTCCAGCAGCAAGCGCTCGAAGATGCCAATGGGATCGCGCGTATGACGCCACTCCTGTTCTTCTTCGCGGGTGCGATAATAGGCCGGGTCGGTCATCGAGTGCCCACGGAAGCGGTACGTTTTGACCTCCAGGAGCGTCGGGCCTTCCCCGTTGCGGGCGCGCTCGACCGCGCGGCGCGTTGCCTCGTAAACGGCGATCACCTGCATGCCATCCACTTGTTCTCCGGGGACATTGTGAGCGGCGGCGCGCGGGATCAGGCTATCGACCGCCCAGGCTTTCTCGACCGCCATGCCCATGGAATACTGGTTATTTTCGCAGATAAAGACGATGGGCAATTTCCAGAGCGAGGCCAGGTTGAGCGATTCATGAAATGCTCCCTCATCGACCGCGCCGTCGCCAAAATAGCACACCATCACCATATCTTCATTGTTGTACTGGGCCGCGAAAGCGACGCCTGCCGCGATGGGAAGCTGCGCTCCCACGATGCCATTGCCGCCGAGTAAGCCTAACTCATTGCTCCACATATGCATGGAGCCGCCTTTACCTTTGCTGCAACCGGTAATTTTACCAAATAACTCAGCCATCACCGCGCCAGGGTCCATCCCTTTTGCCAGCGCATGCCCGTGTTCCCGGTAGCTGCACATAATCTTATCGGTGGGACGCAGAGCGGCGATGCTGCCCACCCCTACGGCCTCCTGTCCTATGTACAGGTGCATAAAGCCGCCAATTTTGCCGCGCGTGTACTCTTCCGCGCTCTTCTCTTCGAAACGGCGCAGGAGCGCCATCATGTAATGCATCTCTACCAACTGTGTTCGAGTCAACCCGGCTAGCGTCGCGTTGCTGATCGCCATAGGTCCCCCTTACATATGAATGCTTGCAAATCTCTACCCTCCCTGGTATACAGCGCTGTATAGTGTCGGGGTCGTTCACGGTACACGTCGTTGTGTCTTTCTATTATTGTCTATTTTACCCCATCTCAAGGTAGCATGCTATAGTTTCCACTGAGTTACAAGGTGATAACTTGTATTGGAGGGGTGCTGGTTGGTAAATGCGCATATGCGCAAACATCGAACATAGCCCCTTGTAAGCACTGAAGGGTACCTTTGGGGGATATGCTCCATTGGAACAGTCGCGTTCCATCGTTTGCTTACAGGGGCTATGTTAAGTTTTTGGCAGCGAGCGTTGACTACAACTTACTTTTTAAGAACGGCCTCCGAGAGTTCCTTGCCGGGGGTAAAGCGCACTCGCTCCTTCGCGGGTACTTCGATGGGTTTGCGGTCGCGAGGATTGACGCCTTTGCGAGCTGCACTCTTGCGCACTTTAAAGGAGCCAAAGCCTACCAGACGTACTTCGTCGCCATTTTGCAGGGCCTCGCGGATAGTGTCGAGCGTCGCTTCCAGAACTTCGCCAGCCTGCTTCTGGGAGAGTTTCGCCTGCTTGGCAATGCGCCTGGAAAGCTCCTGCCGACCAATAGTATTAGACGCTGTTTGAGATGTGGCTGCTTGGCCAGTCTTTTTTTCCGCCATGGATATGAATCCTCCTTAGCAACAATCAACACACGTCGCTTTTCGTCCCAATGTTTCTCTATTGTTGGGCCTGTAGAGCGGCATTGCAACCTCACTGCCGTTTAGGAGTATAGCACGCGGATTTGAGAAATACAAGCATGCAATTCCGCACGGAGAGGTAGCACAATAAATGGAGCCGCTCCAGGAGCCAGTTTAGCCCTATCGTCTCATTGAAAAACTGGCTTGACAGGCGGAAGCAAACCTGTTACCTGTAAGGGGCGGAAACCCGTTTTTAGTCACACTACTGAGTATAGAATAAGTTCATCTTTGGTGTGAAATTGTTCAACCTGTCCCTTATAGCGGAGGTATTCGAGGTGCGATAGTACCTCTGCGACTGCCATTCGTCGAGCTTCGTCGTTTCTTAATCGATGTCCGAAAACTTGCTCGGTCACTTGATAAGCATTTTGGGGACGTTCATCGATCAGGGTCAGAATTTGCATCAGGCGCTCCTCGTGATGTGCCACGATTTCGGCGCAGCGCCCGGCAAGGTCAAAAAACGGTTCGCCATGACCAGGGAGAACGGTGCGAGCAGGCAATTGAGCCACTTTTGCCAGCGATTGCAGGTAATCCTCTAGAGGATTGGGGCGCTCCGTCTCTGAATAGAGGCCGATGTTGGGCGTGATGCGTGGCAGGACATGATCGGCAGCAAGGAAAACGCCATCTTTTTCGCGGAAAAGGCAAATTTGCCCATCCGAGTGCCCTGGCGTCCAGAGCACGCGGTATTGTTCGCCAAGCAGGTCGATGCAGTCGCCATCTTCAACCAGGGTGATGGTTTCGTGAGGCGGGATACGCAGGATGTGGCGCATCACGTTGGGGTCCTCTCTGGAGACCCAGAGTTCAGTGCGTGGTAAGCCATGCTGCGCGAAGAAGTGTGAGACGCGGCCAAATCGCTGGGGCAGAGCGCCCGACCAGATGTGCTGGATGGCAGCCTCGTCGATGGGGTGCATATACACGGCGGCTCCGGTCTGCTCCTGGAGTTCGCCGGAGAGGCCGATGTGGTCGGGGTGATGGTGAGTAAGGACAATCGCTTTCAGTTTGTTGAGGCTCAGGTTGATGCGCTCCAGCCCGGCGGCAAAAGCGGTGCGAGCATCAGGTGTGCCCATACCGGCATCAATCAAGGCCCAGCCATCTTCGCCGACCAGCGCATACATATTGACTGTGCGTAAAGGGAACGGAATGGGGACGACGATCTTCCAGATATGAGAAGCGACCTCACGGGCTTCGGGTAATGGCTCAAGGTGTTTCTGCGAGTTGCCTTGCGGAGTTTGTTGCATGATCTGGGCTTATCCTTTATATGCTGTAACGCGCTATTTTACAATGGACGGGTTTTGCCCCTGTCCATGATGTAAAATGCTGGTGTTTTGATTGTAAGGTCTCATCTGGGCCAATGTCAAATATCGACTAATCTCGAAATAACGAAAAGTTCGCCTCAGAAAAACATTATACCCGTAAAATTCTTACTGCATAGATGTTACTCTCAAATTTCAAAGTTATCCACAAGTTATCCACCGAACTGCAAAAAATTGGTGGATAATACTCTTTCCTTAAATGCCGAAGAAGTGTTACAATGAAGTGGGGAAAAGTGGGGAATTTTGGTGAGATAGGATGGGGAAGGGGGAGAATAGGTGAAGCTGACCAGGAAAAGGGAGATCGTCTGGAGAGGCTTCACAGGGGAAACCAGAGGGACTCAACAATTGAGAGGGCACGGCTGTTATGTTTCTTGGTGAATACGAACACACGATTGACGCAAAAGGGCGCATGGCCATCCCGGCAAAATTTCGCGCCCAGATGGATCGTGGCGCGGTAATTAGCAAGGGCATGGGAGCCTGTTTATCGGTGTATACGATGGACCGCTGGGAGGAGAAATCGCGAGATCTGGTGGCTGGCATGTCAAGTGATGAATTACGGGATTTTGAGCGGAGAGTGTATCCCAGTGCCAGCGAGATTGAACTGGACGGACAGGGAAGGATTGTTATCCCCGCGAAATTGCGGACATATGCAAATTTAGAAAATGAAGTGACCATAGCGGGTGTGCGCGATCATTTTGAAATCTGGGATCGTACCGCCTGGCAGACGTATCAGGAACGACTGGATGCTGAGGGGGGCAGGATTCCCTTCTAATAAATATTCAGGTGAATACGCTAGATTAAATTTTTCTGATGAACATCGAACATACGCTGCATGTTCCAGTAATGCTGGATGAGGTTTTGAAATTTCTTCAACCCGGGCCGGGGGGTCATTATATCGATGGCACACTTGGAGGAGGAGGGCATACCGCCGCAATCCTTGAGCGTTCGGCCCCTGATGGGAAGATGCTGGGAATCGATGCCGATGCTCAGGCGCTGGCGCGGGTGAGGACGCGACTCTCGACTGCTCTGAACGATGGGCGGCTGGTACTGGCGCACGGCAACTTCGCTGAACTGGCTCGCATCGGCGCTGAGGCGGGTTTTGTCGCGGTCCAGGGGGTCCTGCTTGATCTGGGCTTTTCATCTGATCAGATGGAAGATCCACAGCGCGGGTTCTCCTTTAGCGCCGCTGGTCCTCTGGATATGCGTTTCGATCAGTCGCTGGCAGTCTCGGCGGCGGATCTGGTCAATAGTGCCGACGAACAGGAACTGGCCGATATTTTCTGGCGTTATGGTGAGGAGACGCGCTCGCGGCAGATCGCAAGGCGTATCGTGCGTGAGCGTGCCAGGGAGGCGATTATGCACACTTCACAACTGGCAAAGCTGGCGGCAGCAGGAGTTCCATACAAGCCCGGGGCGATCCATCCGGCAACGCGTGTGTTTCAAGCACTGCGCATCGCTGTCAACCATGAACTGGAGCACCTGGAAGCGGCCCTGCCTCAGATATTGGAGGTGCTGAGAGGTGGTGCGGGAAGAATGGTGATTATCTCCTTCCATTCTCTGGAAGATCGCATAGTCAAAGAGTTTATGCGGCGTGAGGCCACCGATTGCCTCTGCCCTCCACGTACTCCTGTATGCATCTGTGGTCATAAAGCGAGCTTGCGGCTACTGACGCGCAAGCCGGTGATGCCGACCACTCAGGAGATTGAGCATAACCCTCGCGCTCGCAGCGCCAGGCTGCGGGCGGCTGAAATAATCGTTGGAGCGTAGCGCGTCATGTGTATTTCAGTATCCTCAAGCGGCTCGTGAGAACTACCAGCTCCCGCCGCCTCTCTTGAGGGAAAGTCTACCATCGAGTCCGAAAATGTCAAGTGGAAATGTAGGAGGATATGGCTATAGGTCCATCATCGTTCGGTCTGGTTGTAACTGGTTGCCCACTAACTGGTAAGGAACAGTCGCATGAATAACCTGAAAGATCGCATCGGCGCTTCCGATATGAGCTTGCTGAAACCAATGATGGTCGCGAAAAGACGGCGGATGTACCCATTGTTCTTTCACATGGGGCCGGTCGCGTTGTGTATCACCAGCGTGCTGCTGATCGCACTCATGGCCGTGCTCTACCTGAGCCAGCTCGGTCAGGCAGTATCCGCCAATCAGCAGTTGCAAGATATTCATGCTCAGCAGGCAACGTTGCAGCGACAGAACCAGGATTTGATGGATATCATTGCCCAGGAGCAATCTCCTGCTTATATCGCGGACAATGCCAAGAAACTCGGATTGGTCCCGGCTGAACCCAGGCTGGTGCAGGTGGTGCCCGTGCCCAATCTTCGACCCATTCAAGATAATAGTCATATTCAGCCCTGAAAATCTGAGGGCAATACGGTACATAGTGTACATATGAGCTAAAGGAGGTAAATAGATGAGCGCGGAGCTAAAACGTGCGCGCAATCGGCAAATGGTTATCTTCTTGCTGGTATGTATCGCCATGCTTGGATTATTGGGAAGGCTGTATTACTGGCAGGTGCTGCAATCGCAGAGCGGTTATCACCTGGCGCAAATGGCCGATGCCGAGCATATCCAAAACCAGATCTTGAATGCACCTAGAGGGCTGATTTATGACGTGCAGGGTCATATTCTGGCGACCAACGTTGTGCGCGACGATGTATATATTGAGCCAATCCAGTTTGGGGTAGATCATCCCGATAGCGATAGTTTTCAGGCGGATCTGCAACGGCAGGCGCATGCGCTGCACCAGATTTTGCCCGATGTCGGTGAGGATGAACTGATAAAAGATTTTACCTCTGGCAGGGCCGCTGTACGGATCGCCGGGCCAATAGATCCGTCTCAGAGCCAGCAATTGCGTGAGATGCACTTGCCGGATATCTTTCTTGAGCCGCGCACCTGGCGCATCTACCCAGGAGGCGAGCTGGCAGCGCAGGTTCTGGGCTACGTGCAGGATGGTCAGGGAGTATATGGCATTGAAGGAAAGTACAATACGCTTTTGGCGGGCAAGCCTGGCAGCTTCACCGCCGAGACTGATTTGAACGGTAACCCTTTGACCGTCGGCGCCAGTTCGGGCCAGCAAGCCATCCCTGGAGCGGATATCACGCTGACCATTGATAGTTCTATCCAGTATCTGGTGCAGACGGCTCTGGCCGACACGGTGAAGGCGCAGGGCGCTCAGAGCGGCACGGTCGTTGTGGTGAATGTGCATACCGGCGCGATAGTCGCGATGGCGGGCGCGCCGACCTTCGATCCGAACCAATACGGCAACTATGCCAGTCAGAAGGGATGTCTGGGGAGAGAAGATGTGTACTTCAGTCCGGCCCTGTATTGCGATTATGAGCCTGGCTCGACAATGAAGGCGGTAACAATGGCGGCAGCCCTGGATCAGGGGTTGATTACGCCGAATACCGCCATTCAGGACCCCGGCTACGTCACCTTTAATGACGCTAGCCTGGTAACGAACTGGGATAACAAAGGCTATGGGACCGAGACAATGACCCAGGTGCTGGAGCATTCCGCCAATGTTGGCGCGGCCATCGTTGCCCATACGATTCTGGGACCGGAGCGTTATTATCCGTACCTGGCGCGTTTTGGCTTTGGGCAACGAACCAATATCGCCGATCCTGAGTCGGCAGGAAACTACCGTACCAATCAGTCCGCGGGCTGGTCGCCCACGGATTTAACCCGACAGGCCTTTGGACAGGCAATTGTGGCAACGCCGCTTCAGGTGGCGATGGCGTATCAGGCCATTGCCAACGGAGGTGTGATGATGCAGCCCTATGTGGTGGCAGGCATTAATGATAACGGCCATGTGACCAGCATCCAGCCGACGGTCGAGCGCAGGGTGATCAGCGAGCAAGCTGCGCATCAACTGGTAGGAATGCTGGTATACGCGGCAGTTGACGGCGATGCCAGGCCTGCGGTCTTTCCGGGCTACAGCATTGCCGCCAAAACGGGGACAGCGACAACCCAGGGAATCTCGGATGATCAGACAGAGGCATCCGTTGCCGGTTTCCTTCCGGCATCGAATCCCCAGTTTGTCATCCTGGTGAAGATAGATAGGCCACAGTCCATTTTTGGCTCAACTGCTGCCGCGCCTCTCTGGAAGACCATCGCGCAACAGTTGATGTGGCATTATAGTATTGCGCCCGATCAGCCTTGATACTCAAGGAAAACATTTGATAAGAGGTATGTGATGCAAGAAGAGAAGGGAAAGGAGCCTCGGCCAGCTCAATCCGAGTTAAGCCCGGTCTGGCAGGAACTCCTGGGTGGTCGTGTCAATAATCCAGCCACTCCTGGGGAGATGGGAATACCGGTACTTGAGAGCGATCCCTGGCGGGAGTTGCTGCGTGAGCATGGAGTCGAAATTATTGATCTGCAAGAAATGCACCTGCAGATAAGCGATCAGGATGTTGAAGAGGCGCTCCAGATCATGCGGGAGCAGGCGGATGGCCGCCAGAATGGGCAGGACCCTCCAACCCGTGTGTAGGACTTGTCGCTGCCAGGGACTAATTATAGAGGCAGGTTTTACCGGCCAGGAATAATTTAAATCAGCACTTATGAGGATGCGAAACCGGTGAAAAAAGGACGACGGCAGGATCAACTCCCGCCAATTGTGCGTTCTCCCGCGCTAGAAGCGGTCGAGCGCCAGTCGCGAGGAGGCAGGCAAAGCGAGCGTAACGCGAACCAAACTATGGTCCGGCGACGTAACATCGGGACCAGTAGAGTGAGTTTCGCTGTGGAAGATACGCTGGTGCGGCCCGCCGTGCCCAGAAAGAGCTTGAAGCCTCTGAGCAATAGAGTGCGAGCGCGTACGGGCCTGACCGCCGGTTGGCGTAGTCGTGTGGCCGCTCCATCGCCCCTGCCTGTCGAGGCTATCAGCGAGGAGGAGCAGAAGAAGCTGGCCGAATTGGAGATGCGCCTGCCGCGCGTGGCGGGCCGGATCGATTCCTGGCTGCTAGTGACTGTGCTGGCTCTGCTCTGTATTGGCCTGGTCATGGTCTATAGCGCAAGCTCGTTTATCGCGGCCCGCGACTATGGGGACCCGGCGTACTTTTTTCTAAAGCAGTTGCTATGGGCCTTGATAGGCGTGGCTGTGATGCTGGTGACGATGCGCATCGATTACCGGCACTGGCGTCGCGTCTCGCTGTTCGGGCTGATCATTGTGCTGCCCTTGCTGGTTGTCGTCTTGCTGGTGGGTACGAGCGCCTATGGAGCATCGCGCTGGCTGGCCTTCGGCTCGTTCTTCTCGTTCCAGCCGAGCGAACTGGCAAAACTGGTGCTGGCCCTGTATATCGCGGACTGGTTGGCGCGCAAAGGGAATCAAGTGGGTACATTTCTCTACGGACTGGCTCCGTTTGTGATCCTGGTCGGCGTAATCCTGGGGCTGGTCATGCTGGAGAACGACATGGGGACCGCGATCATTATCGCGGGCCTGGCGACGGCCATGTTCTTTACAGCCGGAGCAAATATTATCCAGTTTTTACTGGCTATGGGCTGCGGCGGCTTGATTTTTCTGACGCAGGCGTTCAAAGGCTATCGCGCGGCTCGCTGGGATTTTCTGGACCCGTTTAAACATATCACAAGCACCAACTTACAGTTGTATCAATCGTTGTTGGCGCTGGGATCGGGTGGCTGGTTGGGTCTGGGACTGGGGGAGAGTCGCGAGAAAGCTGGATACCTGCCTTTGCCATATATTGACTCGATTTTTGCGGTGATTGGCGAGGAATTGGGGTTTATTGGCGCGGCCCTGATCGTCATCCTGTTTATGTTTTTAGCCTTTCGCGGCTTCCGCCTGGCGCGGCGTACGCAGGACGTCTATGGGGCGTTATTGTCAACCGGTATTACGACCTGGCTGATATTGCAAGTGGTGATTAATATTGGCTCTACCACCGGCTCGATCCCGTACACCGGGGTGCCGCTGCCGTTCATTAGCTTTGGGGGTTCCTCCCTGGTAATCTCGCTGGCGGCTGTCGGGGTGTTGCTCAATATCTCGCGCTATATCCAGGAGCCGGAAACTCCGGCTCTCTCAAGAGATTTTATTACGAAAACTTTAAGCACGAAAACGTTGAAAAAGAAGGTGTAGGGTAATTGCCCTTACTTCGATTCCGCGTTCTGTAGGGGCAATCCCTTGCGGTTGCCCAGCCCAACGATGAAGGTATTGGTAGGGGCAATCCCTTGCGGTTGCCCTGTATACAGAAGGTTTCAAAGTACGTAGGTTGTGTATGCGAGTCCTGATATCAGGCGGCGGCACCGGAGGGCACATTTATCCAGCTCTCGCGGTGGCGGCGCGCTTACGAGATGAGTACAACGCCGATATTCTTTATCTCGGCAGCGATGACGGTTTAGAGACAAGGCTTGTTCCTGCTGCCGGGTTCCGTTTTGAGGCGATCAAAGCGGGCAAACTGCAACGCTTCGTCTCCTGGCGAACGGTAGCGGGCGTAGCGCGTGTACCCATCGGTATGGTTCAGGCAATAGAAGTCGTACGCAAATTTCATGCCAATGTAGCGTTTACCAGTGGGGGTTATGTGGCTGTTCCGGCGGGATTGGCAGCGAGGCTCAATGGCGTGCCGTTGTTGATGCATCAGCAGGATGTGCCACCTAACCTCTCAAACAGGTTAATCGCACCCCTGGCGACGCGCATCTCGGTCGCGTTTGCAGACTCGCTTCGCTACTTTCCCTCGCGGAAAAGCTTATTACTGGGCAATCCGATCCGGCAGCCGATTCTGGATGTGCGGCAGAGCACAGCGCAGCAAGCACGTATCACGCTCGGCTTCGCGCCTGATCTGCCACTTCTGCTGGTCACCGGTGGCAGCCAGGGAGCGCGGCACCTTAATCAGGTGGTCTGTCAGGCTCTGCCTGAATTGCTCAAATCCTGCCAGGTGTTGCAGATCAGCGGTCCCAGGCTCTTTGACGAGACGGGCGAGCAGGCGGCGAACGCGATGAAAGGGCTGGAGGAGTCGCTGCGACAGCGTTACCGGCTGGTTGCCTATATGGATGAGGAGATGCCGCTGGCTTTACAGGCGGCGGAACTGGTCATCTGTCGCTCTGGCGCTTCAACGCTGAGCGAACTGGCGGTCCTGGGCAAGCCCAGCATTCTGGTACCGTTGCCGCCCGCCATCGGTAGTTCTCCGCAGGAGGCCAACGCGGCAACCTTTGGGGAGAGACAGGCGGCGGAAGTGATTCGTAATACAGATCTGAAACCTGAATTGCTGGTAGAACGTGTAAAGTTTATTATAACATCTTCTACCTGCTTGCAAACAATGGTAGAGGCGGTCAAAGATTTCGCGAAGCCGGAGGCAACGCAGGCAATTGTAGCAACAATCGTCGGGATAGCAGGGCTATCCATGAATACACCGAAGCACGAGGTTAGAAGCATTTGAAACAGTCACGTTTGCATTTTATGGGTATAGGTGGACAGGGAATCTCGGCTGTGGCGCAGATGGCACAGATCATGGGGGAGGAGGTTACGGGCTGCGACCGGCAGGCATCGGCAACGACGCGGGCGTTGGAGCGCGCAGGAATTGCGGTGCAGATCGGTCATAGCGCGGATCACCTGAGCAGCGCTGAAACGCTGGTAATCAGCCCTGCCGTTCCCGCCCTCAACCCGCAGAATCCAGAACTGCTAGCGGCGCAGCAGCGCGGGATACGCGTTGTGACCTGGCAGGAACTGCTGGGAGAATTGATGCGAGGGAAATGTGTGCTTTCTGTGAGCGGGGTGCATGGCAAGGGGACGACAACCGCGATGCTGGCGCTAATGCTGGTTGACGCAGGGCTAGATCCGCTCTGTGAGATTGGCGCAGTAGTGCCGCGCTTCGGCGTGAACTACCGGCTGGGGCATGGTCAGTACTTTGTGAATGAGGCCGACGAGTTCAATCACAATTTCTGGCACTATCATCCCCGGTTGGCAATAGTAACTTCGATAGAATTCGAGCACCCGGAGTTCTTTGCCGATTATGAGGCATTTCTGGGAGCATTTGAACATTTTATTCGTGGCATGGATATGCAGGGGAACTGGCCGTTGCCGCCGACGCTCATCTTGAACGCTGATAGTCAAGGTTGTCTGGAATTGCGTACCCGGCTGCATGATTGGTCCGGCAGGGTTGTGACCTATTCGGCAGCAGGCGATCCACGGGCGATGTATGCGGCTCGCGATGTCAGGCTGAGCGGTGAAACTAGCTTTCAAGTGAACGTTCAGGAGTCGCAGGGAAGAAGGGCGTTTCCGTCTGAGCGCGCGATTCGCTTGCAATTGCCGGGCGCGCATAACATCCAGAATGCGCTGGCAGCTCTGACGGCGGCGCATATCGTCGGCGTTGATGCGGACACCATTGTAGAGACGTTGGAAGGCTTTGGCGGCATCAGGAGACGTTTTGAGATCCGTCACCAGGGAGCGTTTCACCTGGGGACGCGCGTGGTTGATCTGGTGCTGGTGGATGATTATGCACATCATCCAACGGCTATCGCGGCCACATTGGAGGCGACGCGTCAGCGTTATCCAGAGCGACGGCTGGTCGCGGTTTACCAGCCACATATGTATAGCAGGACAAAAACGTTTTTTGAACAATTCTTGCACGCATTCGACGCGGCAGACGTAGCTGTGATTGCTGATATTTTTCCTGCTCGCGAACAGGATACAGGTCTGGTGCATGCGCGCGATCTGGTCAATGCAATGGCGCGGCAGCCGCATTTTGCGCGGGGCGAGGGGCAGGTGTTACATGGCGGCAGTGTGAAGGAGACAACGCAATTGTTACGCGAGATACTGCGACCGGGCGACGTTGTGCTGATCATGGGTGCGGGCGATATCTATACTGTGACCGAAGAGCTGATACAGCGAAATAATGCGCTTACCGAGGGCAACCAATGACATTTGAGCTTGAGACAATCTATAGCGAATTGCGCTCACGTTTTGGTGAGCGGGTGCGCCGTGATGAACTGCTATCGCGCCATAGTACTTTTGGCGTGGGTGGTCCGGCGGACATGTGGATCACCCTCGATTCGCGGGCTGACCTGATGGCCCTGGTAACGCTCTGTGCTAATCAACGTTGGCCTTTGCTGGTCGTCGGCAATGGGACGAACCTGTTGTTTGCCGATGCAGGCGTGCGCGGGATTGTAGCGCGTATAGCTTTGAATAGCTATACCATCGAAGATCATGCAGACGGCACGGCCTTGCTGGTTGCGGATGCGGGCGTGAGCTGGCCCCGGCTGTTAAACGAGCTGGCAACGCTAGGCTGGGGAGGATTAGAATTTGGTCCAGGCATTCCGGGCACGCTTGGCGGAGGCGTCATCAGCAACGCCGGAGCGCATGGCAGCAATCTAGGAGAGGTGCTGGCATGGGTAGAGGTCGTGGATGCGCGCCATTGCACTGAGCAAGCAGGAGAAGCGCCTATAACTCGGCGTTATCAGCACGCGGATCTCGATTTAGCCTATCGTCATAGCAGATTTCGGGCCGAGCGGCGCATCCAGTTTGACGAGCAGGGGTATCCGCTCGCAGCTCCTCACAAGCTGATAGAACCGCCAGAGGTTCTGATGCAGGTGGGAGTGCATCTGCACAGGGAGGAGCCGGGGAAATTACGGGCGATCATTGAAGACCATAAGCAGCATAGGAAAAGAACGCAGCCACCGCAGCAGAGCGCGGGGTCTGTCTTCAAAAACCCCCCTGGAGATTACTCCGGGAGATTGATCGAAGCGGCTGGTCTAAAGGGGCTGACTCGCGGTAGGGCGCGAATTTCGGAGCGTCACGCCAACTTTATTGTGAACGTAGGAGGCGCGAGCGCCGCTGATGTGGCAGCGCTCATTATGGAGGCACATAACCGCGTACACGAACAGTTTGGAGTGGATCTGGAGCTGGAAGTTGAGCTACGCGGAGAGTGGAGATAGCCATGACAGAGAAGAAACAGCTACGTGAGCAGATGGCCTTGCACGCCTATAAGCAGCAGGAGCCAGCTATGGCGCGTTCTTTGAATAAAGAGTATCTTGAAATGCCGCGTTCCAACGCTGTTGGCACAGCTAGCTTCGCTCAGGAACGCGGTAAAGAGTATCTTGAAATGCCGCGTTCCAACGCTCCCACGATGAATCGAGGAGCTACAGGACGCGATAAATCGGGTCCCTACGAAGCTCAGGAGCGCGGTAATGAAGAGCAGCGCGAACCTGTACGCACTCTCCAACGGGTAGTGACAATACCGCAATCCGATCCATCGATGGCGTGGAACACCTTCGCCCAGCGCCAGGCCCAGCGCCGTAGCGCTCGCGCGCAGCCGAAGAAATATGTCAAGTTAGCGTCGCGTACATATGTGCAGACAGGGACGTGGGCGTCCAGCGGGCGCATGAAGGCCATACGGCGTGATGTATCGCATTATATCAGTTCGCCAATACCGGCGCGCAGCGGAGGGAGTGCAGGATATGCGGGGCCGCGTGGGGGACAGCGCATAGGCATAGGGCAACGGGTGAAGCGGCGCAGTTTCTGGTGGCGGCTACTGGGCATTTTCGCTCTCACAGTAGCGCTCGCGCTGGGCGCCAATTTCGCCCTGACCAGCAGCGCCTTTCGTATCGAGCAGGTAAATGTGGCAGGCACGCATAACGACGCCCTCATTCACACGATTCAGAGTATGGGTATGCAGGGCCAGAACATTTTTCTGCTCAACGTCGCTGTGCTAACAGAACGTATAGAAGCGTCTCCGCTGGTTGCTACTGCTACGCTCAGCAGGCAGTGGCCTAACCAGCTCCTGGTAACGGTAGCGGAGCGGGTACCGGTCATCCTCTGGCAGACGCCCCAGGGGATTTACAGCGTCGATAGTCAGGGAGTGCTCATCGCGCCGCTAAACGAGACCGCCGGGGCTGGTAGTCTGGGTACGGTGGTCGATGTCACCGGTCAACATCAGGGCAAAGCTGGCGTGCAGCTACATCCAGGGATGCACTTGAGTCAGGCAGATATCGCTTTTACCAGGGCGATCTTTGACCATTTGTCCCAGGTCACAGGCGTTACAGGGTTTAAGCTGGAGTACGATGGTACAATGTATGCTGGCATCGCCAGCCAGCCGCTGGGGCAGGGAAGTAGGGGTGCGTATAGAGTAGAAAGTCCAGATGGCTGGGTGGCCTACCTGGGCGGTGCAAATGACGCCAATCCACTGGACAACAAACTGATTGAGTTGCGCGAGATTCTTTCGCTGGCGAAGCAGCAGCAGCTCAATCTGGCTACTATTGACCTGCGCTATGGACTGCGCCCGGTGTATACCATAAAGCAGTAATTTCAGTACCCTCTCAGGAGAGGCAGCTATGAGCTCTGCTGCCTCTCCTGAGAGGGAGTATAGGCATCAAAGTCGAAGATGTCAAATGGAAATGAGCAGGTCGATTATAGAGCTCTACTACCGTGTTTGTAGTGCGTCTCACAAGTGTACCGCCCAATAGGAGCGTTATCGTGCAAGAGCGGGTGATCGTCGGCATCGACGTCGGAACAACAAAAATCTGTGTCCTGGTTGGCGAATTGGACCGCGACGGGAAGCTGAACATTGTTGGCGTTGGCACCTGCCCTTCACAGGGGTTGCGCCGGGGGGTGGTGGTGAACATTGAAGAGACAGTCACTTCCATTGCTGCGGCGCTAGATCGTGCAGAACGCCTATCAGGAAAGAAAATTGAAGCGGCCTATGTAGGGATCGCCGGGAGCCATATCGAGTCTGAGAATAGCCGGGGCTTTGTCGCTATCTCGCCAAGCCATCGCGATATTGTGCAGAATGATATCAGTCGCGCCATCGAAGTTGCGCGCGCGATTGCCATTCCTGCGAACCGCGAAGTGATTCATGTCATCCCTCGGGGCTATGTTGTTGATGGTCAGGAGGGGATCAAGAATCCTATTGGCATGTCCGGTTTCCGCCTTGAGGTGGAGACGCATATTATCACGGGCGCAGTTTCCGCAATCCATAACTTAATTAAATGTGTGCATAAAGCGCGCGTTGAGATTGAGGATCTCGTGCTGGAGCCGCTGGCGTCGAGCGAGGCGGTGCTGGCTGATGGCGAGACAGATCTGGGGGTTGCGCTGGTCGATATCGGCGGCGGCACGACCGACGTTGCGGTCTTCGCCGATGGGGCGATCTGGCATACCATTGTCCTACCTATCGGGGGCAATCTGATTACCAGCGACATCGCTATTGGCCTGCGTCTCCCTCTGGGGGTCGCCGAAGAACTTAAAATCACGTATGGACACTGTGATCCATCAACTATTGACGAAGACGATATGATTGACCTATCGCAGTTCATGCCCGATTGCAATGATCTTGTACCACGTAAGCTGTTGGCGGAGATCGTCCAGGCGCGTGTGGAAGAGCTGTTTAGTATGGTACATGACGAAATTAAAAGATCTGGTTATGATGGGTTATTGCCCGCCGGTATCGTGGTGACGGGTGGGACGGCGGAACTGCCGGGTATTCTGGATGTTGCGGGACAGACTCTTGACTTACCTGCACGCATCGGCTCTCCGTTGGGCCTGCATGGCCTGGCCGATTCGATCAGTCGACCAGCCTATGCAACGGCGGTTGGCTTGCTTTTATGGGGCCTGCGCCACACCTCCATGCTGATCGAGGATGAGGAGCTGGAGGATGAAGGCTCGCTGGATATGTTATCGCGCTTCGGGCGCTGGTTGCGTGCATTTATTCCTTAGACGTGTCGCTTATCTGTAACTGGAATATCAACGCGTTCAATTAGCGTGCGTCGTTCGTTCTACAGATGAGAGACTCAAAAGGGAGGCCACGAACTATGTTACCAATAGGAAATCATCAACTTGAAAGCTTCGCCCAGATCCGTGTGATCGGTGTCGGAGGCGGAGGTAGTAATGCGGTTAATCGCATGATCCAGGCCAATATGGTTGGTATCGAGTTCATCGCGATCAACACCGATGCCCAGGCATTGCTACTGACGGAGGCGCCGCATTGTATCCGTATCGGTGACAAACTCACTCGTGGTCTCGGTGCAGGCGGCAATCCTAGCGTTGGCTGCAAGGCCGCGGAGGAGAATGCCGAAGAGATTTACGAGGCGCTCAAGGGCTCCGATATGGTCTTTATCACGGCAGGCATGGGCGGCGGTACAGGCACGGGAGCCAGCCCGGTAGTGGCGCAGATTGCCCGTGAGGTGGGTGCGCTGACCGTTGGCGTTGTGACCAAACCCTTCACCTTCGAAGGCAAGAAGCGTATGTTGGCTGCCGAGGAGGGATCAGCCAACCTCAAGCAGCATGTTGATACATTAATAACCGTGCCTAATGACCGCCTTTTACAGGTGGCCGACAAGCGCACGCCGCTCTCGGAGGCTTTCAGGCTTGCCGACGATGTGCTGCGCCAGGGCATTCAGGGTATTAGTGACCTGATCACCGTGCCCGGGCTGATCAACCTGGATTTTGCCGATGTGAAGACGATTATGTCGGCGGCAGGCTCGGCGCTGATGGCGATTGGTGAGGCCAGCGGGGATACGCGGGCCACCGATGCCGCTCAGATGGCGATATCGAGCCCCCTGCTGGATATCGATATCAGCGGAGCGCGCGGTGTGCTGTTCAATATCACCGGCGGCATGGACATGACGCTCTTCGAGGTCAACGAAGCTGCCGATATCATCAGCCGGGCCGCCCATCCAGAGGCCAATATTATCTTCGGCGCAGTCCAGGACCCCGGCTTTGATGGCAAAGTCAAGATCACAGTCATTGCCACGGGCTTTGACAATGGCGGCGGGCTTGTACGCTCGACACCGGCGGTTCACCAGTACGGTCAGTCACGCCCGGAATACGATAGAAGCAGGCTTTACCAGATGTCGTCTGGTTCGGGGAACGTTCCACCGCTTGCGCGTCCGGGGCAGCCACAGAGCTATACGCCTCCGGTGACGCCGTCATCGATGAATAACATCTCAAATCGTTCAACGGGGCCAATGGGGCCGCGTGATGTGCAAACGCCGCTGGCAGCAGACGCTGCGCGCCAGCACGCGGTCGCCTCTACCCCTGTTCGTGATGCGATGCCGGTGGTCGGCGATGTGGATGAGAACAGCTATGAGCTAGACTCGGACGATCTGGAGGATGGGAACCGCACTCCTCCCGTTCCTGAGCCAGAGGCCCAGCCGTTGCAACGACCGGCTGGACAACAGCGCCAGATCCGCCGACTGGACCGCAGTGCCGAACTACAGCGTGGGCGCAATACGCCTTCCGGCGACGTTATCGATATTCCGGCTTTTTTACGTAAGCGATAAGCGGAAAAAGTAGAGGGAGGCTGGTAGGGGCAAGGGGCCGGATGGAACTGGAGCGATACTAAAGAACAGCAGAGGGGGCGCAACAGGCGCCCCCTCTGCTGTTCTTTAGTGTTAGCCGCCAATCTTGTTGATGGTTCTTCCCAGATTGCCGGGAATGTCTTTGTTCAAACCGATGTGGTTTACCACTACGCGGACGCCGGGGATACCCAGCAGCTCACGTTCCAGCATATGCTTCATTTCGGGTCCTGGCACGTTACCATACAGGTGCAGGATGTAATTCTCGACCAGGATAGAAATGTTGCTCGCACCTTCCAGCTTCCCCTGAGATTGCAATTTTTCGATGCGCGCATGGGCCGTCTCCAGGATAGTGTCCTCGGCAACAATAAAATTGCGTATGCCGGTGACGCCGGGGATGGAGAGCAGGGCATCTTCCAGTCTTTGCCGTTGCGCTTCCAACTCGACTTTCCCATAGAGCGCCAGGATAATACCGTCGTCCTCGATCTCGACTTTGACGGGATGAACACTATATTCTGTGCTGCTGACCGTCACTATACGGTCCGCCACATCGCGAGCTCGCTGTAAGACAGCTTGCGCAGCCGCAGAATTTGCCGGTATGATAGCGATAGGGCGTTCGCGTTCCTCATGTTGTTTGGGTGCCATTGGATCCTCCAGGGCCCAGCCCATAATGCCAACAAGTATAAACGGGGTGCCGATGATTGAAAGCCAGGGAATATCGGGAAGGGACAATAGACCTGCCATCGTTACCAGAATAGCCACGCTCAAAATAAGAGGCCAGAAGCTTGGATTTGGTAGATGAACGTGATGTGCCGCTTCTTCCTCCGCCGCCGCTTGATTTAGTTCAAAGGACCGAGCTAGATCGTCCGCTGTAAGATTGACACTTTGAAGAGAAGTTTCCATAGGGTCGCGCTCTCCTCCGAGAATGGTCTACAATATGCAAGGACATTTATTGCCAGTCTTCGTCCTTGTACTGTAAGCATACCAAATATCTATGTTTCGTGCAAGCAAGGCTGTGGGAAACTGGCTATTGGTTCTCATCGAACGGGAGGTTAAGGAACTCTTCTTCGAACTGCTGCCAGACTCTCATCTCGGCCTGTGGCCTCGTCAGGGGCTGCTTATTTCTTGCAGATTGCAGCATGCATTGCGTGACATGCTGTGAAAAAAGGGCTAGATGTGGCTGCTGTATCGTATTAGGAGGCATCAGGCTCAGTTCTATGTCGCTTAGATCGTAAAGCTCATGTTGCTCAAATGCCAGCACTATCAGGTCTACATAAGAACTAATAAGCTGTTGGTGTTCCTGCAAATAATGGGTGGGCTGAGCGCAGATAATACAGAGGCAGCCGATAGCGCAACTGGATTGCAGGACGGGCCAGACGAGAGCGGAAAGTAGCGGCGCTTGCGGCTGATGCGGGCAAAGCGCAAACGCTATCTCGTGATCCTGTACGACGACAGGATGTCCCTGGAGCAGAGCCTGCCCTATAGGAGACTCTGCGCCGAAGAACTGCGTCTGGCTATCCATCTGGTTTTCCCACGGCATTGTCCCTCGCCCGACGGTTTGGCGTAAGCTGCGTATCTTCTGGTTAGAGGTGGGAGGAACGCATTGCGCGACGAAAATTGCCATGCCTGCCTGATCGGGATCGAGATGTCCCAGCATCTGTTGCAAAATCAATGCGCTGATCGTCGAACCACGCAGGAAAGGGGGAATGCTGGTATAAGCGTTAAGGACGCGACTGTAAAAAGTAGCAGGGATTTCCTCCCTGATCTTTTCCTGAGGAAGGGAGTTGGATAGGTCTGGATATTCTTTTTTTAGCAGTTCTGCAAGTCGTTGCCGACATTTCGGTAAGGCGTTCAGTAGAGCTCGCAGATTTTCAGGGCGCGGGTTCGATTTGTTGGCGACCCAACGTGTTAACGTAACGGAATGAATACCCAGCGCGTCTGCAATCCTCTGCCGCTCAAAAGGCTCACTGATCACCTGACCAAGCAGTTCACGCCACGTTTGTGATTCTTCCATGTAACACAATTGACTGTTAAAATGCTATAAAAATAGTGATATGTTATTAAGCAAACGGCGATAGCGTAGTTTTTGAAACCTTGCATACTCTATAGAATAACCCATAAAACCCCAACAGTCAACTGAAAATGTCCCTTTTTAGGATAAAAAATGATTAAAATTGACGAGCAAATGCAAGCAATTGATGAGATTATGCGAACAATTTGTCCAGTAAAGGCGGAATTAGCCGCATATTGTGGACTTTGATGGTCACCATTGTTAAACAAGGGGAGGGCGATGGCTGGGAAGAGGACCGATGACCGTAATCATGCAAAGAAATTATGCTGCCGCTCTTCGAAATCCTGAGCAGTGAGCAGACGAGCGACAGTACGAGCCACTTTTTTATATCTTTTGAATGTTATCAAGGGGTTCCTCCAGGTTCACTGTTTCAAGAAAATCCTGACTTATATCATTTCATTGAGAAAACACTCCTCGAAGCAGGATTTCACGGAAATGGTTACGTTATTCAGGTTCGCAGCTATGGCCGCTACAGCTTCTCTATTTCTTTTATCGTCGTCAATAAAAAGAATAGTATGATACCGCTCGGCAAAGGATGCCACGATGCGCGCTTTCCAAACTGCCGTTTTCATGATGTTCTCATCTGAATCCTTAAAAATAAATGTGATATTCTCGTAGCCTGGACACCAGCGTGTGAACCATTGGAGCGTTGCCTCACGCATGGAAAGCGGGCGACTCGTCAAAACAATAACGTTATCATATTTCTCTGAGAGGTGTGCGAGAGCTTCGCTACATCCTACCATCGGTTGATCGTATTCGATCAGCCTATTATCAAAAAAGCCTTGTTCGCTATAGAAAAATCTGCTCAATACCTTTCTTTCGGCCTCCCTATCGATGCTAGAATCTTGCTGTAGCATAAAGGCTTTCGCTCGTTCCTGCGCTATTTTTGCGTGTTCTGCACTGTCGGCGATGACCCCATCAAAGTCACAAATAGCTATGCTGCTCATAATTTCAACTTCCTTCCGTTTTTTTCATTCCAGTACGCATGGGTTTGATAGATTATGGCTCCTATACGTGCCACTTCAGGATTATCTCCGAAGTTCGTCAATTTTAATTGACTATACAATGTTTTCAGGCGCTCATAATTGACCACAGAATGAATTGGTTGGATGATGCCGAGGGCCTCTTCTGCTATACTGCATGCTTCTGCATATTTACCCAAAGAAAAATATGCCTGAGCCTGTAGCACAGAGATCAAAGCTGCTCTGCGTTGATTATTACCAGAAGAATGTACAGAAGATAGTTCTCGTAGTGCTTCACGAGGGAAACCGATATCCAGGAATGCCGCGGCTTTATCGAGATGATAGCGGTCGAGCTCAATTTCTAGATAATGCTGATTCCCATCAGGGATGGGATGTATGCGAAGGATGTTTGCTGCCTTGTCCAGAGTATGGAGAGCTGTCAAATGTTCCAGAGTATCTCGCGTTTGTATAGCGCGGGATCTACCTAAACCAATTAGGATACCTCCTCCCATGTAAGGAGGGAGCTTTTTGAGAAGTTTCTCAGCAGCAAGAAAGCTCTGAGCCGCTTTTTGTCCTTCTAGCTGCTCTATATAGACCCATCCTTGTCTATAGAGTGCATCAGCCAGGAACTCATCATCGCCAATATGCTTTGTAAGATAAATAGCTCGGCTGAGATGCTCTAATGCCTCGCTGAAAAGGCTTTGATCGCGCAAAATGCTTGCAATTAGGATATGGTAACGACTCAAAAGGCGCCAAGTTTCTTTCTCATGAGAAAAAGGCAACATTTGGTACAGGAATGCGATGGCTTTCTGGATATTCGATAAGTGTTCATATGATGCACGCCGATGGTGAGTATTATAATAGCGATGCAACTGCTCTTCATAGAATGCCAGATCAATTGCGCTGCTCATATTATTCGTGGTAGAGGCTAAGGCATAGTCTGGCTTTCTCGGTGGCAGTTCTGCTAATCCTAGTAAGGTGGGTGGAATACCGAATAATTCGGCAAGGAAGTACCGTCGTGAAATATCGTTCAAACCTGTATCCCTTAATTCCATCTCTCTTACAGCGAGTTCTTGTTTGCCTAAAACCTGGGCTAAATCACGCTGTGTCCAGGGTTTTCCATCAGTTTTGAGCTTTTTCTGACGAAAATGTCGGATTACCTGCCCCGGATGAGGAAACCCATCTGGTCCAGTATCAAATGCTAGAAATCCTTGCTGGACCCACCATGTTACAGATCCAGCTTCTATATTGCGACCCTCTGGCACTGTCGCTAGTCCTAAGAGTTTTGGCGGAATAGCAAACAGTTCAACAAGGAAACGCCGAACGATAATATCATTTAAGCCAGTGTCTCGCAGCTCCATTTCCCTTACGGCTAACTCTCGTTTGCCTAAGGCTTGTGCTAAATCACGCTGTGTCCAGGGTTTTCCGTTTTCCTTGAGCTTTTTCTGACGAAAATATCGGATGACTTGCCCTGGACGAGGGAGCCCATCTGGGCCACTATCAAATGTGGGAAATCCTAGTTCTTTCCATAAGAGTTGAGCCGCGCACATATCCCTTCTCCATCCCTCCATAGAAGTGAGTTCATATCAATTGCTGAAGATAGTATAGGCGAAAACAGCTTTTTTAGCAAGAAAGACCGATGGTTGAACCATCGCAATGCTCAAGCCATATTTGCGTAAAGGCAAAAGTCAAGTATAGTCTTTTGTGAACAGTTCTAACGGCGAAAGAAGTATCTAAAACGATACGAGTGTCATTCTCATTTGTCAACGGCTATAAGGGGAGGTCACAATGGAGTACTACTGTCATAGACCTGGATCACGAGAAGAAATTGCGACAACGACTAATTACCTCAACAAAGCAGGTTGTAGCGTGGAACCTGTGGCAATTGATGGCGTTGTTTATTTTAAGGTGGTGTGTCCAGAGGGAACTGAGGAGGAGTTTATAGGGAACAATACGTTGCCAGATTATGCTGTCAAGCTGCCATCCGGCGAGAAGTTCTGCGTGAGGAAATTGTTTCACAGGCCAACACTCCTGGATGAGTATGTTCAGTGCGTCCTCTTTATTGCGCCGGAGAGAGATCATGCCGATACCTAAAGTCGCCTTATCCAGAATTGAACTTGAGAGGGACGAAGCATTACATCTGACGCGCCTCCTCCTCTCTCGTACATATAGCCCGCATATCTCATGTTATATCCGGGACGTGATTGATAAGATTGCGGCTTCCCCAACCATAGAACTCGGCGGGATGGCGCTGGCTGTGCTCAATGCGACTCTTAATTCGATCATTGCCGATACGTCAACCGAACAGGCGGATGTCTTGAGGCTTGGCAATATCCTCTACAAAGTGCAACAGCAAGTGGCTGAGCGTATGAAGGAGATACTGGCTCAGACTACATCGCCATAAAAAGTCTATCCTTCACGAGGGCAAGCGCGAGGCCCTATCGGTCTTCCCAACTGCATCGTGTCTCAAAAAATCTGAACGGAACCTTCAATGTTCGGCGGAGTGGTAGGGGCCTCGCGCTTGCCCTGCGGTGGAATGAAATGATTTGGGCGAGAGGACGGCAATAAATTGGACGCGCTAAAGCGGGTCGCTACGGCAATGTCGGCATTTTGTCACTTCGTGTATTTGGGGCAATGCCTTGCATGTGTTCTGATGGCTATCTCACTCCCCATTCCCAGAGGCCGAAGGATATTTTTTTGTCCAGAGGATGGCCGGATTGGGTGAGGGCGAGACAGATTTCGCCGCGATGATAGGATTCGTGGGAGATCAGGTAGCCCAGGAAGGCGACGGCGTGGGGCTTGAAGCCTTTGATTTTATTGCCGTGCTCCAGACCATTTCTGAGCAGGATAGCGATGGCTTCGCCCGATTGCGAAAGGGCGTGCAGGAGCAGCGTTTTCTCTGTAGCCTGCTCGTTTTCGATCTTCTCCAACCCTTCGAGTAGTTCGGGAGCCGCTGATTTGAGCCACATCAGTCGCACATTGTGGATATGAGCGAACATCGCGCCGACGCTGCGCCCCTTCGAAGCGGCAACGCCCGGCAACGCTTCAGGAGGGATGGCATCGAGCAGGTACAGGTTGACTCGGTTATGAATATTCCAGGTGTCAAGCAATTGTTCTTCCATCAAAATGCCATCCTTCCCTTGTTCCAGCTTATTCTTTCAAGAGCGTCTCAAGATTTGCCGTCAATTGGGCGGGCGTGAAGTCGTTATCCATGAAGACGCGCTCATTGCCCTGCTTGTCAATCACGTAGAGGCCCAGGCTATGGTTGACCGTTTGCTGCTGCGGTTGCGCATAGACGTTATAGGCGTTCCAGATGGGTGAAAGGGTATCGTGTGTACCTATGAGATAGTGCCAGTAATCCTGCATATTGTGCTTGCGCGAGAAATCGAGCGCCGCCGCAATAGTGTCGTGGGCGGGATCTGTGCTGACCGATATGACCGCGACCTTCCGCGCATCGCTCCCCAGGCTCTGCATCACCGTGTGCAATTTCTCAGCGGTCAGCGGGCACTGATCGGGGCAACTGGTGTATAAAAATGTCAGCACCACCGGCTTCCCTTTGAATTGTGAAAGCGCGACCTGCTGGCCGAACTGATCGGTCAGGCGAAAATCTGGAGCAGGCAGGCCGCCCAGGTCGGTCCCCTGCAAATCGGACGCGCTCGTGTTATTCGCGCCGGTGTTGCCAGGTATGGTTGCTACGCTGCTGCGATTATGTTGCAGCAGCGTCACCAGCGCCACCACCAGGAGCGCCAGGGTAACAACAGAGAGCCGGGAAGCCAGACGCCAGTTTATGTTCATCATCGTATCACCCGATCAACAACCATCACCGCGAAGATAGCGGCGAGATAACAGTTCGAATACCAGAAAAGGGTGCGCGCCCAACTTTTCGTCTGATCGATCATCAGGCGTATCGCCATGTAGATCAGGATGCCGCCCAGGATCAAGGCTGAGATCAGGTAGATGTAGCCCATTGTGTGGATTACGAAAAGCATCATGGTAACAGCCAGGAGCAGCAGCGAATAGAGCAAAATCTGCTTGCGCGTCTCGCGTTCGCCCATCACCACCGGTAACATAGGCACACGCGCCTTCTCATAGTCTTTCTGGATCAGCAGCGAGAGCGCCCAGAAGTGCGGCGGGGTCCAGTAGAAGATGATGGCAAAGAGCCAGATCGCGGGCAGCGTAATCGTATTAGTGACAGCCGCCCAGCCAACCAGCACCGGAACCGCGCCCGCCGCACCGCCAATCACAATATTTTGCGCCGAAGTGCGCTTCAATCCAAGCGTATAGACAAAGACGTAGAAGAGAATGGCCGAGAACGCCAGGACCGCGCTCAGCAGGTTGACGAAGGCGTCCAGGATAATAAAGGAGCCGATGCCGAGGATAATGCCGAAGATCAGGGCATGCGTCGGTTGTACCTTGCCTGCGGGCAGCGAGCGGCGCTGCGTTCGCCCCATAATCTGGTCAATATCGCGATCAATATAACAGTTAATGCAGTTCGCGCTTCCCGCCGCCATCGCGCCACCGAGCAGGGTTGCCACGGTGAGTAGCAAGGGGGGGAGGCCCTGATAAGCGATAGCCATTGCCGCCACCGTCGTGCCTAAAAGCAGTACAGTGACATGCGGCTTCATCAGATCGACGTAGCTGGAGATTGTCTGGCGCACGCGCCCAACCTCTTTTTGCGGCTCCGGTTCTACTGTTGGACCCTCTTCCAGGATCTGCTCCGTTTCAGCAGTTTTGGGAGTTGCGCGTAACTGGCGTGCGGCCAGGACCGCCAATATAACCAGACTGCCCCATACGGCGGTTGCCAGCGCGAGGTGCAGACCGGCGATAAAGGTTGGCTTATTCCAGAGCACGATCAGCGCGCCAACGGAGGCTTGAGCTACAAAGAGAACGCCAGCCGCTACCGCAACCCATGCCTGACCAGGAGCAACAGCACGGCGACGCCAGGCCGAAATCAGCGTCCAGACAAGCACCAGTCCCACGATAGTTGCGACGATACGATGCAACATATTGATATCGTTCAGGTGGAAGCGGACGGCCCAGTCGGGAGCTGCTCCACACAGCGGCCAGCCTGGGCAGGCCAGCGAGGCGCCCGTACCGACGACATAGGAGCCGCTTAACATCAAGCCGTAGACCAGCAAGGCGTTGGTCATAGCGAGACGAACAAACTTGCGGGTTTTGTCAGGATGCTCGGTGTTGGGTTTGCTGGTACCCGCCATAATAGCAACGGTGATTACCAGCGCGAAAATCACCAGGGCCGTCCCCAGGTGAGCCGTGATGATGGTGGCCGGTAGCTTCCAGAGGACCGTCAGGGCGCCCAGCACAATCTGGATGACGAGAAAGACCGGCGCGACCAGCGCGGGGATAAGGACCTGCTTTTCGCGCCGCCCCCAGAGAAGGGCGCCAATCGCCAGGGCTATCACGAGCACACTGACGATAGAGGCGGTATAGCGATGGACCTCTTCGAGCAGCGCACCAATATCCGGCATGGTAAATACTTTGCCATAACATAGCGGCCAGTCGGGGCAGCTCAATCCGGCATTATTTACGCGCACGGTGCCGCCCAGCGAAATTAAAAGATAAGTAAATGCAACCGCCAGCCATCCGATGCGGCGTATAATTTTCATAGAATTATCCCCTTTGAAGGTATCCCGTTTGATAGATATTTCAACGCATACTATTGTCGTTGCCTCTCCTGATACTTCCCTTGCAATGCGTGAGGGACACCTTACAATCGCCTGAACACTGCAATCTCTCTTGCCCCTCCTTTCCTCTCCTGCTATAGTATGTACAGGAAACACTGGAAAGGTCAACGTACATGCACGCGGATATTGGGGTGGATTTCTGGCTGATGCAATGGAACTGGCAGCCATCGATCATCATCGGGACGGTACTGGTTATTGGCCTCTACCTCTATGCGGTAGGGCCATTGCGCGTCAAGTATCAACTTGCCCCGGAGGTGAAAACGAGCCAGGTAGTCGCCTTTTTGCTGGGAATAAATCTTATTTTTCTCTCGCTCTTTTCGCCGCTTGACAAGCTGGGTGATGACTACCTTTTCAGTGCGCACATGGTGCAACATCTCTTGCTCACTATCATCGGCCCGCCGCTATTAGTCGTCGGGACGCCTGCATGGCTAATTCAGCCGCTTGTGCGGAAGCGTGTGGTACTGCGCATCGGCAAGCTGCTGACGCATCCTGCGGTAGCATTTTTCCTCTTTAATGCCAACTTCTGGCTCTGGCACGCGCCATCTCTGTATGATGCGACCCTGTTCGACCAGAACCTGCATATTCTGGAGCATCTGACATTCATCGTGTTGGGAGTAATCTACTGGTGGCCTGTCTTCGGCCCTGCCGTGGATGGTCTGTTCCATCTCTCGATTGGCGGACAGGTGCTCTATATCTTCCTGGGAGGCATGCCTACCGTGGCGCTGGGAGCCGGTTTAACCTTTGCTCCACCACTCTATACACCATACATCTATGCCCCTCGCGTATGGGGCATTTCTCCCGCAATGGATCAGCAGTTGGGCGGCTTGATTATGTGGGTGCCCGCTAATCTGGCCTATATCGTGGTGGTGAGCGTGCTCTTTATCCGTTGGATGCAGGCGCAAGATGCAAAGCAACAGGCGGAGGAAGCCAGAAGGTACGAGGCTGGAGTAGATGAAGAGGCGGAGGAGGTGATAGACCTCGCATAGTTGGCTATTTCCTGGCCGAGGCAAGCGGTATTCAGGTTCTTGTAAGGTTCCTTGCAAGAACTGCAAGCCTACTGTCAGGGTCGCTGGCTACACTCTTTCAGTATCCTCAAGCGGATCGAGATAGTCACGCACTCTCGCCGCTTCCATTGGAGGAGAATATACATGCCTTACCCGAGGATGTCAAGTGGAAATGCACCAGGGCAGGTAAAAGGAAAGAGTGTCGCTACTTTTTGATACATATACTCGCCCATCGTCAAAAACCAAAACTTTTATTAGGAGATGGAGATAAAGACGTGAGGACGCCGTTATTTCGTGGGACTAAGCGCTGGTTGCTTCTCGTCACCAGTATGCTGCTGTTCTCAATATTGTTTGTTGCCTGTGGTCAGGGGAACCCGCCCTCGATCCTGGATACCGCCGGGCCTATCGCGGCCAGCGAGAGCGGGGTGTTCTGGGCGATCCTGATCATTGCCACCATCGTTTTTGTAGTAGTAGAGAGTATCCTGATCTTCTTTATTATTCGTTATCGCGGACGACCAGGAGATCCTGCACCGAGACAGGTTCATGGCAATACCACCGTTGAAATAGCCTGGACGATTGCCCCGGCCATCTTTCTTATCGTTGTGCTCATCTTTACCATTCGCGGCCTCTTCGAGGTGGCCCCGTCGGCGATGCCATCGGGCGTTACGGTTGAGGTGGAAGCGATAGGGCATCAGTGGTGGTGGGAATTTTACTATCCGCAATATCATATCACGACAGCCGACTCTATGATGGTCCCGGTGGGCACAACCATTCATGTGACATTGTATTCAAACAATGTGATCCACAGCTTCTGGGTGCCTCAGATTACCGGTAAGACCGATGTTATTCCAGGCCACATGAACGATAAGTGGTTTGTGGTTGATAAGGACAAGCAGGGGAAATATCTGGGTATTTGCGCCGAGTATTGTGGCACGCAGCATGCGAATATGCGCTTTGAGGTCGTTGCTACCTCGTCGGATGCATTCCAGACCTGGATTAGCACGCAGCAACAGGCGGCAGCTAAACCAACCAGTGGACTCGCCGCGGATGGCGCTAAAATCTTCGCCAATCAGTGTACCGGCTGCCACGGGATTGTCGGCGTTAATTTGAAGACTGAGGATGATCCCAGTGTCGCCTGCAATAATCCCAATACTCCCTGCCTGGTCGGACCCAATCTCACCCATTTTGGCAGTCGCGACTTTATTGCTGGCGGTGTGCTGGACAATAATCCGGCGAACCTGGCGAAGTGGCTGAAAGACACGCAGGCCGTCAAACCTGGCAATGATATGGTTGTGCAATTAACGAATGATCAGATAAACGCGCTTATAGCGTATCTGGAGAGTCTGAAATAATCCAGACAAGCCCATCTACCCTGCAATTGGCAGGACTAGACGTTGGAGGAATTGCTCATGGCAACCCGCACTATCGGCGAAGGTGCAACTACCACACTCGTTCGCCGGAGAGGCTTTAGCGAAAGCTATGTTGGTGAGTGGCTGACCACGACCGACCATAAAATGATCGGTATTATGTATATGCTCACCGGCTTCTTTTTCTTCCTTGTGGGCGGTATGGAAGCTCTCCTGATCCGCGCACAACTGGCTCAGCCAAATGGACAGGTGCTGAGTCCGCAAACCTATAATGAAATTTTCACGATGCATGGCACGACCATGATCTTTCTGTTCGTGATCCCCACGCTGACCGGCTTTGGCAACTATGTGGTGCCGCTGATGATCGGCGCGCGCGATATGGCGTTCCCACGCATGAACGCCTTTGGCTACTGGGTGCTGCTCTTCGCTGGTATTTTCCTCCAGACGAGCTTCCTGGTTGGGCAACCCCCCAACGGCGGCTGGTTTATGTATGCGCCCCTCAGCGAGGCGAACTGCGGTCTGCACGCTGTCCAGTGTACACCTGGCCTGAATGCTGATTTCTGGGTTCTGGGCGTGCTGATGCTGGGCGTCTCTTCAATTGCAGGTTCGCTCAATTTTGTGGTGACGATCCTCAAGCTGCGCGCTCCTGGTATGAGCATCAATCGCATGCCGTTGTTCTCCTGGATGACGCTGGTTACAGCCTTCCTGCTGCTGTTTGCTCTACCCAGCCTGACAGCCGCTTCTGTCTTGCTGCTGCTGGACCGCCATCTGGGGACGCACTTCTATCAGTACGCGTTTGGCGGCGATCCCTTGCTCTGGCAACATCTCTTCTGGTCATTTGGCCATCCAGAGGTGTATATCCTGATCTTGCCCGCGTTTGGCATTATCTCGGAGGTGCTGCCAGTTTTCGCGCGCAAGCCAATCTTTGGCTATACCTTTATCGCCTGGTCAGGCGTGGCTATCGGCTTCCTGAGCTTTACCGTGTGGGCGCACCATATGTTCGCGGTTGGTCTGCCCCCTATTGCGCAGGCATTCTTCGCCACCAGCACGACGCTGATCGCGATCCCAACGGCTGTTAAGATCTTCAACTGGCTGGCGACGATCTGGGGAGGCAAGATCAGCTTCAAAGCCCCGATGCTTTTTGCACTTGGCTTTATCGGAATGTTCCTGATCGGCGGCTTGAACGGCGTGGCTCTGGCGGTCGTGCCTTTTGACTACCAGGTGACAGATACCTACTTTGTGATAGCTCACCTGCATTATGTGCTCTTTGGCGGTACCGCCTTCGGCATCTTTGCAGGCATCTATTACTGGTTCCCCAAGTTCAGCGGGAAGATGCTGAGCGAGCGCCTGGGAAAATGGCATTTCTGGCTGATGCTGGTCGGCATGAACCTGACCTTCTTCCCCATGCACTTGCTGGGCATTTTTGGCATGCCGCGCCGCATCTATACGTACCCCAGCAATATTGCGACATGGTCTGAACTGAATCTGTTGGCCTCCATCGGTGCGTTCATTATCGCCGTCTCGATTCTGGTCTTCCTGTACAACTTTGTTGTGACGTTGAAGAATGGCGAGACGGCTCCAAGCGATCCCTGGGATGCCTTCACACTGGAATGGGATACCGCTTCTCCTCCTAAGAAGTATAACTTCCTGACCATTCCAATCGTGCGCAGTCGTCGCCCGTTCTATGATAAGAAGAATCCAGAAATTGCCGACTGGCGTTCAGTCATTCATTAAACAGTGCTTATGGATCAAAAAAGGAAGCAGACAGTGTCTCAAGAGTTGCAGAATCAACCGGATCGCGTAGAACAGCCATTGCAGGGCGAGGGGAGTGTCAGCGATGGCGCTCCCGCAGCCGGAAGTGAAAACGTTGTCGGTGCTCGGAAGAAGGTCCGCAAGGTAGTTTCGGAGGAGGCAATCAGCCCCCATCCCAGCATCTGGCCGCTTGCCCTGGCTCTGGCTTTAGTGGTGCTCCTGGTGGGCTCTGTGACGCAGCTTCTGGTCCTGGGCCTGGGGGCGCTACTGGTGGCGATTGCTATCATTGGTTGGGGAGTGGAACGTCGATAAGATCTGGCGCGTAGTACATATAGAGGTGCTACATGCCTGTAAAGATAGGGAGTTACTGATATGAGTGCTGCTCATGGCGAGCAGGTGAGAATGCTTGAAGAGCATGGCGTAGAGGTAGGCAAGAGCATAAACTGGTGGGGTATGATCTTCTTCATCGCCTCCGAAGCCTTGATCTTTGCCAACTTCATCGCCGCCTACCTCTATTTGGAAATTCGCGGGGGCGGGAACTGGACCCTGCCAAACGGAGAGCACCTGGATGTCGTCTATCCGGCGATAAATACGGTTATTCTGATAGCCAGTAGCTTTCCGGCCATCTGGGCGCGACGCGGCATTGTGAAGGGCAATCAGCGTCAGATGGTGCTCGGGCTGCTCGGCACGATCATTCTTGGTAGCGCCTTCCTGGCCGGACAGGCGTACGAATATTCTACCCTGGTTTTGCAGAAAAACTTTAGCCTTTCAACCGGGACGTTTGGCTCGTCGTTCTTCCTGCTCACGGGCTTCCACGGTCTGCATGTGACGGTTGGCGTGCTCTTCTTGCTGATCTGTCTCATTCGCGGCATGCGTGGCGATTTTTCGGCTCACAAGCACTTCGCGGTCGAAGCGGGCGAGATGTACTGGCACTTCGTTGATATCGTCTGGATCTTTGTGTTCAGCACGGTGTATCTGCTGCCGCTGCTGCACCGCTAATCGCCTTTCCTGACAAAAATATATTGGGCAGGCGCGAGACGCCTGCCCTCTCTTCGTTTTTACTCCTTGATACTCATCGTTTCTGCAACCCCGCTGCGATTTCTGCGTACAATCAGTGTCAATATATTATTGACTGATATAAAGCAGCATATCCTACCTGTAATAATATTATGATAGAATTTCTCTTTTTAAAGCCTGGGTGGTCCGGGCGCGACATACTCGCGATATACTAAAGGAGGACATAGATGAGCAACCAGGAATCTGCGTTTACAGAACCTGAGCGCCGAGTTTATGAGGCGCGCAATATCAATAGCGATCCACGCGAACAAGGACAGCAATACCAGCCTGAATATCCCCAAACTTATGGCGGCTCTGGACAGCAGCAAGTTGGAGAGAAGCTGTACGCTCCAAGGAACAGGCGTCCACGTCATCGCGGACTTCTCTTGATTCTGGCGCTGCTGGTGCTGATTGTGCTGGTCGGTGGTGGCATTTTGAGCCAGACTGGGATTTCTATCATGACCCAACGCTCTACCAGCACGCATAGTTTCGCCAATGTCAGTCATCCCAAACTGGTGATCCGGGATAGCAGTGGTACCATTCATATTCACAGTGGTGGCAGCAGCAATTCTGTAATCGTGACTGAGACAAAGTTTGCGACGGGTCTAGGCGTAAACCTGAATAACATGCATGTGGACTATACTAGAGATGGCAATACGATTGATGTAACAGCTCAGAGCGACAGTTTCTTCTCTTTAGGTTCCAGAGATATTGATCTTGACATAACAGCCCCCAATGCCTCTGATATGGTAATTAATACCGGTTCCGGCCAGGTCGAGGTTGACGATATTACCGGGCAGGTGCAGGTGGAAACGGGGAGCGGCTCGATTAATGCGAATAATCTGAACGGGTCGGCAACACTGAAAACGGGAAGCGGCACAATCACGGTGGGAGGTCTGGTTGGACAGGCAAATATGAATACTGGGAGCGGAGATATTGAGGTAAAAGAGGCAAAGCTAAGCGGGCAGTCTATCATGAAAACAGGGAGTGGGTCCATCGACTTTAACGGCTCCATTGATCCTGCCGGTAGCTACGATTTTAATACGGGCAGCGGCACTATTACTGTTGCCTTGCCAGCATCTTCAGCTTTCAAGCTCGATGCCACAACCGACTCGGGTACAGTGACTAACGATTTTGGTAGCAATTCAGTGGGCAATGGTTCGCAGGCGGGATTGCAGTTGCATACGGGAAGCGGCGATATCTCCTTGCGGAAGAACTAGAGTCGGCCCCGCAGGTGATTGTTTGAAAATGTTATTAGTATAGCAATAGAAAAAGAGAGCTGGCTGGAGCAATTCCTAAGCCAGCTCTCTTTTCGTTTACTTGCCATTATGGTAATACCTGCCGCGCCAGTCCACGCCTGAGCGCGTAAGGATGCGCCAGGCCGATTGGGATAGAATGCCCTCGAAGATGGTCCCGGCCAGGGGATGGGTAAATGCATAGAACCAGGGGATATTAAGTTGTTTGTTAAGCCAGGTACGGTAAGCCAGGAGCGAGGACAATTCCAGGGCAGCCGCCGCTTGCACTTCAGTCGAACTAATGCTTCCCTTACGTCGCTTGCTTACGATATAGGCGAACAGGGGGAGGAGAAACGGCACAACCGAGACCATAGGTAGCCCGATCAATTGCAACACAAAAAAGGCGATGCCGCCGCGATTGCCCAGGTAGACATTCTTGCGCCAACCACGCCAGGTATCCTTCAAACCGTGATACATGTGGACTGAGACCAGCTCGCGCCCGTCCACGAGGCGCAGTTTATAGCCATGCTCTTTGACGGTACGCGCCAGGTCGCGATCATCGACCAGCGTCCCTCTGAGTTCTGGACGAGCGTAACCACCTAGCTCATCATAGACTGCGCGTCTGATCAGGATATACTGACCATTGGCTAGCGCCACTTTACTGCGAGCATCATTGACCAGTTTCGGAGGGTAGAGCAGGCTGATCCCCAGGTAGGCCATTGGCATCAGGACTTTATCCCAGAATGTGGGCAATTCCTGAGTTGTACCGAGCGTCAGTAGGTCAGCCTGTTCATATATAGCTTGAGCTAAAGATGAGCGCAGCGCATTGGGGGCGTGTCGGGTATCCGCGTCGGTAAATAGCAGCCACTCGCCCCGCGCCTCCTGCCGCCCCATATGGATCGCGTGCGGCTTACCTGCCCAGCCCGCAGGCAAATCGCGCAGGCGCAACACCCATAAGCGGCTACCATGCGTATGAGAGGCAGCCAGCTCGTCAAGAATGCGACCGGTATTATCTGTCGATTCGTCATCAACCACGATGACCTCGTAATTAGCATAGTCCTGTTCCAGCAGTGATTGTACGCAGCGACGAATATTGCCCTCCTCATTGCGAGCCGGAACAATGATTGAGACCATCGGAGATATCGTCGAAGAAGCTGCATTTTCGGCTGGCAGTATCCGTACCCGATCACCTTTTTCTGGCATAGTACGCAGCCAGGCAGTAATGTAAAAGCTGACCACATTTACTACATGGGACCAGAGGAGGATACGCGTCCAGAAGCGCCACCAGTGTTGTTTACTCATCAACCAGGCTACCTTTTTTCGTCGTGTATTTCTTATCAAGGCTTTGCAAAAGTCGATGCGCGTCCTGACAGCTCGCGCCTTCGGCGCTCAGGGGGGAGAGGAGGGTGCTGGCGGTGGGCACAGCCCACCGCCAGCACCCTCCTCTCCCGAGCGGCTCGCTTGCGAGCCGCTCTATATGAAAAGACAACTTTTGCGAAGCTCTGTATTTCTTATATTGTAGCATAAAAATAAGCCTCGTATTATATTATGGCTGAGATTTTGCGGGTAAGAATAGAAGAGGTGTAACCTGGAATCGAAGTACAAAAGTAACGGTAATGATAAAGAGAAGCATCTTTTAGCAGGCTGTATCGTCTGGTAATATGAAGATGTAACTATGTAATATTGCGAGCACGACACCAGTGGTGTACAATCTTTGCATAGGTAAGCTTACTGTAGTTTCCCCTTTGCGCCAGGCCCATCAGATTCATGAAGCAAGAATACAAGAGAACGTAACGACATATGCGACAACGAAAAGTAGTAATAGTAATATTGGCCTGTTTCTTGAGCATCCTGGCATATTTTGGCTCGGTTGTCATGGAGCGCGCCCCTGTGGCGTTTGCCCATGCGTTTGTGATCGGTTCCGACCCCGTTGACGGCTCGACCATCAATACGCTGCCATCGGTGATGCGTATCTTTTTTAATGCCCCGATCAGCCCTATTAGCCGCGCCCATGTTTATTCTGTGCAGGATGGGCGCCTGGTCGATGTTTCTGCGGGACCAAGCACCGTCGCCAGGAACGATCCGCGCGAATTGGATACGCTCATCAAGACGCCTGGCGCGCAGCCGCAGGGGAGCTATGAGGTAATGTGGACCGCCGCGTCCGACGCTGATGGGCATACGTCTTATGGCATCATTGGCTTTAATCTCGGATATTCCAGCACAGGACTCTCCGGTGTTCCCATTCTTGGGCCAAGCACAAGCAATAATGTAATGTCGATGCATGCGCTAGATCTGTTCGGCTTCCTGTCGATTGCTTGGGAATGGCTGGTGCTCATCGCCCTGACGTTCTGGGTCGGGCTGCTCGTCATGGAGTCTTTCTTGCTTACTGGCAAAGAGCGTGCAGTGACTTTGATTGAGCAGGCGAGAAGGCAGTCTAACTCTCTGCAAAAGCTTTGTCTCGGCGCGCTGCTGCTGGGAGAGGTTGTCTCCCTGGTGCTGCGTGTGACGCGCCTGGCGCAGGGATTGGGGGGCAGCGGCTTTGATCTAGCTACATTGTTGCAGTTACTGACAGAAAGCAATTATGGCCTGCTCTGGATGATACGCGTTGTTCTGGCTCTCATTGCTCTGGGGCTGCTCTACTGGATCAGCAGTCACCCGCAAAAAGTATCGGTCGTGTCGGAGCCAGCGCAACGCGTCACCGCTCGCACCGGTCCGCTACGCCTACAGATTACGCAGGATATGCAGCCGACGGGTAATGGTAATACTACCAAAGACCGAACCGAACGTGAGTATACTACCTTCACTTCGCTGCCGTCGCATCGTTTCAGCTTGATATTGCTCCCCCTGGCCGGGCTATTGCTGTTAACGCGTGCCCTCTCGGGGGAAGCCGCTCAGGTGTTCCAGCCCCATATTAGCGCCATCGTTTTTGATTGGTTGGGCCTGGTTGCACAAAGTATCTGGTTCGGTGGCCTGGTGTATCTTGGTTATGTAATTCTGCCACGGCTATCCATCGTTGAATCAGACCGACATGCGGAAATGCTGGCAGTACTGTTGCGCCGCTTTATGCCATTCCTACTGGCCGCGATGGGAATTGTGTTCGCCTGCGACCTCTTCCTCTGCGAAGCCAGCCTACAGGATGTTCACCAGTTTATGACCGAGCCTTACGGGCGCGCATTACTGATCCAGTTAATTGTCAGTGCTATGATGGTGCTCCTCAGCCTCTACGCATTATTTATGGTTCGCCCCAGGTTAACGCGGCAGGTGCTGCTTTTGCCGGTAGTCAATCCTGATCTGCCTGCCAGGCGGACGCGCCAGTTTGCGCTGGAACATACCAGGAGAGGACTGAGGCATAATGTCAATATGCAGCTCCTGCTGGCAGCAGGCGTATTGTTCTGTGCCGCGTTGATGTCTTTCTTCGCGCCTCCCATCGTTTTCCCCAATGTGCAGTATAGCAATCCGGTTGCGCCAGCTCCTACGCCTGCAACTCCTAATGACAAAACCGGCACGCAAACGAAACAAATCGGCGACTTCTCTGTAAGCTTGCAGGTTCTACCACAGCAGGTTGGTTATGCCAATACGGTGATCATTACGATCAAAGATAGCAATGATGTGCCGGTGACAGACGCTCAGGTGCAGGTAACCACCAATATGGAAATAATGGATATGGGGACGAAGCACACGACCATCCAGGGAGGGAATCCTACCTACATTGCCACCTTTGATAAGGGAGCAGCATTCTCTATGGCCGGTCTGTGGGATGTCACGGTGGCTATTCAACGACCCGGCCAGGCACCTGTGCAGGACAAGTTCCAGGTACCACTGGCTGGTTGATAGCTCTCCCTGACCGGATTCTCTAAATTGAAGCATAGAATGCTGTGGCTATGATGGCTGCTCCTTTGCGATTAGCGAGCCTGTTGCAGGTCTTCTAATGACTGTTGGTGCGCCGCTGCGATTTCACAGTAACGCTCCGCGCTTGTCAGGATGCGTTCCCGCTCTGCCACATCCAACTCACGGGCAACCTTCGCCGGTATTCCCACGGCCAGCACTCCCGCCGGTATCTGTCTCTGCTCCCCTACCAGCGCGCATGCTCCGATGATGGTTTCTGAACCAATGCGGGCGTGGGAAAGTACCACCGAGTTCATCGCGATCAGCACACGATCACCCAGTATGGCTCCGTGAACAACGGCGTTGTGACCGATGGTGCAGTCTTCCCCGATGGTAAGAGGGGCATCGGCATCGACATGCAGCGTGCAATTATCCTGCACATTGGTGCGGCGACCAATGACGATGGGGGCGGTATCGGCGCGGATAACGGTGTTGTACCAGACGCTGGCCCCTTCATGAATCGTTACGTTGCCGATGACCATAGCGCCTGGAGCAATAAATACACTTTCGGCAATCGTGGGCCAGACGCCTTTATGGGGTAGAATAGGCATGCATCCTCCTGTTTTTTCAGTACCCTCAAGCGGGTCGAGCAAGCCGTCAACTCGCGCCGCTCCCGTTGAAAGGAGTATAAACATCAAACCCAAAAATATCAAGTAGAACTGCACTCGGATTTTTTCTCTGATCTCTCTTTATTGTAAATGGTCTGAGAATTATGATCGCACACGTTTGATTGCCCAGACAATCTCGGACAACCTCGGGTTAAAGTGGGCGTCGGCGGGATCAAAGCTATTAACGAGGACGCGCTGGTAGTTCTGGCCTTCGGCATGGATGTATTCCTGGTGATTGAGGGCCAGAGCGACATGTGTGATGGCCTTGCTGCCGAAAAAGATCAGGTCTCCTTCCTCCATCTCGTCCTTGCTCACGGTCCGCGTCAGAAAATCGTGCTGCTGGTTCGCATCTCGTGGCAACAGGTCTCCACCCATGCGATAGCATAGCTGCACGAAGCCGCTACAGTCCAGCCCTGCCCAGCTCGTGCCGCCCCAGAGATAAGGCCGACCGAGAAACGCCCGGGCGTATGTGGTAACGGTGTCGAGAGGAGTACGCGGATAGACATCCGTCCCCTGGCGAATATCTGTACCGGTTCGCGCTAACCAGGCGGTACGTTCATCGGGTAGCGCCACCTGGAGGCGCTGCGGATGCGTGATGTCGAGCAACGGCGATGTTGTTGACAGATAAATTGTGCCGGTCGTCTCGTCGCCGGTGGCATTGCTGTACAGAGGTGTGTGGGTTGCGGTGACGACGGCCATGACCTCCAGGGGAGAGGAGCAGGACGCGCCAACCTTGCAGAAGCCTTTGACGACAGGCGCTCCCAGTGCGGCGGTACGAATCCAGCCGCTATAGTCAGGGAGGGCAATATGTGTCCACTCGTCTGCTACTGTATCGGCGACTGCCGGAGTATTCATCAGAGCCTGGGTGACACGCTCGGATGATGATGATGGCTCGCTGTGGATGTCGGCGAGTCCGACGGAGATAACGCAAGTAGTCGTCATGGCGTCTGTTGTATCCCTTTGCTGAACAGGCTCAGCGGCGTATGGCATTGCTCATCACAAACATGAGGTTAGCGGGCCGTTCCGCCATGCGTCGCATGAGATAGGGATACCATTGCGAGCCATAAGGAACGTAGACGCGCATATTATAGCCCTGACCAACAAGTTTCTCTTGCAGATCGCGACGAATGCCGTAGAGCATCTGAAACTCGAATGTGTTTTTACTGATGCCGTGCTCGCGCGCAAATTTGCAGGCCGCGTTGATAATCGCCTCATCATGAGTCGCAATGGCCGGGAAGTTGCCGCGCGAGAGCAGCATCATCATCAACTGCACGTAATTGCGATCAACGCCATCTTTGCTTTGATAAGCAATGGACGACGGTTCTTTATATGCTCCCTTGACCAGGCGTACGCGGACCCCTTCCGTAATCAACTGCTCAATATCTTTGCGGCTGCGGTACATATAGGATTGGATAACGGTCCCGACATGCTCAAACTGGCGGCGCATCTGTAGTGTGATATCGACAGTATCGGCGGTATAAGCGGACCCCTCCATATCAATGCAGACAAAAGTGGTATTTTGAGCGGCGCGTTGCAGAATGGTGACAAGATTTTGTTCGCATACTTCTCTGGAGATATCGAGGCCGAGAGCAGTCAATTTAACGGAGATATTAGCATCAATGCCCGCCTGCTTAATCTGATCGAGCGCAGCGATATAGTCCTGGGTGGCCGCTTTCGCCTCTTGCTCATCCGAAACATTTTCTCCCAGGTGGTCGAGCGCGACCTGGATATGGCGCTGGTTAAGGGTGCGTGTAGCCTGGATAGCGTCATCAAGAACTTCTCCCGCGACAAAACGGCGCGAGATACCGCGAGCGGTCTTATTGTGTACCACAAAGTCGCGCAAGTGCTGATTGTGCGCAAGATACAGCAGTGTATCTTTGAGTACCATACCCGGCATCTCCTTTTGTTTAACGACACTGTTTAAACCGGTCACCGGCTTCTTCGCTGTGTACCGGCTATAGGTCCCTGTAAACGGTAAAGGTTGAGAGCCTGCTATTATAAAGCAGGTCTTTCTCTACTAATCATACCTCTTGACAGGGTGAGGAGACAACTCAGTGTCCTCTTGCTCCTATTTTAGCCCCTGGAGTTTTTGCTGCGGGTCCCGCTCAGTTTCATATGCCGATAAATGGCGTCAATAGGAAATTGAATGTTGAGGGTTTCTATTGTTACTATGCTGCCAGGGATTCTCCTGCCCAAAAATTATACCATTACCACTTCATCGTCCGTCGGACCAGGCGATCCCAGAGTGTGTCGGGAAGAAAGCGGCGCATCAGCACGGCTATGATGGCGTTGCGCGGCACGATATAGCGCGGGCGAGGCTGGCGGCTATCAAGAATGCGAACGAGTGTATCCGCAAATAGCTGCGGCGGAAAGCCCTGTTTGCTTGAGCGCGCGGCGGACCTTTCAGCTAAGTGCAGCAGCGGCCCATATGGCCCGTTGCGATGTGGCTCCATCTGTTGCAACGCGCGTTGTATGCTGGTCTGCCAGATATTCGTCGGGCTGGAACTGGGCTCGATCAGCACCACGCGCACGCCAAATGGCGCAAGTTCCACACGTAGGGCATCGCTGATGGCTTCGAGAGCGAACTTGCTGGCGGCGTACACGCCCGTCACCGGAGTGGCAATGCGTCCGCTTACGCTGCTGACATTGATAATAGTGCCTCTGGCCTCTTTGAGCAGTGGAAGAAAATGCTGGATTACGTCAACGTGCGCGATAATGTTAATCTCAAATAAAGCCCGCATATCATCCAGGGAAACGAGTTCGATAGGGCCACCGGTGGCGGTGCCTGCGTTATTGAGGAGGGCATCCAGCGAGTTTGTGGGGAGCTGCTCTTTGACCGCTTGCGCCAGGGCCGCGACCTGTTCGGTCTGGGTGATATCGCAGAGCAGCGGCGTCAGATTCTCTTTGCATCCCAGCGTGGCTGCTTCGGTCAGGAGATCGGCCTGATCGGCTTCTTTGCGTACAGTGGCAAAGACGTGCCAGCCACGTTTCGCCAGCTCCAGCGCGCTAACGCGTCCAAAGCCACTGGAGCAGCCGGTGATAACAATCGTTTTCTTACTCATTTGCCCATCCTATGCGGCTCCACAATCCTAAGCGTATCAGTTCGTTTCGCGCCTCGAAGCCAAAAAGCTCCGGGTCCATCTCGCGTCCGTGCCTGATGACCAGACCGCGCAACATCTCGATCTGTTCCGCCTTCGAAGCGCTATCGCGCTCAAAAGGAATATGTTGCGCTAACTGCTCGATTGCTTGCCTATTATACCATTGTTGTTGAGATTCTGCCATAGCGCGATATCCTTGCCCAGGGCTATTTAATTCTCTGAAGAAAAGGGGTCAAGGGGCATAGCCCCTTGCTGGGCGCGGGGTGTCCCCGCTCATTCTTCTCCCCCCTCGCCCCCGAAGGGGGCAAAAAAGAAGAAGTAAATAGCCCTGATCCTTGCCAGGTCAGGTAACATAACAATGTTAACAAAATAGGGAAAAGCCCCTATCACAAGCAATGGTACCATCCAGGCTAATGACTATTCAAGGTTAGAGTGTTGCGACCTGAAACAAGGTGAATTAGGAAGAAGATCGATAGCCAATTTTCCCTAGAAGCCGCGTCGATACTTGATTACTGAAGGATATTAGTGTTAGTGTGGTATGTAAGCACTATAGATCAAAGTATATTTAACGTACATAAGGTAGGCGAAGACGATGTTCTGTAATTATTGCAACGCGGCTAGAATGGATAATGAGGCGCCTTGTCCAAACTGTGGCGCGCCTTCACCACTAGGGGCATCACGGGCGAATGGTCGGGGAACAGCGGGACCTGTGACAGCGGCCTGGGGAAACCAGATGGCGCCGCCCAATACATCGTGGGATCAATTCCCCCAGCTCCCGTTTGAGGCGCAGCCTCCGTTGTATAATTTTCAAGATGCAGCGCAACCGCAGGGGAAACAGCAATCCCTGCTGCCGGTTCCTTATCAAAATGGTATGGGGATGCAGCCCGGGGCTGCGCCCGCGTTCCCTCTGCAACTAGTGCCTGCTCAGACGATAGAGCAGATGCTGCCGGCTTTACCAGAAGAAACCGAAAGCATCTATGTGCCGCCAATGTATACCAAGCCACGGGCCATAATTCCGCGCTATCGTATTGTGAGCGGCGTGCTCAGTATGTTGATTGTCTCCCTGATATTGTGCTCCGGTGTGGGCTACTACGCTCAGGCCAGCGGCAAACTGGATCTGGTGAGGAACTTCCTGACCGGCAAGCCTCCCGCTAGCATGAAGGTAGTGTCAGCCGCAAATTTGCCCGATCCGCCGGATCGTGTTGATAAAGGTCCAGCGTACAACATCATACCCTCCGCCAGTACAGCATCCTCCATCGATCCGAAGACCAATATCACGCTGAGGCCCGATAAAGTGTTCCAGCCCGGTCAGACATTCTATATTACATATAGTGTGCAGCATCCAGACAAAGACGGAATGGTCAACATCAAGCTTTACACCGATGATGCCTACTACACCACATTACAGAGCAAGCCGATAAAAGCGGGAGATACACTCAGCGGCAGCGCCACCATTGTCTTCCCGGAGGCAAGCGAGGGGAAGGCCGAGCTATACTGGAATGACCAGCTAGCACAAACGCTTTATTTTGTCGTCAGGTGAGCAAAAAAGCTGCAAAGGGCAGTTACCACAAAAACAGGAGTTATTCCAACGGGATAACTCCTGTTTTGTTGCGCGATATTGTGATAAATGGCTCAGCACTGGGTTTCAACGGTGACATCACCGAAAACCTGAACCTGGCAGGCGAGACGTAGATTGGGATTTTTCTTATGGGCGCGGCCCAGGCGGAATTTTTCCAAAAAAGTGGGGGGATTGATATTGGACGCTGGCGAGACAACAACGCGATCAGTGGCGCACAGACCATTCCCGTGGCAGTTGGCAAGTTTCCAGATGCCACAATAGACGGGAACGTCGTTTTCTAGCGCGGGATAGCGTACACCCTCGCCCTCGGGCACATCGACTCGCACATTTTCACGCTTATAAAAAATAGTTGGCACGGCTCTATCCTCCGTAATCGTCCTTGATTGTATGGTAGAAGTGGGCTGGCTGCAACCAGCAGGCAATTCTCTCATGTCAGAGTGTAGCATAGAAGGGCAGGAGCGTCAACCTGAAAAAGGGCAGGCCCAACGTCGGGCCTGCCCTTGTTTGGAACGTGGAGCATCTGGGGTTCAACTTACCGTCACCGTGACGGTGATTATTTGCGGGCTGTTCTGGACCACTGCGTTACCGCTGCCGGTGGCTGTAATGGTAATGGTGGCCGTATAAGAGCCGGGCGTAGTCAGTGTCGTCGTGTTAAGACTGATGGCAATAGTGGAGCCGCTACCATTGTCTGTGCCCGAGGCCGTACCCACGATGAGCCACGGGCTATTGCTGATAGCCGTCCACGAGACCGGGCGAGCGCAACTGCCGGACTCGCTCAGAGCGAGATTCTGGCTTGCGGGCGATGCCGTTCCCTGGGATACACTAAAGGACATATTGGACGGAACGCCCTGCAACTGGCAGGGTTGTAGCACCGTCAGGGTAACGGAGAGCGTCTGTGGACTCCCTTGCGCTTGCAGGCTGGCGGAATCGGTTGCTCCAATTGAAATTTGCGCGGTATAGGTTCCGGGAGCCAGGCCGGCAAGCGTAGGAGCAACAGACAACGTGGTGGATTGTCCACTGGCAGTAAATGATCCGGCGAGCGGAGAAACCTTTAACCAGGAAGCTGAACCATTGATGGTAGTGCTCCAGTTCAAAGGCCAGTTGCAGTTGCCTGCCGCCATAACGGTCACCGATTGCGGGGTGGGATCGGTTCCATTTTGCATGCCGCTAAAGGCCAGAGAGCTTGAAGACGGTTGTTGTAAGGTACAGGGAGACAACACAGTGAAATTAATCATGATGGACTGAGGACTGCCTCCCGCCACCACATTATTTGAATCGGTACCCGTCAGTACAAATTGTCCCACATATGTGCCAGGGCTGAGAGAACTGGCGCTGACGTTTACCGTCAGAAGTGCCGTCTGGCCTGGCTGGATCGTGCCCCCGCTTGGCGAGGCGCCAGCCCAGGGAGTCGTTAACGCGTTGAACGAGGTACGCCACATCAATGGACTACCACCGGTGTTGGTAATTGTCACCGTCTGACCAGGGGGATTGGGTTGTCCCTGCGTGGTACTGAAGTTGAGATTAAGCGGCGAGGCGCCCAGAATGGGAGCGGACGGCGGCGGGGGTGACTGGATGGTTAATTGCACCATGACCGATTGCGTTGACTGAGCCGCCGTTACCGTGATAGTGGCGCTATATGTGCCTGCATTGAGGCCGCTGGTATTGACACTAACCGTCGTTGCCGCGCTGGCTGTTCCTCTGAGTTGTCCACTTGCAGGCGTGATAGTAAGCCAGGAAGCCGAGGATAATGCCTGCCAGCCAATGGCACCGGGACAACTGGACGTAGCTGCCAGGCTCAGGGTCTGATTGCTTGGATTGCCATTATTGGCAACAGACGTAAAGGATAAACTGCCGGTACTGAGTGTCAGGCTGCAAGGCCGTTGCACCGTGAGGGAAACGCTGACATTTTGCGGGCTGTTCAGCGCTGCATGTCCTACGCTGCTACTAAATACAAGTGTATTAATATAGGCGCCCGGCAGCAAGTTTTGGCTATGTACACTAACACGTATAAAAGTGGTTACTCCGGGCACAACCACGCCCGTTGTCTGATCTATACTTAACCAGGCTGCATTCGGATCAATCATGGCCATAGCCCCACCTGGGACGACCGTCGGTGAGTTATTGCCAAGCGACCAGTAAAGCGGCTGAGAGCCTGGATTGCTCACGATCAGGAACTGAGGGCTGGGATCGGACCCTCCGTCAGTGGCAACGAAGGAGAGCAAGGGAGGGGTTATAGATAAGACCGCCCCTGCGTTGGCTGGCAGTGGGCGTACCTCCATTGTTACATCTACAAATTGCGATTCCCCAACATTAGAGGAGAAGGTAATCCTCCCCTGATAATTCCCAGGCGAGAGATTTGCCCGCTCGCCGCCAACCTCGATTGTCTGATTAGCACTAAAGACGCCCTGGTTGGGGGAAATCATTAACCAGGGCTGGTTGCTATTGGCCGACCAGGTAATAGCTCCGCTGCCAGAGTTCTCCAGCACAAGCGGCTCAATAGTATTCGAGCCTTGAATACCGGCCCCGAGATCTAGCGTTGTGGTCCTGATAAGTAAGTGTGCTGGTCGCGTCGGGCCTGCTTCTATCCGAATGGTCGTATTGGCGGTGTAACGGGTGGCAGTATCTTCAGCTTGAATCGTATGAAAGCCCGGCGTCCAGTTGTTCTCGATCAACATTATAGGGTCGGCGTTACCATCTCGCCCGACCTGCACAATCGAGCTTGACGTCTCTAATGTTATCTGTTCTTCAATATCGCGTGTCAGGACCACGCGAGCCTGTGATGAAAAATGGCGCAGGTGCAGGGTCACACTTTGTCCGTAATCTGCAACCAGACTGGAAAGCGTAAGCACAGGAAAGCCATTAGTGACCGGCGAATTGGATTTGGAATGCAGGAAGGCGTTGGATAACAGAATAGTATCTATTGTGGAAGCAAGTACAACCAGAATAACCAGACCAAAGAAGGCGGTACGGAGACGGGCGGTCTTCTTTTGCTGCCTGGATATAAAAGAGGTGGCCAGCCCTGAGATGGCGGCCCGCCTCCTGCTTTCGCCTTCGGTACGAGTGAATTCAAAACTACGCGACATCAAGGGATCGCTACGATTTGCCCAGATGTCTTTTTCGTCCTCGTCCGCATCCGAATCATGGAACCAGGGCCATAGATCGGGAAGTTTTCTCTCCAGGTCATTGTTGGGAGAGAGCGATGCATTGTCTGATATCCTGGGCATAGGCGTGCTATGACGCTGAATTTCGGCGGAAATATCGCGTAAGGGAGTCAGGCGGAAAATACGGGGGCGCGCCCGCTGGCTCGGCCCACGGTCAACACTGGCAATGCGCCTGGCGGCATCGCTCAACTTTTGCAGGACCTGTTCAACCGTGGTGGCATACGTGCCCACTGATGATAGTGGCGGCTGCGGCGTCTCAGGAGGAGGGGCTATCGCGGGATGAGGTATGGTGGTGCGCTCTGGCAGATCATCCTTCACTCTCAGCCCTTGCACTTCTGGCTTCTCGGCAACGGCTACCTGTGGCGAGGTCGAAAATTCTGCTATATCTACATGCTGGCCCCCATCAACCTGTCGCCCGAGAAGTGTTCGGCACTCTTCACAAAATAAAGATGTCCCGCTACATGACTTAGTACATCGCAAACACTGATTCATAATTCCGTCTCTTTCCCTATTCCCAAATCCTCTGCTGACAAATATTGTGTGGCGCCGATGAGAAAAATAAAGTAAATATGATCCGTCCGCACTTCTGCCTCTTACACAAGCTATCAATTGAAAGTAGACTCTACTGTTAGAACGTTAGATAGCATGATTGGTCACTCTAGAGATAAGAAGTACCGTGTGCTGTCGTTCTACCTCTTTTTCACTCTGCTTTTCCCTGTTCGCCATGAGCCATGCAGTCCATCAAGAACAAGTATACGAGTGCGATAAGGTAGCCTGGAGTGCTGTACTAGAAATTTGCAAAAAGTACTTTTTTAGTAGATAAGCTGTCAGAAGACATCACTATGCTCGCGACTGAGAGACGCGCCTTTTTGTGCTCATCAGGTGTAAGCTTTTAATTTTCTATGCTTTCATTTATTTTGATTATAGCATTTGTTTCGAATATAGGGTATAATAGAGACATGATCGAGGAGACCCCTGTCAATATCAGTGGCGATCATAGGAGAAAGGAAAAGCACTATGCCAGTACTAGAGCAGTCCCCCTTCGCTGCAAATGATAGTGAGAAACCGGCATTAAGTGAAATCAGAAAGGTGCTTAACAAGAGCCATAGTGCAAAACTTGTTGGGCCAGACGGCGTTTCCATAGAATTGCCCAAGTCGGTCTTTGAAGTACTTCGGCGGATTGTTTATTATATGATGCTCGGCAAGGCTATTTTTGTCGTACCAGAGCACCAAGAACTAACTACCCAGCAAGCAGCGGACTTTTTGGGGGTTTCACGACCGTACCTGATTAATCTGCTTAATCAGCGCAAGATACCATTTACTATGGTTGGCGCTCATCGTCGCATTCGGTTTTCTGACCTTATGGAATACAACAGAATTCGGGATGCCAAACGAGAGAAAGCCATAGATGAAATCACTCAAATGAGCCAGGATTTTGGAATCTATTACTGATATTTTTGTATCTGCTTACCACTGGTAAGCAGATACTGTACCAGGTAAGGCATCATACGCGATAACCAGAGCATCTTTTTCCCTGTACTCTTTCTTTTTTACGTTTTGCCCGGCAAAACGATAACATACTACTCAGCCAGGCTGGATAAAGCAGAAAGACAACGATGCTGTACCACAGCGCAATTCAGCTCTCCTAAACAGACTGCCAGGAGAGCTGAAAACGTGGGTACAGACTTAGCGTAACGTCGCGCCCAGTTCGTCGTTTAAAGCGCGGATGATCCGCTCTTGCAAGCCATTGGCCTCGGCATCGGTCAACGTGCGATCCTGAGCCTGGTAGACCAGGGAGTAGGTCAGGTTCTTCTTGCCCGCCGGAATGGGATCGCCGGTGTAGAGATCGAAAAGGGTAACCGAGCGCAGCAATTCGCCGCCGTTGCGCTGGATAATCGCGCGCACATCCTCCGCCGGTATCTGTTGATCGACTATCAGGGCCAGGTCACGGGTCAATTCCTGGTGGCGCGAGATGGGCTGATAGATCAGGCGAGCAGGGACTGCCATATAAAGGCGTTCCAAGTCAAGCTCACACAGGTAGGTGCGGTACGGCAGATCGTAGCGTTGCTGCACAATAGGATGTACCTCGCCCAGCACTCCCGCGGGGCTTAACACCTGCTCCCCGGCGTTTGATGGGCGCGGCAGTTCCAATAGCGCGCATCGTCCTGGATGAAATGTCGGATGCTGCGTTGGAGTGAAGCGATAGTGCATGATCTTCAATCCTGCCAGCAGGGATTCTATAATCCCCTTCAAGTCATAGAAATCCGCCGGCTGCGATAATGCGCTATGCCAGGAAATTTCTGCCGGGCCGCAGAGGACGATACCGACGGCCCTGCGTTCATCGGGCTGCTGATCAGGGCCGTTGACCGGCAGGTAGCGCCGTCCAATTTCGAAGAAGCGCAGGCCGGCTCTATTGCGCTTGCTATTCTCCTGTACTATCTCCAGCAGGCTGCTCATCAGCGTCAGGCGCAGGCTTTCCAGTTCGCTGCTGAGCGGGTTCGCCAGCACGACAGCCGGGAGGGCGTGTGGATCAAGCGTGGCAACCGCGTTGGTGCCCGCCGTGCTGATCGCAGTGTGGGTACCATTAGCGGCATTTATAGGAGCTTGCAGGAGGAAACGGGCCGAATCCGCATCCGCCTGAGCTAGCAGATTAAGCGTGCGAGCACGGCTGGTCAGGGTATAGGTCACGATTTCGTTTAAGCCCGTGCCGATGAGCAGCGTGCGCACCTCTTGCTCGCGCTCGAACCAGTGGTCGGGGAGCGGTTCGGGCAATGGACCCGTTGGAATCGTGCTCGGAATGCGATCATAGCCGATCAAGCGGATGACTTCCTCGACGAGATCCGCCCCTTCGTCAATATCTGAGCGATAGGTTGGTACGGTGACGCGCATCGTTTTGCCCTGTTCGTCGGGATGCACGGTGAAGCCGAGCGCGGAAAGCGCGTCCACGACCTCGTTTTGCGTGACCTTCATAGAGGTGAGCCACTCGACCTCATCGGTAGAGAAGGTCAGAGTACGCGGCTTGAGCGGTTTGGGATAGCAATCGGCGATGCCGGGATTGACCGTGCCTCCTGCCAGCTCCGTCATCAATTGTACGGCCCGATTGGCTCCGATGACCGTCAGTGCGGGATCAAGCCCTTTCTCGAAGCGGCTGGAGGCATCGGTGCGCAATCCCAGCGTCACCGAGGTACGGCGAACGTTGGCGGCCTGGAAATTTGCGGCCTCCAGCAGGATCGTGGTCGTTTTATCGTTGACTTCGCTGATCGCGCCGCCCATGACGCCCGCGATGGCTGTTGGTCCCTGCGGATCGGTAATCAACAGCATATCCGGCGTCAGTTTGCGCTTTACATCGTCAAGTGTAGTCAATGTTTCGCCTTCATGAGCGCGACGCACGATAATATGATGATCGCGCACTAGATCGTAATCGAAGCCATGCAGTGGCTGACCGAACTCTAGCATGACGTAGTTCGTGATATCCACCACGTTGTTAATCGGGCGCATGCCTGCCGCCAGCAGCCGTCGTCCCATCCAGCTCGGAGATGGCCCCAGCTTCACTCCGCTGATCACGCGCGCGCTATAGCGTGGGCACAGATCGGGATCTTCGACCGTCACCCTGACCATATTTTGTGCTGGCGTACCCTGTTCCTGAAAAACAGGCTGCGGGATGCGCAACTCCTGGCCGGTCAATGCGGCTACTTCGCGGGCGATGCCAATAATGGACGAAAGGTCGCCGCGGTGGGCTTTGATGGCGAAATCGAGCACGACCTCGCCCAGCACATCGACCAGCTTCTGTCCCAGCTTCGTCTCGGGATCAAGAATGTAAATGCCAGAATGATCGCTTCCGAGGCCAAGCTCGCGCGGGGAACAGAGCATCCCCTGCGATACATAGCCCATTTTACGAGCCTCAGTAATGGTGATATCGCCTAGTTTGGCGCCAGGGAGAGCCAGAGGCACCTTGTCTCCCTGCCTGATATTGGGCGCTCCACAGATGACGCCGATCTCCTGGGCGCCGGTATTAATACGGGTATAGCTCAGATGATTCGAGCCTGGCACTTCTTCCAGGTGCGTAATCTGAGCGGTAATCACCCTGTCGCCCCAATCTTTGCCCTGATAATCAATGGCCTCAACTTCCAGTCCGGCCATTGTCAGAATGTGGGCCAGCTTTTCGGGCGACATGGTGATATCAACATAGTCTTTGAGCCAGCTCAAAGGTACTCGCATGACAAATTCTCCATCAATCACTACAACCAGTTGCGCTTAGAACTGGCGCAAGAAACGCAGATCGTTAGCTGAGAAGAGTCTGATCTCGCCGATGCCGTACTTGAGCATGGCGATACGCTCCACGCCCATGCCGAAGGCGAAACCGCGATAGCGTTTGGGATCGTAGCCGACCTCGCGCAGCAGCTTGGGATGAACCATGCCCGAGCCGAGAATTTCCAGCCAGCCGGTATGTTTGCAGAGACGGCAGCCCTCGCCATTGCAGAGAATGCAGCTAATATCGACCTCGGCGCTAGGCTCCGTGAATGGGAAGTAGCTGCCCCGGAAGCGCAGGCGGCGGCCTTCGCCGAACATCTCACGCGCGAATCGCTCAAGGCATCCCTTGAGATCGGCCATTGTGCAATATTCGTCAACCAGCAGCCCTTCGATTTGATGGAACATGGCTTCGTGCGAAGCATCAATGGCCTCGTTACGATATACCTTGCCGGGCACAAGGACGCGTACCGGCGGATGGACCTGCTTCATAATGCGCACCTGCATCGGCGATGTGTGTGTGCGCAGCAGGATCTGCCCCGGAGCGACCCAGAAGGTATCCTGCATATCGCGGGCAGGATGGTCAGTTGGGATATTCAGAGCCTGGAAGTTATGATAATCGGTCTCGACCTCCAGTCCCTGGATCGTCTGGAAGCCCATCCGCGTGAAGATTTCGGCCACTTCCAGTATGGTGCGCGATATCGGGTGCATATGACCCTCTGGCAAGGCCCGTCCCGGGAGGGTTACGTCGATGCGCTCCTGCTCCAACGCCTGCATCAGCTCGCGCTGGCGCAGCGACTCGCGCTTTGCCGCCAGGCGCTGCTCTAATTCGGCCTTGATGGCGTTGATTTTCTGGCCTACCACAGGGCGTTCCTCTTTCGCCAGCCTGGGCATAACCGAGGAAAGATTTTTTAGCTCGCCGCGATTGCGTCCCAGGTAGCGGATATCCCACTCATCCAGCTCGGCACTGGTATTGATCGGCTCCAGTTCCGTAATGGCTCGCGCTTGCAAGGTATCGAGTTGTTCAAGCAAGCCTTCAAGTTGTCCTATCATAAGTCCTCCAATGAATCAAAAAAACCGACATATCGTCAACAGGGACGAAGTTGCCGGTATTGCTTGCTCCGTGGTACCACCCGTATTGAATTTGCCCTCGCTCTGCAACAGAGGAGGCGTAATTCCACTCGGTTTGTCCGGTAACGGAGACATCCGGGGCTGCCTACTTGACAAAATGCCTGTGGTTTTCAGCAGCCAGCTCTGGGGTGAACTTCGGCGAATGATCCGCGAAAAGGCTTGCAGTCGGTGACCTTTTCTCCCTGAGCGTTTCCTATCCGCTTACTCTCCCCATCCTCGCTTTTTATGCGCTTTTATATTAGTGTAGAGTGTATCAGATTTTCGAGAAAAAGTCTAGCCCTGATTCTGGCGCTTTCAGGACTTCGCAAAAGTTGTCTTTTCATACAGAACGGCTCGCTTGCGAGCCGTTCTGGAGAGGAAGGTGCTGGCTGGGGCGCAGCCCCAGCCAGCACCTTCCTCTCTCTGTGAGCGCCGAAGGCGCGAGGAGTCAGAGCGTGCAGCGACTTTTGCGAAGTTGGCGCTTTGGTGGTGCTAATATCCTAATAATTCCTGCAACTCCTTCTCGCACTGCTTGCTTAAAGGAACCATCGTTTCTTGCGGGTCATTCAATACTAAGGTATAGCTGTTGCGGGTATACTGGATGACGGCTTTGATATATTGCAAATTAACGAGATAGGCCCGGTGCGCCTTGAAGAAGCCGCGACCCATCAGGCGGCCCTCCAGTTCTTGCAGCGTCAGATTGGTCGTTGCCTCATCTTTTATCGTGCGGAGAAACGTCTTGCCCTCGCGGCTGGTGGCGTACAGGATGTCGCCAGGATCGAAGAGCATAATGCGATCATCCTTACGCGCAGGCACTTTATAGGGAAGCAGGCGTTCGGGGGCAGGAGGTTGCTCGTTTGTTTCCGGGCTGTAACTACCGGTGATGCGCCCATCTTCCAGCTCCAGCACGCGTGTGCAGCATTTGCCTGCCCATGCAAGATCCTCTCCTGTAATCAGCACCGCTGCCCCCTCTGCTGCTAGCTGGCTGATGATGCGTGCGAACACGGCCTGCGTATCCAGATCGGTGCGTAAAACGGGCTGATCCAGCAGACAAACGGGGGCGCGTTTCATTGCTGTGCGTGCGAACGCCAGGCGACGCTGAATGGTGGGAGCGAGTTTAAGCACAGGCGTTTGAGCATGATCGCTCAAGCCCACAGCCGCCAGGGCGTCATTAACGCTGCTTTTGGGCAATTTGTGCAGTTGGCGATAAAATTCAAGGTTTCTCTGGGCGCTAGAGCGTTCATAGAGCAGGTCTTCCTCAAACATTGTGCTGATATTGCGACGCAGATCTGGAACCTGGTAGATATCCTGCCCATTCAGGAGGACGCTACCGCCGCTGGGAGGCTGCATACCGGAGAGGATGCGGATCAGCGTTGTTTTGCCACTGTGGGCAGAACCAATAACGGCAACCACTTCACCGGCGGCGATATCGAGCTGCTCAATATATAATACGCTGCGACCATTGACGAGTCTTTCGAGCCGCCGCACCTGTAACATGGCAAAATTCCTTTATAGAGAACCAGTATTGAATAGACTTACGTTGCCAGAAACATTGTAACATAGTAGAGAATCATAGTGCAGGTTATTTAATCTGCGCAAGGATATAGCCAGATCAATTTCTGTATAGCATATATCATTTTACCATCATCTACTCAGCCCGATTTTTACTCCATTCATCTTAGCACAAGCTCAGTCATCCTCGAATTTGCGCCTCTTAACGGCTGATAATCTCCATACAACGGAATTATGTAGCGAGGGCAGTTTTCTCATGGTACAGTTGCTGTAGCAATTGATGGACAGTCCATTAAGTTATCGATAACAGGATATAAAAAGGCAAGGATGAAGCATGAATACACCTGAATTTATGATTGAAGCGCACGACCTTCACCGTGCGTTTGGCAAAAAAGAAGCAGTAGCGGGCATCAGTTTTAATGTGCGGCATGGTGAGATTTTTGGCTTTCTGGGGCCAAATGGAGCAGGTAAAACCACTACCATCCGCATGCTTACGGGTCAGATCGAGCCGAGCAGTGGGAGCGCGAGAGTTGCAGGATATGATGTCGTGAAAGAGCGACAACAGTTGAAAAAGCGTATTGGCATCGTCTTCGAAGAGCAGAACCTGTATGATCGGCTTTCAGCTCGCTTGAATCTGGAATTTGCCTGCTGGCTTTATAACATACCAAAAAGCCGGATCGATGAAGTGCTTGAACTTGTGCGATTGCGCGACCGGGCAAAAGAGCCGATTCGCACCTTCTCTAACGGTATGAAGCAGCGCATTATGATCGCGCGGGCTTTGCTGCACAAACCGCAGGTGCTTTTTCTGGATGAGCCAAGCCGGGGATTGGACCCCATTGCGGCCCACGAGGTGCGACAGACGATTACGCAGCTCAGCCGTGAAGGCATCACCATTTTATTAACCACGCACTTAATGGAGGAGGCCGATCAGCTTTGCCAGCACGTTGCTTTTATCGTCAATGGACATATCGTCGCCAACGACACGCCGCGCAATTTAAAGCTGGCACATGGGCAGCGCACGGTGGTTGTCACCCTGACAGAAAATCAGCCGTCCAATGGAACTGGCGCATTAGTGGAGAAAGAACTGGCAATGGATAGCTCGACCGATCAAGCTCAGCTCGCGGAATGGCTGAGGCTGGGGACAGTGCGCGCTGTACATTCGGACGAAGCTTCTTTGGAAGATGTCTTTATCAAAGTAGCTGGCGTGAGTCTGTCTGTTTCAAACCCTCAACGGGTCGAGTACGAGCGGCGCCTCCTTCCCCTTCCCCGAGGGAAAGTATAGTATTAAACCGTAATAAGTCAAGTAAAAATGCAAAAGGAGTTTTACAATGCATATACGATCTGTCCTTGCTATCGCCCGTAAAGACGCGATTGATATCATCTTAAATAGAAGTACCTTGATTGGGTTGCTCACTCCCATCTTTCTCGCGTTGTTGTTTCTAGGAATAAGCAGCGTTGTTGGAGCTAAAACGTCGAACATTTTGATCTACGATCCGGGAAATGCCGGGATAGATCAGGTCGTAAGCGGTTTTTTTGCTCATCCTAGCATAACACGAGCCGGATCTCCTGATGACGTTGCCGCCGCTTTTGGCCCGAATGGAGCGCATAAAAGCTCGCAGTACGCCGTTGGGTTGGTTGTGCCTGCCAACTTCGAAGCTAAATTGCGTCAGGGGAACCATCCACAGCTCGGCTTTTATGTCAATGGAGATGAAGTCAATAATCAGGATCGTCAGCTTTTATTGCGTTTGATGAGCAGCTATGCCAGTGCCGTCATTAATCCGCAACCGCTCAATATCACCGTGGCAACCATTAACCCTCCAGCATCAACACCGATTCTGGATCTCAGCAACTTTTATATCGTAGCTGCCCTGCTTACCTCGTTTTTAGTGGGAACCTCACTTGTGCCTAACCTGCTGATTGAGGAAAAAGAAAAGAAAACCATGCGTATGCTAATGGTTTCGCCTGCCTCCTTCACTGATATCGTGCTGGGTAAGCTGCTGGTGGGACTGGTTTATCAAATCGTGCTGGCGGTAGTGGTGATAGCAGTTCAGAAAGGCTTTGTGGGCAATATCGCTGTACTGCTCCTCTTTGTGCTGCTTGGCTCCTGCTTTGCTCTGGCTCTAGGTTTACTTGCTGGCAGCATTTTCCAGACAACGGGCGCTCTTGGTGGTTTTATGAGTATCACAAGTATTCTGTTTACCGTCTCAGCCTTTTTCACCGGTCCGTTGGGCACATTATTGGGCAGCAATCCAGTGGCGCAGGTGATTAGAATATTGCCCACCTATTATGTCGCGGATGGAGCTTTTAACGCTTTGCAGAACCAGAATGCGCTAACCTACATCTTATTCGATGGAGGCATTGTGCTTGCCTGCACTGTAGTTGTGCTCGGTCTGGCCTTGTGGTTGTTACGCCGTCAGGCTTCGATTGTGGCAGCGATCTAATCGCAAAGCAGCAGGCAGCATAGCAAGACCATTTCTTACGGTAGTCTTGCTATGCTGCTGACGGTTAAAGCTCTAGAGCAAATGTGGCTTGTACGAGAAAAAAACGAAAAAATTCTTGACGGGGAGGTATATTTCTGCTATACTAATCATGTTTCCAATATCGGGGCGTAGCGCAGCCCGGTAGCGCACTACAATGGGGTTGTAGTGGTCGGAGGTTCAAATCCTCTCGCCCCGACTAGAGAAAAGATGGGAGGCAGATTCATAAATCCGCTTCCCATCTTATTTTATTGCTAGCAATCAGTAGCCGCCATCCCCCCTTCCAGTTGGAGGAATATGTGTTATTTGCAATTGATATTGATGGAACCATAGCCACACACACCGAACAGCGGCTTTCTTATCTTCCTTACTTCAATCGCACGCTTAGCCTGGGCCTCTCAAAAGAACAGCTAGCTGCTTTTCCTAATTTCTTTACCTTTCAAGAGCGTGTGATTTTTCCCTGGATGAATACGCGAGAAAGGAAAATACTCTATAAAGAGGCAAGCAAACAACTCCAATATGATCCTGCTTGTCAACAGGCAGCTATTCCTATTGCTGGTGCAGTCGAAGGGACACAAAGGCTTGCAGAATACGGTAGAGTAATCTATGTTACCTATCGTAAGCCCGATGCTGAGCAGATTACCCGTCAATGGCTTGCCAATAATGGGTTTCCTTCACCTAAACATGCTTATTGTAGCGAATACTCCTATGACAAAATTAAGCATGCCCAACAGGAAGCTGAGGAAGAAGAGCAGGTTATCATGGTTGACAATGATATGAAAGGCGTCATGATTGGCTTTCGTGCCTTCTGTACAAACTACCGTGAGCAGGGCAAGACTCTGCTCAATCGTATCGGCTTCATTCTCTATGGCGATCAGGTGCTTGATCCAGTTCAAGACCCGAAAATTGCCCCTGTAATGCGTCTCCCGTTGAAACGACTTTTAGACTGGCAAGACACCCCCTCGTTTTTACAAGGAGATTTTCATGGACTGGTTCAGCAACTTACGCAAAGGCAATCCCGCGCCGCCGTCTAACGATACGAGTGCAGAGGAAATGATCTTCAACGACCCGGAAGGCGATGACTATTTGATGGATGACACTGGGAAAGATCCCGCCATTGACACTGACCGGGCAACAGATGCTCCCCCAGCGGAGGAACCAAAGGGATTCTTTACCCGACTCTTTGGCAAATAGTTGCGATGACAACTCTATATCATCGCTTCTTTATTGCCGTGATCAGGGTCGCACCTGGCATGACCAGATGATGCTGGCGCACCTCACCCATGCCTACCTGCTCCAGCCACGTTTTCACCGTTGAGAAGGGATAGCATATCCCGCCAATCGTTGCCATTGTCAGCGCCATGAATTGCACCATCAGCGTGGCGAGGCGCGATCTATGGGGCTGGTCTGTAATCTGATCGACGAAGACAAGCATTCCTCCTGGCTTGAGCGTCTGTGCCACCTTCCGCAAAACTGCCTGATTAATCTCGGGTTGCAGCAGGTGAGCGATATGGAAGTAGAGTGCTATATCGAAGGATGCAGGACATACGGATGTAAACTCATCATGTACAACATCAGTACAGATAAAACTCATCCGATCTTCAAGCTTCATTAGTCTGGCCGTGCTCTGTCCCGCCTCGATTCCTGGCTGGATATCCATAATAGTGGCATGCAGGCGAGGATATTTCTGGCAGAAGAGCGCGCTGTAGCCCGCGTGGGAGCCACCAACGTCAAGAAGCTGTGTCGCTTTCGCTGGAACGTGAACGCGCCTGACAATCTCTCCGCCGAGAGCCAGCGCCAGGGAGGCCAGCCCGGCATAGTGGCGGGCAAGCAGCTTTTGCGTCTCTGGTTTGCTCGCATCTGCCTCGTAGGGCATACAGATAGCAGGTTTGCCCGTAAAAAGCACTTCGGGTATGTGTTCCCAGATACCAACAATATCGGGACTATGGACGATGTAAGGAGCGAGGCTGACCGGTGAACTGCTCATCAGCCAGCGTCGCGTCACGCGGGTATTGCTATAATAGGCTTTGCGCTGACGCAGATAGCCTGCTGTAACAAGCAGTTGGAGCAGAAGCTGCAACTTTTCCGGCTTGCACTGCAACTTCTCTGCCAGGGCTGGCGTTGATAGTTTACCCCTGCCCAGCGTATCGAAAACGCCCAGCTCGCAGGCTGTCACAAGCACTCTAGAAATCCCTGATGCCAGCGGAGCATCGAGAAGGGGAGTGGGCAGGATGTTCAGGCGAGACAACATGTATTCCAGAAGTGACAGGCGTAGTGGCATCAGACAAGTGCTCCTATTAGCCAGCCTCCGGCGAGCACAAGACAGGTCAGGACCACCAGATAAAAGTATGGTTTGCGCGTCGAGACAGGCTTCTGCGGACCAGAAAACAAGATCATGATGCTTACCGCGAGGCAAGCGAGTAATAGCGTTGGAACGATAATCCAGAGCCTGACCGGGACAGCGCGAGTCGTTGTCAGCAGCCCGATAAAACAGATACATAGGAGGATCAGGAAGGGGCAGGCGATAAAAGATCCGCGCGTGCCCAGAACCACAGCCAGCGTCCGAGCTTTATGAGCGGCATCCGCCTCAATATCCGGCAGCGAGTTCGCCAGGTTTAGAGCTACGCCAAGCAATGCTGCTACCGGAACCAGCCAGAACACAATAGGCGTCATACGTCCCATCCCTACGAAGGCGTAAACAGGAATGAGCGGAATAGCCAGCGCGAAGACGATCCCGCTCAAAGGCGTCGATTTCAGACCGAGATTGTAGCCCTGGCCCAATGCCAGGTACAGCAGAGAGATCAGCAGGGCCAGTGGATTGAGGGGAAGCAAAAGCAGGAGCATCAGCCCGATCAACAGCAGCCCGAAGACCAGAGCTTCGCGAGGATGGACGAGACCGCGCGGGATCGGCTTGTCCGGCTTCCCTCTGGCATCCAGGTCGCGATCACAATAATCATTGAGCACAGCAATTGAAAGTTGCATAGCGGTATGAGCCGCGACGATGAGCTCGAACACGCTCCAGATAACATGGGGCCATGCAGCCAGCAGCGCAATCAGAGCGACCGCAATAATGTGGAAAAGAACCGGTCCAGGATGGCAAAGCAGGAAAAAGCCCAGCGCGACCTCTGCTGGGCGACGTTTTCTTACTATTTCCATACGATCCACCTCTCTGGATGCGCTTAATTAAGCAGCGAAATACCGGGGAGCACTTACCATACGGGCAGACGATCTATAACCGCTTTAAACCAGATATTGCGCATCTCGTTGCCAGCCACGGCCAGCGTAATCCACACGCCCAGGACGGTGCCAATGACCCAGAGGATCAGCATCAACGTCCCGCTATTGATATTCGACAGCATATGCAGAATATTGATAAACACTAGTGAAAGTAAATCGTGACCATTGGCGATAGGCAGGATGGCGCGTAGCGATGGTTGTCCGAGAATAACCGTCAGGGTAGCCAGGGTAGCCAGTACGATAGCCGCCAGCAGTTCCGAAAAAGATGGGCGTAAGAAAATGTAGGGCCGTTTTTCCGAAGAGCGGGGGATGAGAGCAACCTTGCGCATGATATCTGCTGTTAGATCGGGCGGCTCGGCAACCGGATAAATATCCTGGAGAGCCTCATCGATTTTCTCCAGCAAAAGAAGTGACTGCTGACAGGTAGAGCAGATTGAGAGATGCGCCTCAAGGCGTCGTATCTGCTTTAAAGAAAGTTGCTTATCAACATAAAGTTGTAATTGTTTATCAGCTTGAGAACAACGCATCATTATCCTCTGGTTTTCCATTCACGCTCAAAAGCTTCCAGACGCTCCTTGAGCAAATTGCGCGCTCGAAACAAATGGGTTTTAATTGTGCCGATGGGTACCGTCAGTATTTCGGCCATTTCCTCATAACTCATATCCTGTAAATGGCGTAATATTAATACGATTTGATATTTTGCGGGTAATCTTGCCAGGTGCTCGCGCACAAAAGCTTGCGTCTCGCGCTCTTCTAATTGAGCGTTGGCCCATTCATTATTGCTGGTTCGTTCTAATGCGCGTTCCTCCTGCATAGCAATCTGTAAAGCCTGATCGCGTTTACGTTGTTCGAGCTGTTTCATGCTACAATTGTAAGCGATACGGTACAGCCAGGTGGAGAAACGGGCGTCTTTGCGAAAGGATGGCAACGCTTGCCAGGCGGCGAGAAATGTCTCCTGAGTGACCTCGCTGGCTTCCTCATACTGGCGAAGAATACGAAAAGTAAGGTTGAAAATGCGACGCTGGTGCAGTTGCACCAGTTGCGCGAAAGCCTCCTGATCACCTCCCTGGCTGGCGGTGATCAACGCTGCCTCGTCCTGTTCGACGGGAGCAGAAACAGTATTAGGGAGCGGAAGCCCCATGCTTTGTGATTGTGGCAATAGATATTCGTTCATATTCTTTGAATCATTAGAGAGCGGGTCTTGGGAGAAAAGTTTCGCGGAATTTACGAAACATCTTCCTCCTAGAACGTATCATATCATACGGGAATTATGTTAAACAAAAGAGGTTGAAAAGATGTCTGCCAATGTCATTATGATTTTGCTAGGCTGGTTGATCGCGCTGGCTATCTTTTTTGGTTTTATCGTCTTGCTGCGCTATATCCACTATAAGGAGCGCATGGCCTTGCTCGCGCACGGAATCAATCCCGATAACGTTCCCCGGCAGCGCCGTAGCAGGGGAATGCTCAGAGCAGGTTTAATTACGGCGATGGTTGGCCTGACGCTTACCATAGGACTCTATCCCGTTGGTTTTCTCCTGCCCGCCGCGTTTACCGCTGCTCCATTGCATATCGGTCCCTGGCTGCTGCCGGGCCTGATTCCCTTCGGCGTCGGCATTGCGCTCATCGTGAGTTATTATCTGGAACAGAACACCCAGGTCATTGATGAGAATAAAGAGAATGAGAAAATCATCGCGCTGAAAGATCGTCAGGGGCGGGAGCGGAAGGGAAGAGAGCTTTAGAAAACGAGTTTTTTGAAAATTTGCAAAATCTGATAAAACTCATAAAAAAACCTCTTGACAGGATATATAGACAGTGATATTATCTCACTTGCGCCGGACAGGAGACTGAACGGTACAGCAAAGAAGGCATATGCAGGGCAAGGGCAAGCCTGGCCCCTACAGAATGCGAAATCGAAGTACCTGAACAATTGAAGAGTGGTAAGGAACCAATAGTACAGATAGAGCCAGTCAATTCAACGATAAGCTTGTCTTCAAAATGAACATGAATCTCTGAGAGAGATTTCATATAAAATTGAATGGCGAGTTTGATCCTGGCTCAGGACAAACGCTGGCGGCGTGCCTAACACATGCAAGTCGAACGCCCTCCATTTCGGTGGAGGGAGTGGCGGACGGGTGAGTAACACATGGGTGACCTACCCCCAGGTGAGGAATACCGGCGAGAAATCGCCGACAATACCGCATAGGTTTCTGGCGAGAGCGAGAAACAAAGCTTCGCAAGAGGCGCCTGAGGATGGGCCCGTGGTCGATTAGCTGGTTGGTGGGGTAACGGCCTACCAAGGCGACGATCGATAGCTGGTCTGAGAGGACGATCAGCCACACTGGGATTGAGAACGGCCCAGA
>DASRHT010000115.1:0-27002 GCA_035650355.1 Ktedonobacteraceae bacterium
TGTTGCAAAGTCGGGAATACCGTCTGCCAAGCGGGGGTCAAGGGGGCGGCAGCCTCCTTGCGGGGGGTGGGGTGTCCCCACTTTTTCCTCTTCTCCCCGCCGCCGAAGGCGGCAAAAAAGACGTTGCAACAGCCCTGGGCCTGCCTGCTTTCAGCCTTGACAAGTGTTTCCCCTCGGGCTACTATGTAAACAGTTACTTACAAAGCAGGTAAACGATGGGATCTCCATTCGAGGACAGCAAGACGATGCGAACCATTACGCTTGAAGAACATTACGCGACTCCGGCCTTTCTGGAGGGGCCAGGGCGTCAAATCAAGAACCGGGCCCAGGCGGTCCACGATCATCCCGAGGTAGCAACGGGCTTGCAGACGCTGCTGGCGCGGCTCTGCGACCTCGGTGATCGCAGGATTGCAGACATGGATGCCGCCGGTATCGACATGCAGGTCCTCTCACTAACCTCTCCCGGCACAGAGCAGCTCGATGCCTCTGATGCAGTCGCACTCGCCCGCGATGTCAACGACGCGCTGGCAGAGGCCGTGCGGCGTCATCCGAGCCGGTTCGCTGGCTTCGCTGCGTTGCCGACCGCAGTGCCAAACGTCGCTGCCGACGAATTGGAGCGGACCATCAGCACCTACGGCTTCAAAGGCGCCCTGATAAATGGCCATAGCCGAGGCCGCTACCTGGACGATCCGTTCTTCTGGCCGATCCTGGAGCGTGCTGAAGCGTTGCAGGTCCCCCTCTACCTTCATCCAACACCCCCTCCTGCGGAGGTCATCGCGGCCTCCTACACGGGACACTTTGCGCCAGCAGTGACGGCTGCGCTCTCGACGTCAGCCTGGGGCTGGCATATCGAAACGGCGCTCCACGTCCTGCGCCTGATCCTGGGCGGAGCCTTCGACCGCTATCCCCGTCTGCAAGTCATCATCGGCCATATGGGAGAGGCGCTGCCGTTCATGCTGCCCAGAATCGATTTCGGCTTACCCGCACAGGTGACGAAACTGGCTCGTCCCATAGGAGCCTATCTGCGCGAGAATCTCTTCTACACGTTCGGTGGCTTCAACTACCTTCCAACCTTCCTTGACCTGCTGTTGCAAGTGGGCGTCACGCGAATCATGTTCTCCGCCGACTATCCCTACAGTCCGATGGAAGCGGCACGGACCTTCCTGGAGCAGTTGCCAATCAGCCCCGCCGACAAAGAGCAGATCGCACACGGCAACGCGGAGCGCCTCTTGCACCTGTGAGCCGCCTCTGCTCAGAGGGATAGCCGCAGCGGTGAAACGAGGGGAAGAGCCAGACAGGCTTTTGCCTGATCTATGAGATACGCGCGAAAACTAAATTTTCTCTAAAGCTCCGTTTACGCTTTCAATAATAGCTAAACCAACATTATCTCCAAGATACGATTGCCAGATCCAATAGCACAGATAAAACACCTCACCTCCTCCGAATCCACAAAAAACTTCTCGAATCTTACGCTCCTTACCCTGCTACTTTTGTTTCTCTCCCTTAAAAATCCACTGGACACCATATTTGTCATAAAACTGCCCATACGTTCCAAATGGCAGATCATGCAACGCTTGAAATCTTTCCTTTTCTGCACCCTCTGAGAGTTTGTCAAACACTGTTTTCAGCTCATCGTAGGTTCCGCCAAGAACAAAGATGGCGTACGTATTCCCCTGTTTTGGCTCAAATGCGGGAGATGCCATCCAGTCGGTGGCTGATAGCTCAATAGCCCCACTTTTGAGATGAGCATTGATCATCCGGTGATGCTTCTCCGGTGGGAACTGGGCTTTCATCGGAGTATCCCCAAGTTTTGTCAGCGTTAATTCTCCACCAAGACACTGATGATAAAAGGTCATGGCCTCAGCACAATTGCCATCGAATAAAAGAAATGGCGTGGTCTGTAACATAGTTCATTCACCTCCTCGATCAGTGTAGCATATCGGAAAGAGAAAAACTTCTCCTGGCTTGCTTTCCTGCTGGGCTTTACCTAAAAAGTGCATGACCCGCGAGTCCGTCGGCCTTTTGGCTTTCACCGTTCTGCCATATCAGGGCTTCGCCAAAGTCGCTGCACGCGCTGACTGCTCGCTTGCGAGCCGTTGGGGATGAAAAGACAACTTTTGCAAAGCCCTGTCTGCCATATCGCAGGGCTATTTCATTCTCTGAAGAAAAGGGGTCAAGGGGCATAGCCCCTGGCGGGGCGCGGGGTACGTCGCGATCTCGCGAATTGTCCCCGCTCATTCTTCTCCCCCCTCGCCCCGAAGGGGGCAAAAAAGAAGAATTAAATAGCCCTGGCCATATCGGTATTGCTTGACACATCTAAGCGCTCTTCCTATAATCGAATGAAGTACAAGTAAACGCTCCAAAAACGTTTTTCTAAGGTTCTAAGGAAGGAAGTACCGGATAGATGGCTGAGCAGAGCAGGGACCGCATTGGCCAGCAATTTGGCAACTATCAGCTTATGCGCCTCTTAGGCGAGGGAGGCTTTGCAGAGGTCTACTTGGGTGAACACGTCTTTCTAAAGACGCAGGCAGCTATTAAAATATTACGAACCCAGCTCACGGGTGACGAACAAGAAGGATTTCTCCAGGAAGCCCGTATGATTGCCCATCTCACTCACCCTCATATCATCCGCGTGTTCGACTTCGGTATGCAAGGCGATCTCCCGTATCTCGTGATGGACTATGCTCCCCTTGGCAGCCTGCGAGAACGTCATCCCAGGGGGATGCCACTGGCTATAGAAACGGTGATTGCCTATGTCAAACAGGTCGCCTCGGCTTTGCAGTATGCTCACGACCAGAAGCTGGTTCATCGCGATGTGAAGCCAGAGAATATACTAGTCATCCACAATAATGATCTGCTCCTGGGCGATTTTGGGATTTCCGTGGTGGCTCAGAGCACACACTCCCAGCGTACTCATGATGTTGTGGGCTCCGTTCCCTACATGGCGCCTGAGCAGCTCCAGGGCAAACCTCGTCCAGCCAGCGACCAGTACGCGCTCGGCATTGTCGTGTACGAGTGGCTCAGCGGAGAACGGCCTTTCAAGGGATCTTTTAGCGAGGTCTATGCGCAACATATGTTTTCTCCTCCTCCGCCTTTACGCACGAAAAATCCCGCTCTGCCTGCTGCTATCGAGTCTGTCGTCATGATAGCGCTCGCCAAAGACCCGCACCAGCGCTTTGCAACCATCGGAGCTTTTGCTAATGCCTTAGAACAGGCAGCTCAATCTTCGCAGGTCGTGGCACAACCACAACCGGCCCAGCCGTTTCCGCCATCACAGCCCGCTCAAACTGCTGTCGCCCCGTTCGCCATGCCCACAATCGTAGCAACTCCTCCATCCCCTATGCCAGCCGCGCTGTCGTCCTTGCCACCAAAGGAGCGAGCAACAACAGGGCACCGCATCTCGCGCCGCACCGTCCTGGCAGGACTGGGTGCAACGGTCATCTTAGGAGGAGGTATTGCCTGGTATGAGCTTGCGCACCTCTATCCACCGCAAGGAAAACTGATCTACACGTTTCCAGGACATAGTGATGTTGTATCTACAGTTGCATGGCATGATGGGACTCGCATCGCTTCTGGTGGCCAGGACAATACCGTGCAAGTCTGGGATGCCATTATGGGCGGTAATCTCCATGTTTATCGTAATCACACAGGGAATGTCAACTCCGTCGCCTGGTCCCCGGATGGTCAGCGCATCGTTTCCGGCAGTTCTGATGGCACAGCACAGGTCTGGAATGCCGCCGCAACTACGCCTGCGGTTACGTATAAAGATCCATCTAATGGCTTCAGCACTATCTACACTGTTGCCTGGTCTCCCGATGGTCAAAACATCGTTTCTGGCGACAACGGAGGAGCTGTTCAGATCTGGAATGCTGCTAATGGTAAGCTCGTCTATACATATACAGGCCATATCAGCAACGGCTTTGGCGCCTCTGTTCTGAGTGTCGCCTGGTCTCCTGATACAAATAACCCGCGGATCGCGTCAGGCAGCAGTGACAATACCGTGCAGGTCTGGGATGCACTCACAGGGAAGAATGTTTACATCTACAAGGGACACCAGTCCGGGGTCAACACTGTCGCCTGGTCCCCCGATGGGACGCAGATTGCATCAGGCAGCGATGATAAGACCGTGCAGGTCTGGAAGCCATTTACGCAAGGGACGGTTGTCTACTCAGGTCACACCGATGCAGTGACCAGCGTCGCCTGGTCCCCCGATGGTCAGTATCTTGCCTCCGCCGGTCACGATAAAACAGTCCGTGTGTGGAAAGCCAATTCTCCCAGCGCCAGCGCGTATATCTACAACGGTCACACAGGATCTGTGAATGCAGTAGCCTGGGCCGACGACAGCCACCGCCTCGCCTCTGGCGGTGATGATAAAACCGTACAGATCTGGGAGGGGGTTTAACGAGCGAGCAGAAGAGGCGAACCTTTATAGCTGGGGTAAGGTTCAAAATACAGGTCACCCTAATTATTTACTTCGATCATGTAACCACTACAGCTTTTGTGGGCATTGCTATATAATAATGGCAACTGTATCTATTGCAACTCTTCAGACATCTATGGTCTCTTTAGCGATGCAGACGTAAGCTGAAAAAAGGTGCGTAACTATGTTGTATACTGCTGCGCGCAGATGCTGGTCCATCGTAAAATGGTTCTGGTTGGCGCTAATCTTCACAACTTTGGTTGGATTCTTTGCTAACCTCCTTGTGCTCAAGCGCTCCGATCTTCCTGACACGATTTTTGCCACCGTTCTCACACCCGGGCCTGCACAAACGGCACTAATACTAGTCTTTGGATTACTGATTCTAGCGACTTTGTTGTCGCGTCTGCTGGTGCTTCTAGAGCAGAACAATGCCAGCGACCGCCTGATTCAGCGCTACCTCCAGGAGGTCATCAAGGCCAATCAGGGCTTGAACCCCAGTGGTTTCGCTCAGTCACAGCCCCTGATCTCAGTTAACGTCCCGCTCAACGACATCTTCATCCATTTACGTGTTTACTCCGACAGACCGATCTATGATATTCCAGGCGAACAAGAAAAATTGCTTGAGGAACTGCGACAGCGTAGCGACTTGAGAGACGAAGAAAAGGAAGAGCTGATCCAACGTTTACGCGTGACCTGGTATTCTCAGGTAGGCCAGGGAAGCGAGAGCAAAAAGCAAAGAACCAGTATTTCTGTGACCGATATATTCAAATATATGAATAGAGAAAGCCCGGTAGCGGTAATTCTAGGTGCGCCCGGCTCTGGTAAAAGCACCACCTTGCGTTGGCTCTCGCTGCATATGGCACGAGCTGCACTCTCGTCAGCATATCAATTTCCCCGTGGTGACGATGCTGATGATGATTTTGAAGAGAGTGACGAGGAATACTACTACTACGATTCTCTGCGGCGCATTCCGATCTTATTGAAAATTGGCGACTACGCCAAACAACTTGTGAATACAGCGGACCTCTCCGTTGAGCAATTCTTCACAAAACAACTAGCCGAAGCCTTTCAGATAGTGCCTGCTATTGCTCCACGCCTGCTTGATGAGATCAAGCGTGGCCGGGGCCTGATTCTCTTTGATGGATTGGACGAAGTAGCCAGTGATAGCTTGCGCCGACAGGTTGCACAAAATATTGATACATTCATCAGTGCATACTCTAGATCTCGACAAGGTACATGGAATATGTTTCTGGTCACCTCTCGCATTGTAGGCTACGAATCCAGCACATTTTCCAGGTGCGCTCATTATACCCTGTTGGACTTTGAGGATGAGCAGATCAAGCGCTTCCTTGCCAGGTGGTGCCCTGCGGTCGAGCGCTACCAGGCCATGTTCGCCCAGAATATGAAGCCGCTGACCCCGCAGCAGGAGGCTCATGTGAAGCAGCAAGGCAACGATCAATACAACCAACTGCTGCGAGCAATTTTCAACAATCCAAGTATTAAACGCCTGGCTGTCAATCCGCTGATGCTCACGATTCTGGCGTTGATCCAGCGCAGTGGCAAGACCCTACCCCATCGCCGTATTGAACTCTACCAGATCGTCACCCGTACCCTGCTCGATAATTGGAATAAAGAGAGCGGGCGCCGCGTTTTTCCTGTCGAAGAGGTCGTACTGGCGGAACAATTGCTCGGTAACCTGGCTTATCAGTTACATAGCACCGATCCGATCCTCACTGAACAAGAGGTAAAGGTCATTGCGCACAGAACCATGACCGAATTCTACGGCTACCCTCCAGACTACATCAAAGAGAGCGATGTGACTGCGTTTATCGAGATATTACGCAGCAGCAGTGGTCTCTTTGTCGAAACAGGGCAGGGCCTCTTCAACTTCATGCACCGCACCTTTCAGGAGTACTTCGTGGCCCTGCACCTGCTACGCAAAACACCGGCTGAACTCAAGCAATTTGTTACCGAGCACTATCATTCCTCCATCTGGCGCGAACCGTTACTTCTGGCCATTGCCTATAAAAGCGGCCAGAGCAGCCGGGCGGAATGGCTGGAGGCTAGCCAGCTCATCAAAGGCATCAGAGATGCCAGCGATACCTACGACACTGTACTCTTTCACAATCTGCTCTTTGCCGCCAGTTGCATCATCGATTGTAGCGCCTGGTCGATTGACAAACAGCTTCAGCAAGAGATTGCGGAAAAGCTCTTTGAGCTGTATGGGGATAATTTTGGACGCGGTCATTATAGCCGTCTCAGGCACGAGATCGCGAAAGTGACGCTCCTGTGGCTACGCGGTCAGCCACAAGAGAGCAGTCAAACTCATACTCTGCCACCGTTGCTTTCCGCCTTCTGCCATGCTTTGTGCGACACTTCTCATCCCGAGAGACAGCAAGGAGCAGCCCAACTACTGGCAGAGCTGGCTCCTCACCTCAGTAGTTGCCCTGGAGCGGTACTTGCTACGATTGTGCCACCGCTTCAACAGCTCAGCGATACTGCTGATCTGTTGGAAGAGGATACACAAACGGTGCCGTTGCAGCCCGCATTATTGCAGCCTGTGCCGTACTTCCAGGTAGCCTGTTACGCCTGGGAAGCCCTGGACAAGATAGCGCCTCATGGATTGCACAAACAATTGCGAGATGTATGGAGCAGTTGGCAGAATGACAGAGCGAAAGCACTGCTTGAGGAGCATCTCTTTGAACTGAACATCCAGCTTTCACGCCTGGATGGGCTTCATCGATATCTGCTTATTAGACTGGCTGAAGCCGAAACGGCAGGTACAAATATGCATGGGCAGAACTGGCAACAGTGCTGGCATGCAACCCTGCAAAAAGAGATGGCCCGTGGTCGCTTCGCGACCTTTCAGCCAGCCTTAACCTTGCGCCTCTTGCTGGCCGAAGAGGACAAACCTCAACAACACCAACTCGCGGACGAGTTCCTCATGGCCCTGTCGGCACACGATCAACAGACATTGCAGATGCTGATCGTCATTATACTCAGCTATTTTGATTGGTTAGAGCGCAATCTCCATGAAAAATATGAGCTGGAGGATTGGGACGACTTTGACATCCGCCCCAGACGTCATCTGGTAACAAGCGGCCAGCCTAGACGCCCGATAAGAAGAACACAATCCAACAACCGGCCCTCTTATCCCAACTCCGACCTGCTTCCACAAAGAAGAGATTTGATACGGGCCTGGCGGTCGTTCTCGAACAGAGAGTCCAGGATACGGCCTCCGCTCCCACCCAGAAGGATACGCCCAACACGATATGTACCACCCGTCATTCCTGATGAATCGTCTTTTAACAGTAGACCTACATTAATGCAGTTTTTGCGCCGTAAAAAACGCGTGGCACTGAGATTGCTTAGGGAATGGAGGGCGGATTGGCCGACCTGGCTTCCATTCTCTTTGCCGTTCCGGGTGGAAAGGAGATATTATGAGGAAGAGGCCGATTTTGAGCCGTCAATCTATGACCAACCATTCCTTGCGCCTCGTGCTGCTACACGCCAACAGCAGGTCTGGCGTGCGAAACTGGGCTTGCCCGATATCCCTTTCTGGTTCTACACCGGACAGCCAAATATGGAACGGGATTGGCAGGAACTGCGTATTCTACTCAAGCGTGAGAAACTTATTGAGGTCCTGTGCGACCTGCTGGTTGGACCGTTGCGCACAACCTTAGGACTCGAACTGCTTGCCCTGCATGTGGTACTGGCAACCTTTGATTTCATACCGCCCGACTTACACCAGCGTATTGATGAAAGCTTGCAGTACTATCGCGCACACACGCCCGATCTCACAACGGCACAACGCCTAACCCTTGATGTCCTTACCCAACGCCTGAGCGGGTTTGTCGGGCAACGCGAGTCACCTGAGATGCGTGCTGCCGTATTAGAGCGCATACGCAAGCAGTCCCAGTTGAGCAAAATACAGGTCGAATTGCTACTCCAGGCAACTATCGACACCGGGAAATTAGTCAACCCCTGGGTGTCCTATAACGATACAGATGATTATCATGATTATGATGGTTATGATGGTTCTTACAGCTCACCAGCGTCTTCGCCCAAATTCAGGATAGATGAGATCGCCTGGAATCTGGTCAAGAAGCCATTTGCGCTGGATGCAGAGGCGCAACAGAGTGTGGTACAAGCTTTGGAAAGCGAGAATGTTATGATTTGTGCCGGTGCGGCGTTGCTGCTCCAAAAAAGCATGTCATTATTGCCGGAAACGCGAGCCACGGCGACGCAGGCGATTTTGCGCGTTTTGGCTGACCCGCTGTTGGCACGTCGGCGCCTAGATCCGCCTGATGGTTTCAATTGGCAGCTTGACGACATTCTCTTTGAAACACTACAAGCAATGGCAGAACAGGCACGCTAATCCCTTGCGTAGTGATCACGACAAGCACAGCGGGCGGCGTTAGAGATTATCACAAACATATGGAAAATTCCTCCTTCTGAATGGCCTACCGTACTGCGCCGTGTGGAGCAGAACCAGAACCGTTACGTCAGGTGGCCAAAACCTATGGCGTCTCCTATGAAGCTATGCGCCGGGTGCTGCGTGCTGCTCGTCGTCAAGAAAACGTCTGAACAGTGCTTCGGTTGTTCCAGATGCGCTTTGCTCTACCCATTGGCGCACCCCATAGAGCCTGATCACTTCTTCCAGGCTGGCAGCAGGGAAAGGGAGTGGCGGGACCGGCAGTGCGGTGGGAGCAGGGAGATTCGTCACCAAATACCAGGTGGTCTGATCAGGCAATGTCTCTGGATCAGTAGTGGCGACGATGGCTCGTTGCGTCTTGTCTGGCCCATAAGGGCCTGCGATGATCTCCAACGCCCACCACCGTTGCATGCTGCCATTCGTGCTTTTTTTGACACTTGAAATAACATGGAAATTACTATATCATTCAGATCATAATATTAGAGAAATTTATCCTAAAAAGATATATGTTATACAAAAGTTTCTAATCACCTTTCCTCCTAAATATCTTTTAGAGAACTAACCGCCGACTAACTTATTTCTAGAGAGAAATAAAAATAATACTCCCTAAACTATAAAATATATTCAGACTAATATGAAGTTTATCGGGGGGGAAAACTCCTTACTTATAGCGTTGACTACTATGGACAGCAGCTATTTATGTGTATCAGTTTCACGCCTTAGAAATTTCACGCGTTGCAGTTAGGAACAGGAAAAGAAGTTGCGAAAGGGTATATGAAGAATTTTTCTCTTATTACAGCAAAAGAAGTAAGTGTAGGAAAACGGTTGCGCCGGGAACGGCTTCGGCTTCATATGTCTCAAGAGGATCTGGCTGAGGCACTTGGAGTCACTGCTCGCACAGTCAGTCGCTGGGAGCATGATCAAGCTTTTCCTTTTGCCACCCATCAGAAGCAACTATCGCGCATATTCTGTGTTGAGCCGATAAACTTGTTTGGTATTACCGATCCAGCCACAAATCAGTCTGACACACTCCCATCTTATAGCAATATTCCTTACAGACGTAATCCATTTTTCACAGGTCGTGAGCAAATTTTACAGCAGCTTCATGGAGCGTTCAAATCCAGACAAGCAACAGCATTCACGTATTCCTACGCCTTAACTGGTCTAGGAGGGCTGGGCAAAACACAAATAGCGCTTGAATATAGCTATCAGTATGGACACGAATATACGACAATTTTCTGGATTGCAGCGGAAACGAAAGAAACCCTGTTTGCTAGCTTTGCCTCGATAGCCGACCTTTTAAACTTGTCCGAAAAACGCATGCCGAATCATAGCCAGGCAGTTATTACCGTGCATAACTGGCTCAACACTCATCGGAACTGGCTACTCATTTTTGATAACGTGGAGGATCTCGGGATCGTGAAGCCTTTTCTGCCGATTTCGACTCAAGGCTCACTACTTTTCACCACACGTCTTCAGGCGCTAGGAGAACTGGCACAAGGACTGGACGTGGGAGAGATGACGGTTGATGAAGGCGTAGAATTTTTGCTGCGCCGCTCTAAATTGCTTGCCAGCCATACGACATTTGAAGAAGTGCCCTCGGACGATTACCGTGCTGCCGCGAAGATTGTCGAAGCTTTTGGAGGTCTCCCCCTGGCTCTTGATCAAGCAGGCGCATATCTTGAAGAAGTTGGATGTAGCCTTCATGGATACTATAGACGTTATTACCAGCACAAAGCCAAACTTCTCCAGCGACGGGGTGAGCGAGCTCTTGAGCATCCTCAATCGGTTATGGAGACGTTTTTGCTTTCCATCCAGCGAGCAGGTCAATGCGACCCTGAAATCGTTCATCTGTTATATCTTCTGACTTTTTTATATCCCCATACGCTTACCGAAGAAATGCTGATGACCGTAGCGTTTCCCCTTGATTGTCCCCTTGCAGCCCTTTGTGCCGATTTTTATCGGCTTGACACCGCCCTTGCCACTTTGCAAAACTACTCTCTCGTGTCTCGTCATCCCGATAGGCAGACCCTGACGATACATCTGCTTGTTCAGGAAGTTATGAAGGCGATGATCGACAAGGAGCAGCAACAACAATGGGAGGAGTTAGCTCTCAACATCGTCAACCAGATGGTAAAGCTCCCACCTTCAGCACAGGAAGATGATGTGTTACAGAGAAACACTGCATTGCTAAAGATGTAGTTGGTTTAGCATGGACAAGATGTCTTATTAAATGTCTGGTCCTTGTCATGGTCATAAGTTATATATCATTGTAATATAGGCGCACGGAGACAAAAATTATTATACTTGCCATATAGTTGTAATCATGTTACAGGCTAGCCTGGCAAGCAGTGTATGATATCCTCTTCAGTTCTAAATAGAAACTCGTGGGATACTCACTAGTAAATTTCCGTTTTTTATAGGGAGAGAGGAAAATAAACAGGCAAGCAATAGCCAGGACGTATACCACAAACTGCTGAATATCCCCTTACTCTGGTAATTCCATATTATACCAAATGGTAAATAGAGCGGATTTTTCTGTGTTCGATTTAGTCAGTCCTATACTTGTAGCATTCAAGGAGATATGTCCCCATGAATGGGATAAAACCTGCTTCTATCCCCACGTTTACGAGCCTCGCCGAACTTCTACACTGGAGAGCACAGCAACAAGGTGATCAGCTTGCGTATATTTTCCTTGCTGATGGTGCTACGCAAGAAGAGCGTATTACATACCGGGCCCTGAATGAGCGAGCGCGTACTATTGGCGCTTTCTTACAAAAAAGAGCTCCAGCAGGAGAACGTGTACTGCTGCTCTACCCACCTGGCCTGGATTTCATTTGCGCCTTCTTCGGCTGCCTTTACGCTGGTGTTGTTGCAATCCCTGCATATCCCCCCCAGCGTATTCGTGCAGACCGAAGTTTGCCCCGCATACAAGCGATTAAGAATGATGCTCAGCCTGTGATGGCTTTGACGACCTCCTCTATGCTTACCGGTGCTGAAGCTCTGTTTACGCAAATGCCGGATATGTGTGTCTATGCCACGGATACATTACCTGATGAATTTGCGCTTCAATGGAACGCTCCTGGAGTAGACAGCGCAACGCTGGCCTTTCTCCAGTACACCTCCGGCTCTACCGGTACCCCAAAGGGTGTGATGGTGACGCATGGCAACCTGATGTACAATCAACAGATTATACAGGCATCTCATAACCTGACGCATTTGTCTACCTTTGTGAGCTGGCTTCCTCTCTATCATGATATGGGGTTGATCGGCAATATCCTTCAACCGCTTTATCTTGGTGCGCTGGCCGTGCTTATGTCACCTGTGGCATTCATTCAGCGTCCTTTTCGTTGGTTGCAGGCGATTTCTCGCTATAAGGCGTATATCAGCGGAGGGCCTAATTTTGCTTACGACCTGTGTGTGCTCAAGATTACCCCGGAGCAGCGCGCATCCCTGGATCTTAGTACCTGGCAGATCGCCTTTAATGGTTCAGAGCCGGTGCGTCATGAAACGTTAGAGCGTTTTGCGGCAATGTTTGAACCATGTGGTTTTCGTCGTGAGGCATTTGCTCCCTGCTATGGTCTGGCGGAGGCAACCCTCATTGTTACTGGTGGCGTTGTCAAACCATCGTTCAATCATTGTTATATCAACGAAGCCGCTCTGATGCGCAATCAGGTGATTGTCCAATCGGAGCCCGATGAAAACACCCGAACGCTGGTAAGCTGTGGACCCACCTGGCTAGATCAGGCCGTGGTCATTGTCGATGCCGAAACCTGTAAAAAGTGCGCTCCCGGTGTAGTAGGCGAGATATGGGTTTCCGGCCCAAGCGTTACCCGTGGATACTGGGGGCGAAGCGATGAGACAAAGTACACCTTTGAAGCCTATCTTCAGGACACAGGCGAAGGACCTTTCTTGCGCACAGGCGACCTCGGGTTTCTCTACAACGGCGAGCTTTATGTGACCGGTCGGCTCAAAGATATGATCATTATTCGTGGCCGTAATCTTTACCCCCAGGACATCGAGTCTACCGTGGAACAATGCCACGAGCTCTTACGCCCTGGCAATGGCACCGCTTTTGCCATCGAACAGGGCGGTGAAGAGCAGCTCGTAATCGTCCATGAGGTTGAACGCCGTTACCGCGTAGCGGATCAAGATGAACTGGCGGAAACCATCCGTCAGGCAGTTGGAGACGCTCACGAGGTGCAACCCTACGCCATCGTCTTTATCAAAACGGGGAGCTTGCCCAAGACATCTAGTGGGAAAATTCAGGTTCACCTGACTCGCCAGAAATATTTGGCAGGCGAACTAGAGATAGCAGGAGAGCGACATGCATAAGACTCCAGAAGAGATTGAAGCCTGGCTGGTGGCCCGCCTCTCAAAGCTCCTGGGAATTGAAGCACAACGAATAGATATCACGCGCCCCCTTACGCGCTATGGTCTGGATTCAATTGTTGCGCTCGAACTCACAACGGACCTGGAAGACTGGCTAGAGCAAACGATGCCTGACAGTCTTCTATGGGATGAGCCAAGCATCAAAGCTCTCGTCCAGTACCTTTCAGGCACGGAAGCTCTGCCGACTGTGGAGAGCGCTCCCGCCTCGGGCGCGGCGACGCGCGCGCAGGCAGTTTCACAACTTCCCCACCTGGAAGCTACTCCACGCCAGGAGCAGAGTGCCCACGAGCCTACCACACTTTCCACCGCTGTTGAACCCATTGCCATCATAGGTCTGAGCTGCCGCTTGCCAGGGGCAAACACGCCAGAAGCTTTCTGGCAGTTGTTGCATCATGGCATAGAGGCCCTTACAGAGGTCCCGCCTGCTCGCTGGGATACCGAGAGCTTTTACGATCCAGATCCGGCGGCTGCCGGTAAAATGGCGTGCCGCGTGGGCGGTTTTCTAAAAGATGTAGATCTCTTTGATCCCCACTTCTTCAAAATCTCTCCTCGCGAAGCCGCCCATATGGACCCGCAGCAGCGGTTACTGCTGGAGGTTGCCTGGGAGGCTTTAGAACGAGCTGGCCAGGCTCCAGATAAGCTCGCGGGCAGTGCGACCGGAGTCTTCATCGGGATTAGCACCAACGATTATATTAAGCATTACTATGCTAATCAAAACGCGATTGACGCCTATACAAACATTGGCAACGCGCATAGCATTGCTGCCAGCCGCATCTCGTATTTCCTCGATTTGCGCGGTCCCAGCGTTGCTATTGATACCGCCTGTTCTTCCTCGCTGGTGGCTATTCATCTGGCCTGTCAGAGCTTGCGTAGCGGCGAATCCAGGCAGGCTCTCGCTGGTGGCGTCAACGTGATGCTTTCGCCTGATCCCACCATCAGTTTCTCCAAAGCTCGTATGATTTCCGCTTCCGGGCATGCTCGCCCCTTCGATGCCGCTGCGGATGGGCTGGTGCGCGGCGAGGGATGCGCGCTGATCGTTCTCAAGCGACTTGCTGACGCATACGCGGATGGCGATTGTATTCTGGGGCTTATCCGGGGGAGCGCTGTCAACCAGGATGGCCGTGGCAATGGTTTAACCGCCCCCAATGAGAGTGCGCAACAAGCTGTGATACGACAGGCCTTTAAGCAAGCAGGAGTGGCTCCAGCGCAGCTCGGCTACGTGGTCGGCCAGGGTACAGGAACATTACTGGGTGATGCTGTCGAGATTCAGGCTCTTGCGGGCGTGCTAAGCGAAGCGAGCATCGGGAGTTCACAACGTTGCGCTTTAGGCTCGGTAAAAGCGAATATTGGACATCTGGAAGCTGCTGCTGGCGCTACTAGCATTATTGCAGCACTCCTGGCCTTACAACATGAGGAGATTCCACCTCAACTCCATTTTCAGCAACTGAACCCGCGCATCTCTCCCAAAGAGTTACCTGTGTTTATTCCCGTTACCCCTCAGCCCTGGTTGAAAGGGCAAGAGCCGCGTTTTGTTGGGGTCAGCGCCTTTAGCATTAGTGGGACCAATGCTCATATTGTGCTAGAAGAGGCCCCCACAGCACAGCTCAAGGCAACGCCCTGTGAACGTCCGCTGCATCTGTTCACGCTTTCCGCCCAAAATGAGGACGCGCTCTATAGCCTGATAGACTCCTACACACAGTATCTGCCCGCGACGAATGCTACCCTCCCTGATATTTGCTTTACGGCGAATACCGGCAGAGCTCAATTTGCAACACGCGCCGCCGTAGTTGCGGATACGCGCGACAATTTGCTCAACGCTTTACGCTCTTTCAACACGCATGCGCAAAGCAAAGCTCTTTTAGCGGGGAACGCCAATCAGGTTCAGCCTAAAGTCGCGTTCTTGTTCAGTGGTGAGGGAACTGAGTATGAGCAGATGGGGCAGGAGCTTTATCGGAGCCAACCAGTCTTCCAGGCCGCGCTACAACAGTGTATAGCCATCCTTAAAGGCGACTTGCCAGAATCTTTGACCTCGGCCCTCTATCCAACTCCCGACGGTCAACGCTTGTTGCAAAAGAGTATCTATGCCCAGCCTGCACTCTTCGCTCTAGAATATGCACTGGCGCAGGTTTGGCGTTCCTGGGGCATTACTCCTGATGCTGTGCTGGGCTACGGCGTTGGGGCTTACGTCGCTGCCTGTATCGCGGGCGCTCTTAGCCTGGAAGATGCACTCAAACTCGCATTTGAACGCGGAAGATTATTGCAATCGATCCCACAAACTGACTATGCTATGCTGGTCCATGCGCCAGAAGCCAAGGTTGCCGAACTACTGCTGCCGTTTCGCCCGCAGGCTGCGCTTGCGGCTGTTATTGCACCCGCTACCGTGCTCATTGCCTGTCAGCCTGCTATAACCCATGAATTATACCAGGCATGTGCTTCACAGGGTATTGCTACCAGCCCGGCTCCATTCAGTTATACTTACCGCTTATCTGCAAGCGCCCAGCTCACAGATGCACTGCTGCGAGCTGCAAACATTGTTCCACATGAGAAGCTTTCACTCCCGTTCATCTCTACCTTTACAGGGGAGCCTTTGTTCCCAGGAGAGCGTCTGAGTTCCGCGTACTGGTGCAGGCAGCTAGCTGAACCGATCCGGTTTGCCGACAGTATCGAGGCGCTGGCTCGTCAGGGTATACAGTTTTTCCTGGAAATTGGTCCCTCTTCCGCGCTAGCGACATTGGGACAGCATCAACCTTCGCTTGAACATATTACCTGGCTACCCTGTATCTCACCGCGGCAGGAGGATACCTGGCAAACCTTGCTGAGCAGTCTGGGCGTGCTCTATGTGAACGGTTGCACTATCGACTGGCAAGGATTTTACGCGGGCGACTCAGCTCAACGCGTCTGCTTGCCCACATATCCTTTTCAGCGAGAGCGCTGCTGGCTCGCACCTGCCCAGCCCCAGCTTACCTCGGACAAACAGGCATTTCCTCATCGCGAGATACAGAACCCTCTGCTTGGACGACGCCGGGTTCGTTTGGAAGCATGAACGTCTATTGAGGAGAAGGATGAACGCTTCAGAATTTTCTCAGCAACATTACTATTCGGCGGCAGAAGCTCTCGAAGCAGCTCTTGGAGACCCCAGAGCTTCTGCTCCCCTTTTCTCATTTCACCATGCGGTCGAGCTAGATGAACGCGAGGAGTTCCCTGCTGAGCAATGTCACCTGCTAGAGGAATGGGGCTTGCAGGAGTATTACGTGCCGCTCCAGTATGGCGGGAAGATGCGCCACTTTGATGAGATGCTTGCACTGGTTCGCATCGTCTCACGGAGAGATCTCTCTGTAGCCATTGCTCATTGTAAAACAATGCTGGGAGCTTCTCCTGTCTGGATTGCTGGCACGGAGGAGCAGCGCCGCACCCTGGCCCACGCGATTCTCAATCGCGAGTATGTCTCACTGGGCCTGACCGAAGAGGAGCACGGGAGCGATCTAGCAGCATCAGAGTGTGCAGCCAGGAAGATCCATCATCAGTACTTGATTTCGGGTACAAAATGGCTCATCAACAATGCGACCCGTGGTTCCATTTTTTCCCTTCTAGCGAGGACGCGTGGGCATGGTGGTCCGCTGGGAGTTTCGTTGTTCCTGGTTGAAAAGAACAAACTCGACCCTGCCTCATTTCAGTGCCTCCCCAAGATCAAAACGCATGGCATCAAGGGCATAGATATTAGCGGGGTGCGTTTTGAAAATGCCTCTGTTGGCGAAGAGGCGATTATTGGCAAAGAACATCATGGTTTAGAACCCATCTTCAAGACGTTCCAGATCACACGGCCACTCTGCTCCGCCCTTTCTCTGGGGGCGGCTGATACCGCGCTACGCCTGGCCCTGACTTTTGCGTTACAACGGCGGGTCTATGGCGATACAGTTTTCGCGCTTCCTGCCGCGCGCGAGGTATTGCTGGGAGCCTTTGTCGATATGCTCATCGGCGATTGCATGGCTACTTTCGCGGCCAGGGCTCTCCAGTCTGCCCCTGAACAGATGAGCTTATGGTCATCGGTGACAAAATTTTTTGTGCCTCTGCTGATGGAAAATGTTGTGCGCGAGGCCGCAACTATCCTGGGTGCTCGCTATTATCTGCGAGAGCACTATAGCTCTGGCATGTTCCAGAAAATTGTACGCGATATCGCGATTGTCAGTTTATTCGATGGCAGCGCACGCTTGAACATTAGCTTGATTGCCAGCCAGCTTGGACAGATCACGCGGCAAGATGCAAGCCCAACAGACGCCTCGATGGAAAGTATGCTGAAGCGCCTTGAACAAACCTGCTCGCTGTCGGATGAACTTCCTGCTATTAGTTTCAGTAAACTGGCCCTGACCAATCATGGACGCGACGATCTGCGACAGGGTCTACTCCATGCCCTGGAACATTTTGAGCGTCTGGTACCGGATAGCACTTCACCTGTACATGCTGAGATCAAGTTGCTGTTACAGCAGTTGATGCGTGAACGGCAAGCTCTGGACCAGGCTGTACGCAACCTTGTGGAGCAACAGGGAGATATTCGTCTCTCTGTAGAGGGGGCTGAGATGGCGAAGCGTCATTGTATTCTCCATGCGGCGGCTACCTGCTACTACCTATGGCTTTTCAACAGAACTGCTCTAGACGAAATGTTTGCTTCGGGGGAGTGGCTTGTGCTTTGCCTGACACGGCTCTTACAGCATATTTCGCCGCGCGATGCGCTGGTTTTGCCACGCCTCTGTGCTGAAAGGGTCACTGCCCTACTGGTACGGCTGTTGCAGGAAGATCGCCTTTTTGCCATCATTCCTCTACAACTTGCTTCATCTCATTTAAGTTTCATGGAAGCGCACGCTCTACGATAATCACACTTATGCCTACTTTAAAGAAAGAAAACTAGACAGAGTTCACAGGAGGTAGATGAATGAGTCTTTTCGTGACTGACACGCTTGCTTTCGACACGTCAATAAGCTTGCATATACTACCCTATCTCGCCGACTATACACTTTTTGATACACATATTCTTCCCTTTACCGCCTCACTGGAGATTGCTCTCGCTGCTATCGATAGCCTCTCCCTCACTGGAGCATATGATATCGAAGAGATATGTTACCATGAGGGACTCTTTCTCTCCAAAGATGGTGAGCAAGATATTGAGACCCATTTCATCCCTATGGAAAGGGGCGGGTATACTTTTGAGATTCGCAGCCTGGCCGCCGATACTGCTGCTACTGCCCCGTCTGCTAGATTGCATGTCCAGGGTCAGGTTACGCGAAGAGAAAATCTCCGCGCTGCTTCCTCGCGCCAACAGCTTGATATTGCCGAGCTTTGCAATCACGGGACCATCATCTCCCCTTCGTCCCTTTACCTTCAGTTACGTTCCCTGGGTTTGGACTACGGAGCAAGCTTCCAGGGCATTCAGCAGCTCTGGCGCCGCGATGGCGAGGCTGTTGCTCGGATAGCTCTCCCCAACGCGCTTCATGCCGAAGCAGGGTATTACCAGATCCATCCAGCTCTTTTAGATGCTTGCCTCCAGACGTTATTCGCCTCATTCATACCACAAGCGGAAAATGTTAGCAATTCGCTCTATCTGCCTGTAGGTCTCAAACGGTTCTCTCTTTATGAGCGCCCATCAACCGAGCTATGGTGCTGGGCACAACTGCGCTCCTCTGAAACAGGTACAAATGATACGCTTGAGGGGGACCTCTTTTTATTGGGCAAAGATGGGCGCATTTTATCTCGTCTTGAGGGATTGCGCTTACAAAGGATCAACGGCTCTGCTCAATTCGCTTCCAACGAAGGTGCTTCGCAGCCCTACGTTACACGCGATAGCCTGCTGGCGGCCTCTTCTAGCCAGCGTCCGCTCTTGCTGGAGACCTATCTGCGCCAACAAGTGGCCCAGGTGATGGGAATGGCCCCCTCTGAAGTAGCGATTGTCCAGACGCTAGAGAATCTCGCTTTCGATTCTATTATGGCGGTTGACCTTAAACATCGTATTGAAACGGATCTGGAGATCGATTTTCCCATTAGCGCTCTCGTCCAGAATGCTGCTATTACTCAGCTTGCAGCCCTCATGGCTGAATCGCTTACCGTATCAACTACGACTGCTCGCGTCACATTGCTTCCCTCGCCCCAGGATCGCTATGAGCCTTTTCCGCTCAATGACATTCAACAGGCTTACTGGCTCGGGCGCGACCAGGTTTTTGAATTAAGCAACGTTGCCTCTCACCTCTATACTGAGTATGAGGGACCCGATCTTGATATCCCCAGGCTTGAACAGGCGTGGAGACGCCTCGTTGAGCGACATGATATGCTCCGCGCTGTTGTACGCCCCGACGGTCGGCAGCAGGTGATAGAGCACGTTCCCCCTTACTGCATCGACGTCATAGATTTACGCGATCTGGATGCTTCCTCGGCGGAAACGGCTCTCCTGGCATACCGGCAAGAGGCGACTCAACAGGTCCCCCCCACGGACCGCTGGCCGCTTTTCCAACTGCGGCTGCATCGCCTTCGCTCAGGACGTATGCGTCTGCATATCTGGCTCGATCTCTTGATATTAGATGCAATGAGCTTCCGTGTGCTGATGACAGAATGGTTTGCTCTCTACCAACGCCCAGAGGCGACTCTGCCCCCTCTAGAAATTACCTTCCGTGACTATCTCCTTACCGAGCAATTCCTGCGGGAAGAGGAGTCTGCTGCCTATGCTAAAGCCCGCCAATACTGGCTTGAAAGACTTCCTACGCTACCACCCGCGCCCGCTCTTCCTCTCGTCCAGCAAACCGGCGCGTCCGCCCATCCCACATTCCTGCACCAGGTTGCAGAGCTGGATAGCCGGAGTTGGTTGCGGCTAAAGGCCCGTGCGGCACAGGCTGGCATCACACCGGCGATGTTGCTCTGTAATGCCTTTGCCGAGATCCTGACCACCTGGAGTTCAAACCCCCGGTTCACCCTGGTTCTCACACGGTTTAACCGCTTTCCTCTACACGAGCAGGTAAGGAGCCTTGTGGGCGATTTTACCTCGACGACGCTGCTGACCATCGACGATATGGAGGGATCATTCGAGGAACGCGCCCGGCATCTGCAACAGCAGCTCTGGGCAGATCTGGAGCACCACCGGGTGAGCGGCGTACAGGTCCTGCGTGAGTTGGCCCGGCTTCAGGGAAACGCCGCTCACGCTCGCTTCCCCGTTGTTTTTACCTGTATCCTCAATGGCTCAGCTCCCGGGGCAACTGAAGATCTGGGCCTGCTTGAGGGATTTGGACGCGTCCACTACCTGCACTCGCGCGCTTCCCAGATCTGGCTGGATAATCAGATCTACGAGCACGAAAACTCGCTTACGATTACCTGGGAAGCTATGCAAAATGCCTTTCCTGTGGGCATGCCCGAAGAAATGTTTAGCGCCTATCTTCGGCTCCTGCACCGGTTGGCCAATGACGAAGATCGCTGGCAAGTCAGTTTCCTTGATCTGCTGCCTCCCAGACAGGTGCAGCAGCGTCGAGAGGTTAATGCTACCGAGGCTCCAATTCCTGCCGGATTATTGCATTCAGGTTTTCTTGCTCAAGCGAAGAACCGTCCCGATCAGGTTGCAGTGCGAACCTCTTCCCGTTCTCTCACCTACGCAGAACTTGATCAATATACCTGTTCGCTCGGCTTCCAATTGCGTCAGTTTGGAGCAAAGCCCAACACGCTTATAGGTGTCGTCATGGAAAAAGGTTGGGAACAGGTTGTTGCGGTCCTCGGTATTCTGCGCTCAGGCGCGGCTTATCTGCCCATTGATCCGTATCTTCCCCAGGAACGCTTATGGTATCTATTGGAACGCGGTGAGGTTGCACTGGCCTTGACCCAGAGCTGGATCGATGCAAAGCTTTCCTGGCCTGACACGATTCGTCGTATTCAGATCACTGACAATGGGTTTGACGCTAGCACTGTCACTGCTCTTCCCAAGTCCGAGCCTATAGCGCATGAAGAGGACTTGGCGTATGTGATTTTTACCTCCGGCTCTACCGGTCAGCCGAAAGGCGTGGTGATCGATCATCGAGGCGCTCTCAATACAATCGTCGATATCAATCAGCGCTTTCATGTGACTCCCCAAGATCGTGTATTAGCCTTATCCGCGCTGAATTTTGATCTTTCCGTGTATGACATTTTTGGCACTCTGGCTGCTGGTGGCACAGTCGTGATACCTGATGCTAAAGCTACTCAGGACCCCGGCCACTGGGCCAATTTGATCCTCGACGAGCAAGTGACCATCTGGAATTCGGTTCCGGCCCTCATGGATATGTTCGTTGAATATGCCGCCAGTCGGACCGATCTCTGGCCCAATTCGCTGCGCCTAGTGATGATGAGTGGGGATTGGATTCCCGTTTCTTTGCCGGATAAAATCTGGAGCTTCCAACCTGATCTCACAGTCATTAGCATGGGAGGAGCTACCGAGGCCTCGATCTGGTCCATTATCTACCCGATCACCAGTGTCGATCCAGCCTGGAAAAGCATCCCTTATGGCCGCCCTATGGTGAATCAGCGTTTCTATGTGCTCAACAAGGCGTTGGAACTCTGCCCTACCTGGGTCCCCGGCCACCTCTATATCGGTGGCATCGGATTGGCCAAAGGGTACTGGCGCGATCTAGAAAAAACAGCCGCCAGCTTCATCACGCACCCTCGCACAGGAGAGCAGCTCTATCGTACCGGAGATCTCGGTCGTTATCTGCCAGACGGGAATATCGAGTTTCTTGGCCGCGATGACTTCCAGGTGAAAGTTCGAGGGTATCGTATTGAGCTAGGTGAGATCGAAGCCGCCTTGCGCCAGCATCCTGAAGTCCAGGAAACCATCGTTGTCGTTCGAGAGGATGAGCCAAACGATAAACGTCTAGTGGCTTATGTACTCCCCGGGACTGCCTCTCAGGATGAAGAAGTACAAACCCAGGGGGCCGAACTTCAGGAAGCTCAGCTCTCTCAATGGCAGATGATCTATGACGAGACCTATATGGGGGCTTTAGAGCATATGGAAAGCGCCGCCACTTTCCTTTTCAACGGCTGGAATAGCGCTTATACCGGTCAACCTATGCCCCATGAGGAGATGTGCGAATGGGTCGAACAGACCGTTGCGCGTATACACGCGCTGCGTCCCGCACATGTGCTGGAAATTGGCTGCGGCACCGGCCTGCTCTTGCTGCGTCTCGCTCCCCATTGCGCGAGCTACGTCGCTACTGATTTCTCTGAAGTTGCGCTACAAGCCGTTCAAAAGCAACTAGCGTACCTGAATGAACAACCTCCTGCTATCAGCCTCTTACTCAGGCCCGCAGATGATTTCAGTGAACTTGCCGCAGGGACTTTTGATACCGTTGTTCTCAACTCTATAGCACAGTACTTCCCGAGCGTTGAGTATTTGCTCCAGGTGCTGGAAGGTGCGCTAAGACTTGTGAGGCCCGGTGGCTCGGTATTCATCGGTGATATACGCAGCTTCACGCTCTTAGAAATGTACCATACCTCGGTCGAAGTTTTCCGTGCTCCTGCGGACCTTTCTTGCCAACAATTACGTGAGCTGGTACAGAAACGAGTTGCGCTGGACGAAGAACTGGCCATCAGTCCTGCATTCTTCTTAGCATTGCAACAGCGCCTGCCCAACATTGCACAGGTGGAAATTCTTCACAAGCGCGGTTCCCACCACAATGAACTAACCCGATTCCGTTATGATGTCATCCTGCGGATCGCTGAAGAGGGAACTAACTTTGAGACTCCAGTGCTGACCTGGCACGAAAACCTAACGCCGTCAGAAATAAGGACGCTGCTGCAAGAACAGGCTCCTGCTTCTCTGGCTCTTGCTCGCGTTCCTAATGCCCGCCTCGCCTCGGCTGCTCTGCAACTTGCCTTGCTCCACAGCCCCGATGTACCAGAGACGGTAGAGGAGCTGCGACTTGCCGACGCTCCAGGTGTCGGTATCGATCCTGAAGCCTTCTGGGCTCTTGGTGAGGAGTTTCCTTATGATGTCCATATTACGTGGGCAGGGCCAGATAATGAAGCCGCTTACAATGTGATTTTACTGCGACGGCAAACAGCCTCCGATTTGCCTGCCACAACTTCACTGCCCTGGGGACCAGGTGAGCTGCCACCTCTTCGATCATGGCAGGAATATGCCAACCGTCCTTATCAGGGCATGTCAAAGCGCAGGCTTTCTTCGACATGGCGCCATTTCCTGGAGCAGAAACTTCCCGAATATATGGTCCCCTCCGCTTTCGTTGTACTGGACGCCTTTCCATTAACCGCGAACGGCAAAATCGACCGCCGTGCGCTTCCTGCCCCTGAGCGCGTCGATCTTACCGGCGGGAAAGTTCTAGCCGCACCGCAAACGGACACCGAGCGTCTACTTGTCGATATCTGGGCACAGGTCCTGGGCATCCCCACTCTAGGCATCCATGATAACTTTTTTGAGCTTGGCGGCCATTCCTTGCTGGCTACGCAGGTTGTCACGCGCCTACGTGAAACATTTGGCGTTGAGTTGCCACTCCGCTCTCTATTCCTCGGCGCAACCGTTGCTGAACTTGCCGTGGTAATCGAAGGGCTTCTCCTCATGGAGATTGAGAATCTCTCGGAAGAAGAAGCTGAACAACTGATGGCTGACTTAGGAGAAGGCAACGAAAGGTAAAAAAACATGTTCACCAGTGAAGAACTTTTACATAAACGTTCCAAACTATCATCTACCAAGCAAGCGCTGCTAGAACGGCGCTTGCAGGGTAAGGCTGCGTCGGTGGCTCAAAGGACGCGCATCCCTCAGCGCAACATGCAGGAGCCGATCCCTCTTTCGTCTACTCAGCAGCGTCTCTGGTTTCTCGACCAGCTCCAGCCGGGTAGCGCGGTCTATAACATTCCGGCGGCGCTACGCCTTGTGGGCACGCTCAACATTGCCGTCATGTACCGCTGTTTGAGACAAATCATCCAGAGGCACGATCTGCTTCGGACGACATTCCCTGCTCCTTATGGGCTGCCTATCCAGGAAATTGCTCCCGATTTCGCGCTTGCCATGCCTGTTATCGATTTTTCTGCGCTTTCGCATGCATGGATGCATGAGGTCGAGCAGTGTATTGCCGCTGAGAGCTTGTGCCCCTTTGATTTACGTTGGGGACCATTGTTACGGGTTACGCTGCTCAGGCTGGCTGAACGCGAACATATTCTGCTGCTGACGGTTCATCATATTATCGCCGATGCCTGGTCTCTGGGAACAATCCTTACCCAGGAGATAGTGACCAATTACCTGGCATTCTCACAAAAACAACCATCCCCTCTGCCTAAACTCAGCATTCAATACGCCGATTTTGCCGTCTGGCAGCAGCAATGGCTCCAGGAAAGCGAACAGGCTCAGGTACAACTGGCTTATTGGAAAAAGCACCTGACTGGCATGCCTGATTGTTTGGAACTGCCCACTGATCACCTTCGCCCTGCTATACAGACATTTCATGGCAATAGTTATACCCTGGAACTGGAGTCATCGCTGACTAACGCTCTGCGTTCCCTGAGCCAGGCAGAGGGTGTGACTCTTTTTATGCTGCTGGCGGCGGCTTTTAATGTGCTCCTCTATCGCTATACCGGCCAAGAGGAGATTTTGATCGGTACTCCTATTGCCAATCGTACCATACCTGAACTGGAACCCTTGATAGGCTTTTTTGCCAATACATTGATCTTACGTCCAGATCTCTCAGGTCACCCCAGTTTTCGAGCGTTGCTCAAGCGCGTTGAGCATGACGCAAATGCTGCTTACGCTCATCAAGAGCTTCCACTGGAAAAAATTGTGGAGGAGATCCGGCCTCAGCGTGACTTGAGCCGCAGCCCTCTTTTTCAGGTGATGTTTGCTCATAACAATACGCAAATGCATCAGATCAACCTTCCCGGATTGACCGCCGAGCTTATGGCGATTCCTGCACGGACGTCTAAATTCGATTTGACGCTCATGACAGAGGACGCAGGCCGTGGGCTGAGAGGTTATTTTGAGTATAATACCGATCTATTTGAGGAAGCGACCATTGCCCGTATGGCGACCCACTTCCGGCACCTGCTCGAAGGCATTGTGGCTAATCCCGATCAGACAATTTCTGCGCTTCCCCTACTCACCGCTTCTGAAGAGCGTCAGGTCCTGCTGGAGTGGAATGCAACCGCGAGCCCCTATTCTGCCGAGACCTGTCTGCCTGAGCTTATTGAAGCTCAGGTCCTGCGCTCTCCCCATGGCATCGCCCTCTCTTTTGCAGGTCAGACGCTGACCTACCAGCAACTCGATCAGCGAGCCAATCAACTGGCTCACTATCTGCAAGCGCAGGGCATTGGGCCAGACCGCCTCGTTGGTATCTTCCTGCCGCGCTCCTTCGAGATGGTGGTCGCCATCCTGGCCACCCTCAAAGCTGGAGGGGCCTATCTGCCATTAGATAATTCCTATCCTGCTGAGCGGCTATCCTTTATGATTCAGGATGCTCAGGCCGTTTTGATCCTTACCCAGGAGGTACTCTTGCATCGCTTGCCAGCGATCTCAGTGCCGCTGCTGTGCCTGGACCGTCTCACCGCAAGCCTGGCTCTTCAGCCTATCACCCCCTGTCAGAGCCGCATCCTGAGCGATCATCTAGCCTATGTGATCTATACTTCCGGCTCGACTGGACAGCCCAAAGGTGTTCTTGTTACCCACAGGAATCTTGTCCATTCAACCACCGCTCGCCTTTCCTACTATGCGGAGCCGGTGAAAGGCTATCTGCTCTTTTCGTCGTTCGCTTTTGATAGTTCGGTCGCTGGTATTTTCTGGACGTTGTGTCAGGGAGGAAAGCTCTGTCTGCCACAGGAGAGCATCCTGCAAGATCCAGCAGAAATTGGAGCGATTATTGCCCAGCAACAACTTTCGCATTTGCTGTGTGTCCCTTCTTTTTATACGCATCTGCTTGCCAGCGCTACATATAAACAATTAGCTTCACTCCAGACGGTCATCGTTGCGGGAGAAGTTTGTTCGAGTTCTCTGGTATCTGCCCATCAAGAGCTTCTTCCTGGAACGGCGCTCTACAATGAATATGGTCCAACCGAGGCTACCGTCTGGTCTACTGTTGCGAACTGCGTGAACCTTGCTCCTGCTCATACAGTGCCGATTGGTCGGCCCATCGCCAATACCCAACTGTATCTGCTAGATGCTCATCTGCAACCGGTACCTATCGGGGTGCCCGGCGAGTTGTACATCGCCGGAGCAGGACTGGCGCGGGGGTATCTGAACCGGCCAGACCTGACGGCTGAACGGTTCCTGCCTCATCCATTCAGCGCAGTTGCCGGGACACGGATGTACCGTACAGGGGACCTGGCTCGCTATCGGGCCGATGGCACACTTGAGTATGTAGGACGACGGGACCAGCAGGTCAAGCTCCGAGGCTACCGCATTGAACTGGGAGAGATCGAAGCGGCGTTACGCCAACATCCTGAGGTCGAGGATGCCGTGGTGCTTGCCCGCGAAGATCAGCCAGGAGATAAGCGTCTGGTCGCCTATGTGGTGGTCCAACAGCAGGAGGACGAGGAACTGCCGGAGCGGGTGCGCAGCAGCTTGCGCCAACGGCTGCCGGAGTACATGGTGCCAACGGTTTTCGTGCCGCTCGCCAAGCTGCCGTTGACGAGCAATGGGAAGGTGGACCGCCAGCGGCTGCCGGAGCCGCAGCGAGGACGAGCAGGCAGCCAGCAGAGCTATGTCGCGCCTCGCACTGCTTTAGAGCGAGAGCTAACCCAGATCTGGAGCGAGGTGCT
>DASRHT010000116.1:0-30260 GCA_035650355.1 Ktedonobacteraceae bacterium
CCATGCAATGTATCTATCCGACTCCTCTGCAAGGAGTCGTCATTGGTGTGTGAGTTCGCGATCCAGGCCAAGAGTTGTTGCGTTGCTTACTTGGCTTGTTCGCAGATGTACTCGCTCTCGCCCGCGTCCTCTCGCGAGGGCAGGCCAAAGCTGTCAATTGACAGGAACTAGACAATCGCGTTCATTCTGTGCAATCGTTGCCAGTTGCTGTTCTGCTTTCCACTCTTCAGTTGTCAAGGTACCCCTGCAAGCGTTGCTTGCTTCGTTGCCATTTAGAGACAGACAAAGAAACCAGCGACCGAATTCCTATTTTAAGGACATAAGCCTCTGGGTTTACATTCTTCAGGGGGAAAACCTTCTAGAGGTTGACCGACCGGAGATCTTTTCCCGTCTGTATCGGCGACATCGGTATTATGCCATAGCTCTCTTCCAATGTCAATAGGTTTTTCGCGAGTTTTTACAAAATTATAAAAATTCATTTTTGGACTCAGGACAGGCAGAGCGATGGCCTGAACGCCTGTTTGGGAAGGAGAGCTAAAGCACTACGCATTAATATAAAACAAGGGGGATATTTGATTTATTCCTCGTTCCTTCGTTCTTACTAAAGGGACCCTTTTTTGAAGTAGTGTGTTTGTCAAGGAGGTTATTATGCCTGGTATGCGCAATGTTGTCTCGACACTGACTCCCGATGGGGAAGAAATTATGGGGCCGGATATTCTGATGTGGCACTACCCCGAGAATAGTATTATGAATGGCTCGCTTTTAACGGTGGAGAGCAATCACTTCTGCGTGCTCAAATCGCGAGGGGCAATTCTCAATGTCTATGAAACGGGCCAGTACCCTGTGCAAACTACTGATCATCCTCTTGTTGGCTCGATCCAGCAGGCATTTTATGGGGGACAAAGCCCCTGGCAATTCGAGGCTATTTATATCAATCGAGCAAAATTAGTATTGAAAACGAGTGGGATGGCGCTTTCGCGCGAGATGGCGGAGATGGTGTATAGCGTTGATTACTATATCCATGTCGAGACACGCGAGAACGCTGTACGCCTGGTACAGCATATGCCTTATCGGGGCCACTCGCTGGCGATCCAGGATGTGAACGCTTATGCAGGGCCGGTGATTGAACAGGCAGTGAACCAGTTGGTGCAGATTACTCCGCTTGAGGCGGTAAATGAGAAGATTCATGATCTTTCTCAGGTTGTTTTCCAACACCTGCAACAGTTCCTGACGATCTATGGTGTCTCGCTTGATACGGTAAAAGTGCTTGTATTCCCGCGCGATGAGCGCATGAAAGCGTTGATCGCCCTCAAAGCCTTTGGCTTGAGCGAGCTGGACGCGGTGCGCTACTATACGGCGATGCTGATGGCGGAGAAAGGCGTGGTATCGGCTCCCAATATGGCAGTTGGTCTGCCATTTAACATTAGCGGCATCCAGCCGACGGTGAGCACCGAGCGTTATACGACGAACTCACCGGTTCCTCCGCCGGTTCCTCCGCCCGCAGCCCCTCGCCGGTAGCGTCCACATAAAACATTCCTTCCGGTTTTATGTAAAGAGGAGAAAAGCATGGGTTCGGAGCCTTCAAATAGTCCGGTGGTGCAGCAGCTACAACTGCTGCTCACCGGCTATGGGTATAACTTCTATAATTCGGTGAACAAGGCGCGGTCGGATGATCTGCTGGTACGAGAGCGAGCGAGCTACTATCTGGCTCAGGCTGTAAACATGCTGGCAAATCTGCGGGGAGCGTACCAGCGCCGTTTTATCCCGCCGCTCACGCGGGCCAATCCAGATCCTCCCCAGGAGGCAATGGCACAGGTGCGCGAATTAGAAGAGGTGCAGCAAGAGCTGGCTAACATTGAGACGTATATTCGAGGCATGTCTGTGCCAACGCAGGACCGGATCTGGTGGCGCTTTCGTCAGGAGCAGGTGCTGTTGACGCAGTTGCTGGATTTCGATCTCTCCCTGGTTCTCATCAGCGAGCAAATTTACCAGCATGTATCGCAGCTCACGCCTGATGGCTGGCACGATCAGGGAAGCAGCTCGCTACGCCAGTTCATCCAACGCGTCAATCAGATCGCTCATGAGCGGGAACGTTTTCTACTGCTACCGATGTAATACGATAAGTGGCAATCAATATCGAACGCATGATTGCCACTTACCAACTCAGTACTAGCTCTCAAGGATACCCATGTAGTTCCCGGGCAATGTGCAGTGGCTATAGAGCTTTGCCAGTAACTGCACCTGGTCTGCGACGGTTGCGCTGCCACCGGGACAGGAAAGCGTCAAAGTGCGCGCGCCCATTGGTAAATCCTGGCGGATTGGCTTGGGTCTCCCTCCTGCATCGGCGATGCCAATGGGCCAGTTGATCCCCTGATCGAAGAAATCCTTGCCGCTAAAGTAGAAGAATGGCGTCTTATACTTCATCGCAGTCTGCACATCTGTGACCAGCGCCAATGCATGGGAAACTGCGACCTGGTAGGAACTGTAAGGATCGATGCCGCAGCCTTTAAAGCAGCCAGTGCCCTCAACCACCCAGAGGTGCTTCCCGAGATCGCCACTATTAAGATCGACATGGAACTGTTGAGCCCAGAAGACAAATAGCCCATAGAGGCTATTTGTGCCAGGGCCTGGCCAGCCATTATGCCAGCTATCAATCAGCCCTAATATCTGACTATGCCAGTCCCAATTTCCGCCGGGATGTACGGTAGAGTTCATGGCATCCTGCATTCGATTAAGGTAGTCCACTTGATCGACCAGGGGCTGATAATCAATGCCGCCCACATGAGGATCGAGCGAGCCGAGCAGGACCGGAATATCGGGGCGCACGGCATGCATAGCCTTCTCGCAATAGTCATAGAACCGTGCGAAGTTTTCTGGGGGGATATATAAGAATGCCACAGCAGGGTCGAGCTTCATCTCCTCATTACCACATTGCACCGCGTCAGCGTTGCCATGAGCGGCATCGTTGAGCGCGTCAAGGTTATAAAGCCGCGAGTCATTTGGCCCCTGGCAAACCGTGAGCAAGACGCGAATACCTCTTTGATGGTAAGACTCAACGGTACTTTTCAGCACATCGCCACGTAAATTGCCCCAGCCACAGGAGGGATAACCCAGGCGAATCCAGGAGATGCCATTGAAAGAAGTACCATCCACCCCCAGAATCTGGGATGGGTCTTGCGTTGGCAGCAATGTCGGGGATGGAGTACTTGTGGGGGTGGGCGAAGGGATCACCGTCGGCGTTGGTTTGGGCGTGGGAATGGGAGTAGCCAGGGCTTGAGTATGAGAGCGCACCACAAGCTGATACGAAAGTATCGTCAGGAGAACAGCGCCTATGAGGACAACCACAAAAACGATGGATAATGGCTTTTTGAGAACTCTTGAGAGGTTCTCCCGGAGATCAGATAGATTCACAGCAATTACACCTCGCATTCATTGAAACAGAAAAAGAGACAATACCATTGGTCAAAAACTATACTCAACTGTATTCTACCATTAGAAATGGTGCAGGCAAATAGCTTGAGTAAGCAAAATTTTTATTGATAGAGAGAGGCGAGAGCAGGCCAGGAGCGGTTACTTCCCGATACAGAACTCGCTGAAGATTCTGTCGAGTAAATCATCGCTGGCAGTCTCTCCCGTTATTTCGCCAAGCACACTATACGCGGCTCGCAGGTCGATAGATACAAAGTCCAAAGGCAGCTCTTGCACAAGAGAAGCCTGGGATGCACGGAGATGCTCAACGATGCGACGCAACGCCTCCTGATGTCGCGTGCTAGTCACCAGGACGCTCTCGCTATATAACGTCTTCCCCGCGAGCGCCACAGCGGTAATAGCCTCCTCTAACTGCGATAACCCCTCGCTCGTCAGTGTCGAAGTATGCACAAACGCCGAGCCTGCCCAGAGGTCCCGCACCTGATCCAGCTCTATACGTTGCACCTGATCAGACTTATTGATGACCACGATCACCGGTCTCTTATGATTCGAGATATTTGCAGCATTGACAAGGCCGCAATCAAAGCCCATAGAGCGCAACTCGGAGGAGACGAGGCGATCCTGCTCGGTGAGAGGCTCAGCCCCATCAAATACCAGCAAAACCACATCGGCGCTTTCGGCGGCTGCGCGGCTCCGTTGCACGCCGATCTGCTCGACCGGGTCCTCCGTGGGAGTAATGCCGGCGGTATCGATCAGGTGCAGGGGAATGCCGCACACATTTGCTACCTCTTCTACTGTATCACGCGTGGTCCCTGCGATTGGTGTCACAATTGCGCGCTCGGTCCGCAGCAACCGATTGAGCAGGCTAGATTTTCCCACGTTAGGGCGACCGATAATCGCGGTCCGTAGCCCCTGGCGATAGAGCCGTCCTTGTTCAGAGCCAGCCAGCAGAGCATCGGCCCGCTCTTGCGCATGAGCGATCAGCGGCTGCAACTCTGCACTTTGAGGCGTCGGAACATCTTCTTCTGGGAAATCAATGCTGGCCTCAATGCGAGCGATGACGCCAAGCAGGGCATGACGCACCTGCTGGAGTTGTTCCGAGAGCCGCCCGCGAAGTTGCTGCATAGCCAGGCGCTGCCCCGCTTCAGTCTGAGCCTCGATCAGATCCATCACCGCTTCAGCCTGCGCGAGGTCAAGCCGCCCATTGAGAAAGGCTCGCAATGTAAACTCGCCCGGATTAGCCATACGCGCGCCCTGCGCCAGTACTGCACGCAGGATGCGCCGCAGGATCAGCGGCCCTCCGTGCCCCTGAATCTCCACCACTGGCTCACGCGTATAGGTATGGGGCGGCAACATAAAAGCTGCCAGCACCTCGTCGAGTATTTCGTTGGTTGCAGGATCGACAACATGCCCATAGGTCAGTTGATGGGAAGGGGGTACTGTGCTGCGTCCGTGGGGTTGTCGGAACAGAGGTAGCACCAGCGAGAACGCATCCTGCCCACTTACCCGGATTACACCGATACCACCACTCCCTGGTGGGGTTGCAATCGCTGCGATTGTGTCGTTTTGCATAGCCGGATTATAACGCATCTATGGATCTCTCACAAGGGGGCGCTATCATCCTGCGCCTCATCGCTTGATGCTATCACGCGTTGCGGGTGGGTATAGACGTTCATCGAGTGGTCGCGCAAAAACCCCACCAGCGTAATGCCGCTGCTCTCGGCCAGTTCGACGGCGAGGCTGGAAGGGGCGGATATGGCGACAACGCAGGGGATACGAGCCAGCAGCGCCTTCTGAATAATCTCAAACGACGTGCGCCCGCTTACCATCAGAATGTAATGGTTGTAAGGATATGTAGCGTGAAGCAGGCCATGCCCGATCAACTTATCAACAGCATTATGCCTGCCGACATCTTCACGCAAAAGCAGCAATTCGCCTTGCGGAGTAAAAAGACCGGCGGCATGCAGACCCCCCGTATGGGTGAAAACCGCCTGCTGCCCGCGCAGTTCTGCCGCCAGTTGATAGAGGGTAGAGGCAGCGACGCGGAACGTATCCGGCTCCAGGGGCGGCGTTGTCTGTATTAAGTCGGCAATACTATTTTTGCCGCATAGCCCACAACTGGCGGAGACGGCGAAGTGACGCTCGAAAGCGGTAGGAACTGGAGCGGCACACTGTTCAGAGGTTCGCAGCGTCACATTGACCACGTTTTCCAGCGGTAAGCCGTCGGAGTCGAGAGCATCCTCAATCTTCAGCACGTCGCTGGCATCCCGGATTACGCCTTCGGTAAAGAGGAAGCCCATTGCCAGTTCGTAGTCGTTGCCGGGCGTGCGCATAATCACCGCCAGGCTCTGGTTCGCGATACGCACCTCGAAGGGCTCCTCAACCGTCAGGTTATCCTCGCGCACCTGCCGTTCGTTGCCCTGCCAGTGGGTCGTTTTCACTTGCAGCACCCGTTCTGGATCAAGCGGCGAGCGCCACGAGCTGGTTAATCTCATCGCTGTCCTCCTCTTCGCCCAAAGTTGGTCACATGAGAGCTCCGACAACGGCAAAAACTATCATCTACAGAGTACCGATGCCCTCACTATATCATATCGTTTCCTCTCCAGAAAGAGACGATTGCCCGGCGAATTCGGCTACAGAACCTTGCGCGATTTTTCAGCCAGAACGCAGTTGTCCCACATGCCTCACGGTTGAAGCATGCGGGACGTGGTGCTTGCTACAGATAGGATACGGGAAATCAGCGGAGAAGCCGCGCCCGATTAATCACGATGCGCTGCTGTTGCACATAGGGACTATCGATGGTTGTGCCATAGCGTTCATCCACCCACTGCCGTAGCTGTTTGAGCGAGGCCGCAAAGATAGTGTCTGGCACAAACATCGTGCTTGTCCAGAGGCGTTGCTCCACCCCTTGAAAAAGGGCGCGCGGCGTTAATTGCTGCTCCCAGGTCACGGCATCAACCTGTGCCACCTCGAAGCCGCGTTGTTGCAGCCATGTCGTCACAGCCTGATCGCCCGCGCCCGGACGCGCAGTACTGCCGCCCAGGTCCTGCACAATTTTACACCACTGCTTCCTGATATCGTCAGATCCAGGCGCCCAAAACTCTTCCCAGTCCTCATCCCAACTGCGCACCAGCAACCCTCCAGGGCGCAAAACACGTACGACTTCCTCAAGCGCCTTCTGCCAATCACTGATCAGGTGAAAGACATGCACGGCAACCACGACGTCGAACGTATGATCATGAAAGGGGATAGCCGTCATGTCCGATACTGCCAGCCTCATTGCCCCCTGCTTCTCCCTTTGCACGAAGCGTTGCACGTCCGATTGCCGGGCGGCATCTTCGTCCGGCTCGCTCCCCCACCCCAGAGGCGCTTCCTGTTGCCAACCAGCCGTGAGCAGTTTCTCCTCAAGGCGACTCAACATCTTCCTTGAGATATCTATGCCCGTATACTGGCGTCCCAGTTCGGTCAATGGAAAGGCTATGCGCCCGGTTCCAATGCCTATCTCCAAAAAGCGGGTCTGCGCATTGCCCTCCACCGCCCGATCAATTTTCTGGGCAAGTTGCCGGGCCACCTCTTCAGGATACCCACGCGTGATATCGTACATGTGCGACACAGGATCGAACGAAACTGATGACATGCCTTTTCTTCCTTAACAAATACGAAGTTTCATCGACGGAAATCTTTTCTGCACCAGGATGACTCAGGAAGCGCTGAGAGCTTTGTCAATGGTATCAGACGCCACCAGGTCTTTATAAGCGAGTGCGACGGCGATCAGGCCCGCTTTTACATGGAACTGATTGGCAGTATCATAGGATTGCTGAGTGACCTGCGGCGTTGGTGGCATAGCCGCCTTTGTTGCACTCCAGGCGAGAGCGAGCGTTTTCGGATCAAGCTGGAGATACTTGCCGAGCAAAGCCTTTGCCTGATCGGGATTATTCTGGATGAACGTCTCAGCCTGGCCTATTGCTCGAATGAACGCCTGCACCGCTTTTGGTTTAGCATCAATAACGCTCTGCTTGATATAGGCCACGCCAAAGAGCTGCCCCTGCATGCTCGGGACATCGCCGCGCACCGGGCTGATGAAAGTATCGCCAAAACCCTGCACTTCAGCTATCGTGCCGGCTGGCGCGCTAACGACAACAGCATCAACGCGCCCGGAGCGTAGCGCGGCAAGATCGGTCGCGATGTCGGCGGTCACAGGCACCTTGATAACATCTTTCTGGGCATCGAGACCTTGTTGCCTGAACAAATAGGTCAGCATGGCATCAGTTGCGCTGTTGGGTGCGGAAATGCCCACTTTTTTGCCCACCAACGCCTGTACTTTCGCGGCCAGTGGACTCGTAGCGTTGAGATGCGTCTGCTGTTCAAAGCTCTTGCCCACGACCACATCAAGGAGATAGCCGTTCGAGACCACGCCGATGATTTTGATAAAGGCATCGACCCTTGAAATAGTAAAGACATCGGTCATGCCCCCCACTCCGATATCGACGCTATTAGACTCAACCGCCGCCGACAGCTTCGCGCCACTACCCAGCGTGGGAATAGCACCCTGATCGAGTATCAATCCCTGATTTTTGAAAAAGTTTTCCTGCTGCGCAACGTAGAGGGGGAAGAAAAAGATCGACTTATTGACCTGCGCCACTTTCAGCGTCATACTGGCTGCGGAACCAGGCGGGGGAGGGGTTGCGGGACTACTACAGGCCGCTATGCTCAGGCCAACTAACAACAAGCATGCCAATAGCGACCAGGATCGGTGAACAAAAAATCGCATTACTATGTTCTCCTTCTAAAATAATGGAAATACAATAGCCGAAAAACCCCAAATATCAGCAGCGAACGATCTACCTTTACTGCTTTCCCTCTCCCGCAAGAAAGCAGAAATAAAGCAGGTAAACCTGTTTACATAGCGCAGGGTCCGGCTTTAACGAAGAACCTTTCTGCCGATGCTTACCCCTGCCTTCCAGCGAGAGGTTTTTTGATCAATAAAGTTAACAACAGCGTTCAAGATGCCAGCAATAATCGTTAATACCAGTAAAGCGGCAAAAACGCCTGCGGTATTAAACGCGGTTGCCGAGGCATCGACCAGGTAGCCGATACCACGATTTGAGGCAATCAACTCTCCTATCACCGCCCCGATCAGCGCGTAAGGGACGGCGATACGCAAGCCTGTCAGCATTGAGCCCATAGCCGCGGGAACAATGACCTTGAACAGCACGTCGCGGCGCTTTCCCCCCATGAGGAGCACAGCATTGACGAGGCTCTGATCAACGTCACACACTCCAGCAAGGGTATTAAAAAATACCAGGAAAAAAACTATCACCGCGACCAGGACCACTTTCATCTGGATATCAATGCCAAACCACAGGATGAATAGAGGGGCAAGCACCACTTTTGGAATACTGTTGAGCGCGTTGAGAAAAGGCTCAAGGATTTTTGCTAACAGAGGCTGGAGCCCCAGTAAGAAGCCTGCCAGGATGCCACTACTCACCCCGAACAGCAGCCCGAGCATGATTTCCTGGAGCGTAATTACTGTGTGGAACCAGAGCGTACCATCATTGATCCAGGCAAGCAGTTGCTGCATAACGGCCAGGGGGCTGCTAATAAACAAGGGATCAACCAATCGACCAGAAACCAGTTGCCAGATGGTGATAAGACAAACAAATAAAATAATACGACCACCAGCAATGATCAACATTTGCCGTCCGCGCACGCGGTTGATTTGTTTGCCAATAGATAAAGAGCGCGAGACCAGCGGTTGAAATATTGCGTCATCAAGAATCGTTCTCATCCCCATGTATGGACCTCCTGCGGTATACGCGCCTCCATTAATGCACTCCAGAGACGGTGATGGATCTGGGCAAACTGCGGCAGGAAGCGGATGGTGGCGGCATCACGGGGTCGGGGCAGCTCGATAGCTTCATCCAGCACAATGCGGCCCTGCGCACCAAGCACTACGACGCGATCTCCCAGCACAATTGCCTCCTCAATATCGTGCGTGACGAAGATGACACTTTTGCCGCTACCATACCAGAGAGTGAGTAACTCATTCTGCAATTCCAGACGCAGTTGCGCATCCAGAGCCGCGAAAGGTTCATCCAGCAGCAGCGTCTCAGGAGCGGTGCTGAGCATGCGCGCAAGGCTAGCGCGGCGCAACATGCCGCCCGACAGCTCATGTGGAAAATGCTTCTCAAATCCTTTGAGGCCAACTTTCTGAATCCATTCGCCGACAACATGCTTACGCTGCCGCTTTTCCATGCCGCGTATTTCAAGTGGCAGCGCAACATTACGCTCAACATTGCGCCAGGGCATCAAGGTATCCTTCTGAGTCAGATAGCCCATTTCGAGAAGAGGGGCAACCACCGGACTATCCTTATAGTAGATGCCGCCAGAGGTCGCAGGCAGCAGTCCGGCCATTATATTGAGAAATGTTGATTTACCACAGCCACTGGGACCCACCACCACCACGAAGCTCCCTTGCTCGACCGTCAGGTTCATATTACGCAAAACCGCGATCTCTTGACTACCTCGAACGAACACCTTGCTCAACTGTTCAACACGAATCATAATGCTTCTCAAACCTCTGCCTTTTCTTCGCAATCTAATCTACAAGCGCCGAAGATTACAGAAAGGTTCTAAAACCAGAAAAATGTCTGGCGTGAGTCGAAATTTTTCTAATATTTGTGTAACGCCTATGGACGCTATCGGCCTGCCATCAGCGTTGAAGAAGTAAAATTGCAAACCATTCTTGTTACTTTCTGGATTATAACATGCAATAACGGCTCAAGTCAAAACTTTTTAACATATTTCCCATTTCATTTTTTACAAAATGTTTTGCATTTTTATAAAATCTTTATCTATTTATATTAGAAATAGATTATTGCCGATACGCTAATAATGAGAGCTTTTGTTCTACTACCAATGATCATTTTGTCCTTTCATACGGGCTATTGCTTGACTTTATAGCAATTTATCGGTATACTAAAAACGCTAATATTAGTATTATGTTGGTATAGCTGACACAGTACGCAACGCCCAGATTCGACATCAACATAAGAACCCGGTCAGGTCTAACATTTCCAATTTCTTTGTAGTTTTCCTGCAATGGCTCTCCATTACCGGGTATCAAGCTGCATCATATGCATGGGGTGTGAGAGACAGTGTGTATGGCAAAGCTACGAGAATGGTTGCTATCGCGGATGCTTTTAGAAATCCAGTGAGATAGGATAGTCCTTACCTGATGTACACCCTTGATTTTGAGACAATAAAGCAGGTGATGCAAGAGCACCAGAAGACGGGGCTGCTATCTGCTGAAGTGCCAGCAGGACTCGCGGGATTGCGCGAACCTTGCCGCGTGGAGATCAATATTCTAGCAGGAAATATTGTCTCCTGCGCTATTCTCGGTGATAGTGGGAGATTCTTAACGGGAAACGAAGCGGCCCAGGAGCTTGCTCGTCTGGGGCGGCTTCGCTGGACTTTTACACCTCAACAGAGAGCCAGCACGCAGCCAGTGCCTGCCGTCGCAAAGCCAGTACCTGCCATTGCTAAGCCAGTAAAAGTCCCACTGTTCCCACGGCGGACCCTCCAGGTGGAGCAATGGCAGATCCAGAGCTGGCCTCGGCTCCACAGAACGGTTTTCGCCCTGGCGGACGGCACCAAGCCCGTTACGAAAATAGCGGAGATGCTCTCGACGCCACCGGATCTGATCGAGCGGGCATTACGTGATTTGCAATCGATTGGCGCTATTATTTTAGAGTCACGCAATGGGAGAGGGCCAGATGCCATGATCTAAATGATGGGCATCGCTTTTTCCCAATTATTTTCACCATTGAAAGGGAGCCAGATCATGAACGAGTTTTCTCCTCGTTCTACGAGTATACAGCAAGCTAATGAGCAATTTTTCCCACAAACGGAGCCGACAACGCCTTCATACCTGGTCACCAGGACGCAACAGGAGCATTCCATATTGCGCTGGTGGTACAAGATAGCTTCTCCTTCCGTGCCAAAGAACTCAGCCCCGTTCAAGGAGCAGGAGCGGTTTCGGCGAGGGCGCACGGGCAGCCAGATCATCCTGGGCCTCTATTTTCTACTGATTGCGGCTGTTCCTGCTGGCTTTGTTGGAACGAACATTTATCTTATTCCCATCGTCATCGGTTCATCTTTAGCACTGATTCTGGGAACGGCCCTTAATCGCATGGGACTGGTCAACAGCGCGGGCATCGTCGTCGTTGCCACCTTCGTAGTATTTCCCACCGCCAGCATCGTATCTTCACCTGGCGGCCTGAGCATGTTAATCCTTCCTCTTTACGCCCTGCTCGTCCTGCCCTTATTATGTACCGTCTCTTTTTTCTCCCCAGGATGGGTTTTCCTCATGGCGCTGGGCAATAGCCTTTTCACCCTGTATTCTCTTATTTACCTCCCTCGCACAGCGGAATTGAGCGCTATACTCGCAATCGCGTTCTTCGGCATTGTTACTCCTATCATTCTTGTTCAGATCATTGTATCCATCGTGGCTTATGCCTGGGTACAGGGAACATCTCATGCGCTTACGCGCGCAGATCGGGCTGAAGAACTGGCCCGGCTCGAATTTGACATGGCCCGCCAGGCTGAGGTTGCGGCTGAGCAGAAGCGCCAGTTAGAAAACAGCATCCAGAAAATCATCGAGACGCATATCCGCGTAGCCAATGGAGACCTCCATGCTCGCGTCCCTCTGACGCCGGATAATGTGCTCTGGCAGGTTTCAGGCTCCCTCAACAATTTGCTGGCACGCATGGAACGCTTACGCCAGGATACAGTGACATTGCAACAAATGAAGTTCGCGCTTCAGCAGGTTCACGAGGAGAACGCAAAGCTTAGAAGAGCAATTGGCAAAGGCATTTACTAGCCTATCGCAGGGCAAGAGGAGAGAGGTGCAGGCAACGACACGACGCGGCGTTGCCTGCACCTCTCTCCTCTTGCGAGCAGGGCTATTTAATGTTCGGAAAAAAGTGGGGTTGTTCAGGGCTGCCGCCCCTAACCGGAGCGCGAGGGGTCCTCTCCCCCTTTTCCATTCCCTCGCCGCAGGCGGGAAAATGGAAAATTAAATGGCCCTGCCTGAGGACAGGGCTTCGCAAAAGTCGCTGCACGCGCTGACTGCTCGCGCCGAAGGCGCTCACAGGGAAGATGCTGGCTGTGGGCTGTGCCCACAGCCAGCATCTTCCTCTCCAGAACGGCTCGCATGCGAGCCGTTCTGGATGAAAAGACAACTTTTGCGAAGCCCTGCTGAGGACCAGGGCTATTTAATTCTCTGAAGAAAAGGGGGTCAAGGGGCATCGCCCCTTGCGGGGCGCGGGGTGTCCCCGCTCATTCTTCTCTCCCCCTCGCCCCCGAAGGGGGCAAAAAAGAAGAAGTAAATAGCCCTGGCTGAGGACAGGCGAGATTGACGTCGGTGCTGCGCAGTGCTAGGATATGCACATAGCTGAAACAACGACCATCATCGGCGAAGGGTTGTAACATGCACCATTTTGTTAGAGCAAGCAATGAACTACTGCGTAAGCGCGGCTACCGCCTGACACCGCAGCGATATATGATTCTGAGCGTGATCCAGGAAGCGAACGAACATTTGAGCATTGAACAAATTACGGAGCGCGTCCAGCAGCGCAACCCTTACGTCAGCCTTTCGACGATCTACCGCACTCTGGAGCTGCTGAAGCAACTGGGATTAATACGCGAAAATCATTTGCCAGGCGAGCAACCCCATTATGAAGCTGCCGAGGGGCATGCTCATCATCATCTGATCTGTCGCGGCTGTCGCACGACCATTCACCTGAACGAAACCTTGCTCGGCAACCTGCATGAACAGCTACAGGAAGAATACCATTTTCACAATTTGACGCTTGACCTGGTGGCAGCGGGTTACTGTACCACCTGTTGGGCGGCTATGCAGCAGGACGAGCCAGGTTCACAGCGACCCTCGGAGCCGCCAGAAGCTCAGGGCGAGGAGCGGCAAAGCGAACAGGTAGAATAGCAGCAGGTAGTTCAGAACATCGATACGGAAAAAGAAATAGAGCCCGATAGCAACAAACAGCACCATGCGGCTGGGGCGGACGATCCAGCGCGACGAGACTTGTAACATCTGGTGCAGCATCAGAAAAATCCCTAGCGACGTATACACGTATACAAAGAGAATCGCCAGCACAGGATGAATAATCTGCTTCCAGGCCATGCCCGCCACGCTAAAGGCGACAACAGCCTGATCGCAAAACAAATCAGTAAATGAGCCACGCGGCGTACTTTTGCCCTTGAGCCGCGCCTCTACCCCATCAAGCCCATCAAAAACGACGGATATTACCAGCAACCAGAACGCTACGGCGAAATTGGAGGGAGCCAGGAGCAAGAAGCCCATTCCCAGAGCCACGGAGGAGAAGGAAAGCGCGTCGGGACTGATGCCAAGATAAGAGAGGAGGGCCGCAATAGGAGAGAGCAAACGCTGGCGTATTCTTTGCCAGGGGCCAAGCACTTTTTCTTCTTCTTCGCTATAGATACTGCCAAATTTCTGTCTGAGTTTTTGCATGGCCCACCTCTACATGTGAGTACGTATACCGTCATATTAATAATATCCTCTCCCGAAATCCATACTTTAACCTATGTACTTATATTATAGTAGCCCGGTAATTTCTCAGCATCTCTTCCAGGTTATCGCCGCCATACTTCTCAATCACTGCCTCCGTTAGCACAATCGCCATCATCGCCTCGCCAACAACGCCAGCGGCGGGTACCACACACACATCGCTGCGCTCATAGCGGCTCTGTTCAATATTCTCGCCGGTCGCCAGATCCACCGATGGCAAGGGATGCGCCAGCGTCGGAATAGGCTTGACGCCCACGCGCGCCACCACCGGCTCGCCGTTGGTAATTCCCCCTTCGATGCCACCTGCATTGTTGGAGAGATGCGTCCAGCCGCCACCTTCTGCATGGCGTAAGACATCATGAACATGCGAGCCGGTCGCCCGTGTTGTCGCGAAGCCGAGGCCAATTTCCACGCCTTTGACGGAGGGAATGCTCATCATCGCCATGCTCAGCCGGGCGCTCAAACGACGATCCCATTGGCTGTAACTCCCCAGGCCGACGGGCACGTCCAGCGCAACCACCTCGAAGATCCCGCCACAGGTATCGCCCTGGTGCTTGGCCTCCAGAATGCGTTCTATCATCTTCTCAGTCAGCGCGGCATCCGCGCAGCGCATAGGAGAAGCTTCAACGGCCTCCCACATCGTGGAGGGATAAGCATCGCGCGTAACTGGTCGGGGCGTCTCATACCCAACGTCCACCACGGAGAGCACATGACTATGAATAGCGATCCCAAATTGCGCTAAGAGCTGGCGACACAGGCCGCCGACGGCGACGCGAGAAGCGGTCTCGCGCGAACTCGAACGCTCGATAACGTTGCGAATATCATCATGGCCGTACTTCATCGCGCCGGTAAAATCGGCGTGACCGGGGCGCACGCGGGTCACCCCCTCAAGCGGCGCATCGACCGGCTCAGCGTTCATGCGTTCCTGCCAGTTCACCCAATCGAGATTCTCAATCTGCATAGTAATCGGCGAACCCAGCGTCTTCCCGTGCCGCACCCCTGAGAGAAAGCGTATTGCATCCTTCTCGATTTTCATGCGCCCACCGCGACCGTAGCCCCCCTGACGGCGGCGTAAATCCGCGTCGATAACGGCCTTCTCGACCAGAAGCCCTGCGGGCAGGCCCTCTACCACCATAGTCAGGCAGGGGCCATGCGACTCGCCTGCGGTCAAAAAACGGAACATAGTATGCTACTCCTGACAAAAACTTATTTATTTATCAAAGATGGTAGAAGCTTAACCCAGAATGCTAACTTCTGGATTGTACCAAATTATCACCAATCTGTGGAGTATGTGCCACGGTGACGGCCCTTTTTCGTAGGCATATCGTATCATAATTTGCCCGTTGCGCCCAGAGAAAAAAGCCTCAATATCCAGCTCAACTATAGAGGCATTGCAGCAAGCTTCGATATTCACTACTCGCTTGTTTCTAGCAATCATTCTAGCATCTCCTTATTTCTTATGTCATTAGGATAGTATGTCAAGAACTTTACTTGTAACACAAGCGAAACTTTATGAGTATCTCTTTAATACTTATTGCACTAAGATATTGACACCAAACATAGGTCTATTTTACAATACATTTGACCATTATTTTGTGTATTTATTGACCCACATTCGCAATATCATTGCATCTAGGAGGCTACTATGTCCCCGGAACAATCAGCGAGCAAGATTGGAAAATCTGTGGGAGAAAAGTTACGGGCCGCACGTATCGCGCAGCATTACACGCAGAGCCAGCTTGCGGCCCCAGATTTTTCAGTCAGTTACATCTCTGCTATAGAGCGAGGGCAGATTCATCCTTCTCTGCGCGCTCTAGAGATTCTAGCAGGACGGCTTGGGCTATCGTCAACCCAATTGCTACCGGCTCGCGGCCAACAGGACGATAGGCAATCGTCTCCAATAAGTACTGAACGTGATGATGATGAGGTGGAATTGGCCCTTTTAGAGGCCCACATCTTCATCAGAGAGGGTGCGACATCACAGGCTGTCACTCAATTGGAGAAACTTTCGAGCAAGCGTTTAAAGCGTCCCCATCAGCTACTCCATCGCTATCTACTAGGCTGGGCCTATTATAAAACCGCACAATTCCAGGAGAGTGATTATACTCTTTCGGAAGCAGCGCAACTGGCAAAAGAACTGAACGTCAACCATTTGCACCTGCGCATCCTTAACCTGCTGGCGATGGCCCAGGCGGCCATGCGTAACTACGCCCAGGCGCTCCTGGCGCACCAGCGCTGCATCAATTTGTTGGAAAGTGTCGAACCATACGATCCCTTCTTCACCATCCAGATATACGTGTACATGGGCCAGCATTATACCCATCTTAACAACTTTGCCCAGGCCCAGGAAACCTTCCAGAAAGCACTTACCATCGCAGAGAAGCTAGCCATGCCTGCCGGTATTCAGGCCGCTTACTGGCAATTATGTCAGTATTATGCTTCCAATAAAGAAACCGAACTCGCGACACTCTATGCCTTCAAGAGTTTCCACCTCCACGATCTTCGGGAATGGAAATATTTAAGGAGCGAAATCTATTACTATCTTGGCCGCGCCATGTTAAAAGGAGATCCCGAGGCAGCTCGTGCTTATCTGGATGAGGCGCAGCATGACGAGCTTGTCACTAAAGATCCCCTCAGTTGCGCCACTGTCCTTGCGCGCGAAGCGGAATGGCACTTTGAGCGAGGACAACTTGGACCGGCCCAGGACTATGCGAAGCAAGCTTGTGATCTGGCTCAACCCTTTGGCGATACTATTATTGGGGCCGATGCGCTTATTATACGCGGACGGATCGCATATGCGCAGCAGCAATATGAGGAAGGGCACAGGTATTTTGCCGCCGGACTGGACATGCTAGAGCGGATTGATCAACACGAGGAGCTGGCGGACGAATCAGTGCGCTATGCGCAGCAATTAGAGGAGATTGGCAAGCCTCACGAGGCATTTACCTATTTTAGAAAAGCCTTCCAGAGCAAACAAAAGATAGGAAAATAAGAGCGCAAGCCGAGCCAACAATCGCTATCAACATCGGAAGAGAGACCAGGCTATCACTTGCTGGCTACCCCTAAAAGGCACAACCCAGGGTACTCAGTAGGATTGCCTGTCCTCATTCCCGATCATGTCATTCTAAAAGAGGAAGGACCTCGATACGGAGAAAGATCGCTTCTAGCAGGTTGTGATCTTCGGATCTGTCTAAGCGCAGTTCGGTCTCGCCCAGTGGCATCGTTAGCCCCCCAGAAGCGTCTACTGGCACGGGACTGCGAATGGCATGTGGATTGCCCCCAATCCAGCGTACAGGCTCAATTAGTGTGCCCAGCAGTACCGAGATCGTCACATAGTGCCCGCGCAGCGACTCATCAAGATCTTGCAGGTGTAATTCCAGCACTGACCCATGCTGTGTAATACTCCCCTCTAAAGAGCGGGATTGTAGATGAATGATTGGAATGACCGGCTGTTCCTGGTGTGATGAGCGCGTGAGCAGCTCGGCATGGCGCAGGGTTTTTCTGCCGCCGCGCATGCCCCCCGTCCCGGCCAGCGATGGTACATACGCATGTACCCCTGGCTCTTCGGTGCGCGGCGGACTCGGTCCCTCAAACAATAATGCCACACGCACCAGATCGTGCAACGCTGTGCGCCGAACGTGACTTTGGGCAATATGCGCACTGATCGTAATCGCCAGTTGCAGCAAGCGGCGGGCGGTCACATCATTATCGCTATGATCGTGGCGCGCCTGCTGTAGCACAGCTTCGGCCTGGCTGATCAGCGTTTGACAGAGGTGGCCCAGCATGCGTTGTGGCGTGGCGGCCAATGTGCGCGTCCCCTGACCCAGCGTCGAACGCGCCCTCTGGGGCTGAATGGCGTAACGCATAGCATCATAGAGTTCCAGATAGCCCGCGTGGCACTCGTCACAGCCAGCCATATGATAGAGCAGCGGAGCGTGGTGAAGCGCTGCCATTGGCTCATTGTTTAACAAAGCCAACACAAAATCTGGCAACTGCTGGTAAAAACGGAGGTGATAATCGCTCCCCAATAATAGCTCTAACTGCGTCTCTCCCGCCCCGTCTGGTTGCGCTCTTTTCTCCAGAGGCACACGTAACACCTCTTGTAGCCATAGGGCCAGTTTCTCGTAATGAGTATGAGGATCTGCTCCCTCCTCAAACTGATTATGATCGTTCATAATTGTCTCCTTCAAGCCTGTACGTTACGCCATTTACTGCTCTGCATAGTAACGCGACAGACGTTTCATCTGGGCCGGCGTGAGGCGAACGATCTCCTCACCGGACCAACTGAGCAAGCCCTCGGCCACCAGCGCGTTCAACCCTATGCGCACATCATCTTCAGAAAGATCATCTTGCGCCAGAGTCCGAATATCGACCGCATACGCACTTTTGTCAGTGGCAAGCCTTCCATATACTGTCAAACGCAAAGCGACTGTAGTTGTCAAATTCGTGCTTTGTTGTTGCAGGCAAAGTCTCAGTTTTTTGTGGGCGTGATCTTTATGCTGGCTCATATGGGAAGAAGAAGGGAAAGACAATGAGATATGAAGATCATTCAGCACATTTTGTAGCAGTTCATCGGCGCCAAACTCGTGTAATTCTTGTATCACCGCTTGTAATTGAAGCGGAGCAGTGCTCAGCACCATGATACAGTGTTTGAGCAAGTTGCGTAGCTCCCGTTGCGAAGCCAGGTGGAGCATAATTTGCTCGGGCGTCTCAAAGGGAGCTGAACCCCATAACGACTCAACCGCATCGTCGAGCGGGCTTTCGTCATACGCCGCGCCTTCCTGCATCTCCAGTTCAGCTTCGGTAGCGACCTGTAAACGACGTTTACGCAGGCGGTCAATCGCCTTATTGCGAACACAGCGGCTAAGAAACGCATAAAATTGCGCATCCGTCAAACGATCTAGCGCGGAAAGGGGAGTCGTATCACCAGCGCCAAAAAGGCCCAGGCGCACCAGTTGCTCAACGACATGACCTATGACGGTATCCACCTCGAAGGCATCATACTTGAGCGTTCCCAGGTAGCGCTGGGCATTGCGATGGAGATAAGCATAAAGCAATGGGTAGCTTTGTTCAGGACGATATCTCAAGTCCTGCGCAGTGAATGGCATGCGGGAAAACCCTCCGGTATGCCCAGAAACATAAAAGACAGGTCACAGGCATAAACCATCAATACATATATACACAGGCTGCACTGTGGGCATTGCCATTTATTGTACAAGGAAAACGTGTTGGGCGCAACGGCATACACTCTCCGGCCCAACGAAAGTAACGTTGTGCAGGAGCAGCATGCCGTTGCGCCCAACAATAAGCAAGTTCTCGCGGAACCTGCGCTACTATTTACTCCAGGTCGCTGCGTTTGCCGAGTCGCTGATGCTCATATGCCTTCTTAATGGCGCTCAGGCTGCGTTGCACCTCGTTACGCTCCTCCAGGAGGTTAGCATAGCGGAAATACGCGCCGGCGGCAATCTCGTGAGCGTTAGAGGCATCTAGCAGTTCCAGGGCCTGGGAGAAGTATTTATCTGCGGCATCGAAATCATTATTTTGATGGCGAATCTGAGCCAGAGCGATCAGGGCCTGACCCTGCGTCTGAGCATCATTGCTTGAGCGCGCAAAGCTCAGCGCCTCCTGGGCCTCTTTTTCAGCCTCTTTAGTTTGGCCGCGCTTGAGCAGCAATTCTGCCAGGCAGGTATGGCAGATGGAGGCTGCCACTTCATCATTGAGTTCGCGCTCAATCGCAATCGCCTGTCTATATTCCTGCTCGGCCCCGTCGAGGTTATTCTGCTTCTCCAGAGCCTTACCCAGCCGCTGATGAGTCAGACCAACGAGGCGCTGTTCGTCGCGCATCTCGTAAACGGCCAGGCTGCGCAGGGCATACTCGCGGGCCATCCCCAGCTTGCCGACGGACTTGTAACGCTGGCTAATCTCCATATACTTGCGGGCAAAACTCTTGCTATCTCTGTTCATCGACGCCAGAGTTTCCAGCGCCTTATGATAGAACGTGATCGCATTCTCCAGATCGCCGAGCCGGAAGTAGTCGTTGGCGAGATTGCTGTAGACTTCGAGCGAGAAAACCGGATCGGTAATCTGTTCATTCTCAATCGCAGCATTACAGCGGAGATGGTTCTCGATAGCCAGAGTATAGTTGTACAGTAAAAAGTAAGCTTTGCCAAGCAAATTACGAGCGCGTTCGGTGTACTCGTTATCGTTAAGAGCCTCGCCTTGCGAAACGGCGGAGCGCAAATCAACGACGGCTTCCTGGTATTCGGCAAGCCCCAGATGGACCTGTCCTTGAAGAAGATAGAGGCGATAGACCTGATCGGTGGTGATGCGTTCGGGCTGGATCGGCTCAAGCAGTTGCGCGGCCTGTTGATAGTCGCCATGCTGCACAAGTACATCAGCCTGCAAGAGATCAACATCAATTTTCAGGTCTGGGCCAGCATCCGCGGGCGAATAGCCGACCGCACGCGCTTCTGCGGCGCCGGACGGGGACCCCTCCAGGAGGAAAGTCAGGGGCACGTCCAGGCGGCGAGCAAGCACGGAAAGAGCTTTGAGGGAGGGACGAATTTTGCCCCGCTCAATGGCTGAGATGTAAGAAATGGAAAATTCAGGAGCTGCTAGTTGAGCCTGAGTCATGCCTAATTTTGTGCGTACTTCCCTGATATTAGTCCCGACTCTTGCTGCAACAGCCCTCCCAACATTAGCAGTCTCAAGGGATGGCATGGAACAAATCCTTTCGATGAATAATTAGAATTGGCGCTCGAATTTAAAGATTCAGCACAGGTAATAGAACTGATCTCGCACTCCCTTTAGAGTTCCCAACATACATACTTGTCAGTAATGACACTCTGCAAGTTTCGTGCTATATGTCGATGTTGTACAGTAGTACAGACACCCAAAAATAAGGGAATTGCTAGACAATTCTTCATATTGCATATTTTAACATGCTCTATGAATCTAGTCAACCTGTTGGATTTTTAGCACAGTCCCATTATACAATTTTTCCTATTGATCCAGGTTAGACTCATACTTCCTATAGCTTAAACTCACAAGAATATTATTTAATAAAAGAGCATTTTGCAACTATTTTTTGCATACAAAATAACTAAAAAATAGCTTCCATTTAAATTTGATAGCTATAACGGCTCACTTTATGCTGATAGCAAGCGATATAGAAGAGGCAGAAATCAGGCGTTGTGCAATGTTAGCAGCCCCGCTTCAGCTCTTTGCTATTACTAGAAATTTTTCATCTCTATGAAATTTCTTTCCCTATCGAACGCTACAAACATATTCAGAACAGGCCACAGATTGACTTGTCAGGCAGGGATCGCTAAACTATAATAACCACCTGTATGATTTACTGCAAGCGATCAGGTCAATTGCACTATAGACAAAATCTGGCGAGCAGTATTTCACAGAGGAGTTCTGTGTGTCACGAAAGGAAAGCGGGCCGATGAAAACCATTCCCCAGCTCTTCGCCAACGCCGCCGCACGCTTTGCTGTCCAGCCAGCCCTGATCGAGCCGGGCGAGGACGGAGCCGTATCTACTCTTACCTATCGCGAACTTCAGGAACGTGTCCAGCGTTTCGCAGGCTATTTGCAACAGCAAAGGAGCAAGAAAAACGAACGGCTCATGATCTGGTCCGCCAGTCGCTCCGATTGGCTGGTTGCGCATTTAGGAGCTTTGACCGTCGGGATGGTGGTTGTTCCTCTTGATGTCAACTCCCGAGAGGACTTTGTGGCCCGCATCGCCGAGACGACGGAGGCCAGGTACCTGGTCACGACGCGCAAGCAGTACCAGAGTTTGAAGCAGCCGCCCGCCCTCCTGCTCGACATTGACGCGCTTCCTCAAGAGAGCCTGGACGCCGCCCAACTGCCGCCGATTGAAGAGAACGACCTGGCGGAGCTGGTTTTCACCAGCGGCACCACCGGCCAACCAAAGGGCGTTATGCTCTCCCACTACAATATCATTTCCAATGCCATTGCGGCGGTGACCGTTGTAGACATCCGGGCCGAGGATCGCGAACTCTCCATTCTGCCTCTTTCGCATATGTTCGAGATGACTATTCAGATCGCCCTTCTCCATTCGGGCGCAAGCATCATCTATGCTCGTACGCTTGTACCGGATAAGTTGCTAAAGCTGCTCTCTTCGCAACAGGCCACCTGCATGATCCTGGTCCCCCAGGCGCTACAGCTCTTTCTCAGCGGTATTGAACGCGAGGTGCGGCGACAAAATAAAGAACGGCAGTGGGAGCTACTGCACAGAATCGCCCCTTTCCTGCCGTTCAGATTGCGCCGCTATCTTTTCCGTTCCGTCCATCAACGTTTCGGAGGCCATTTCCGCTTTTTCGTCAGCGGAGGCGCATACCTTGCTCCTGCGCTTGCACGACGCTGGGAGCATATGGGGTTTCGCATGCTACAGGGATACGGGGCAACCGAATGCTCCCCCATTATTACCGCTACGCCTTTCCGGGACCATAACCTGGAAACGGTGGGCAAGCCGTTGCCAGAGGTCGAGGTACGCATCGCCACAGATCAGGAGGTACAGGTACGAGGTCCCAATGTCGCGCAAGGCTATTGGAAAAACCCGGAAGCGACCGCGGCAGCCTTTCAAAACGGCTGGTACAACACGGGCGATCTCGGCTATCTCGACGATCAGAATCATTTATATCTCAAAGGCCGCAAGAAAAATCTTATCGTGCTGGCAAACGGCATGAATGTCTACCCTGAAGATATTGAGAACACCCTCAATAGTATTGCTGGCGTCAAGGAGGCCGTGGTGATCGGCCTCAACGACAACGATCAGGGACAGGTGGTTCACGCGGTTCTCCTGACAGACACTCCCGACAACGCCAAAGCCATTGTCCAGCAGGCCAATAAGAAGCTGGCCTCGCACCAGCAAATCAAAGGCTTTACCGTCTGGCACGAGCCTGACTTTCCGCGCACCCATACCTTAAAAGTCAAACGCCAGGAAGTGATTGATGCCATACGCAACAACAATAAACGAGAGGAAGCATAAACAGCCTGTATGCTCTATTTAGTAGCTACCCCCATAGGGAATCTCAAAGATATTACGCTGCGCGCGCTTGATACCCTGCGCGAGGTCGATGTTGTTGCCAGCGAGGATACGCGCAAAACGGGCCTGTTGCTCAAGCATTTCGATATTCATAAGCCGCAGATCGCTTTTCACGAGCATAACGAGCAGCGAGCGGGCGAACGCATTGAGGAGCTATTGAAGCAGGGCAAATCGGTGGCGATTGTGACTAACGCAGGCACGCCCGGCATATCCGACCCCGGCTTCACCCTTGTGCGTCGGGCCATCAATGCCGAGATCGGGGTGACGATGATTCCAGGCCCGGCGGCTTTCGTGATGGCGCTCGTCCTCTCCGGTCTGCCTGTGCATAGCTTTATTTTTCGCGGCTTTCCTCCTCGTAAGCCTGTGGGACGCCGTAAATTTATGGAGGTTGACCGCAATTCCCCGCATACGCTTATCTTCTATGAAAGCCCGTACCGCCTGGAAAATTTCTTGCGTGACGCCCTGGAAGTCTTAGGAGACCGCCAGGCCGCCATTGCCAACGATCTGACCAAGATGTTTGAGCGCGTTGAACGGGGGCCGCTCTCGGCTCTGCTGACTTCTGTGGCCCAATCAAAGCCACGGGGCGAATACGTCATCGTGATTGCCGGCGCGGGCAAAGAGGCCGGAGAGAGCGAAGAAGAAACCGTAGAAGAGGAAACTGTAGAGTGAAGAAAAGAGTTTTTAAAGCCCGGGCCTGTGGGCATCCCTTCAAAAGGATGCCCACCAGGATGCCTACCCGTTTTAGATCCCCATCACCTGGACAAGTTCTTTCACAGCGTCTGCCGACTTTTGCAGCGCGGCGCGCTCGCTCTCGTTCAGTTCAATCTCAATGATCTGCTCCACTCCTTTAGCGCCTAATTTGACCGGCACGCCCACAAAGAGATTATGGATGCCGTACTCGCCCTGAAGATAGACGGCGCAGGGCATGATCATCTTTTTGTCAAGCAAGATCGAGTCCACCATTTGCAAGACGGAGGCCGAGGGCGCAAAATAGGCGCTGCCGGTGCCCAGCAGTTTCACGATTTCGGCTCCGCCATCGCGGGTGCGCTGTACAATCTGCTCAATGCGCTCAGGGGGTATGAGTTGAGAAATAGGGACGCCTGCGACTGTACACATACGAGACAGTGGCACCATCGTATCGCCGTGACCGCCCAGCACATACGCCTGCACATCGCGCACGGAAACGTCCAGCTCTTGCGCGATAAACGTGCGGAAGCGGGCCGTGTCCAGCACACCGGCCTGGCCGATGATGCGCTCGCGTGGGAAGCCGCTGACATGTAAAGCCAGTTGAGCCATCGCGTCAAGGGGGTTTGTCACCATGATGATGATGCACTTGGGCGAGTTTTTCACCACCTGCTCTGTCACCTGGGCGATGATCTCCTGATTCTTCTTGACCAGGTCGTCGCGAGTCATGCCGGGTTTGCGCGGGAAACCGGAGGTGATAACGACGACATCCGAGTTGGCGGTATCGGCATAATCATTGGTGCCGGTCACTAAGGTATCGTAGCCAATTACCGGGCCAGCCTGGAGGATGTCCAGAGCTTTCCCCTGTGGCATATTCGGTATGATATCGAACATGACCACATCGGCGTAGTCGCGTTCCGCCAGGCGCTGGGCCAGCGTGCTGCCCACAAAGCCTGCTCCAATAACACTAATCTTACTTCGCATTAACGCATCCTTTCAATATCTTCCCGCCGCCTTGACGAGCCATGCCAAAAGTTGCGTGGCCCGGTATTCAGCACCGCTCCTCGTCACGCGCCGGGTTATTGTTTGCGGATTACTCTACTGGCTATTGTATGCTTTATCAGCCAGCGATGGCAATAAAGCCAGGCCGATCATTGCAATTTGGGAAAGTGGCAAAAATAACGCTTGACAATTCACAATACTTAGGGTAATATACTCACCACAACAAGGAACGCATTGGGGTGTCGTTCAACGGTAGGACGGCTGACTCTGGATCAGTTAATTGGGGTTCGAATCCCTGCACCCCAGCCACTTGAGAAGCCGGTTTAGACCAGATTTGTTAGATCTAAACCGGCTCTTATTTTCGCTGTTGGGACCACTGACTAGCCTGGTATGTAGTTGGGGACTGGGAAGGAAGATGGGCTTCCAAATTTCGTGCGCCAAGCGTGCTTTTTATAATTTCTTTAGCCACTTAAATTAAGATGGACGTATGTCTTTCTCTGGCGTCTCGATTATGTATAGTGTTCCCTCTATGATTACCTCTTTGGGGTCAGGTCGTCCAGATAGCCCTATAGTTCCATCGGGACGTAGATATTGGTGAACGCCTGCTATTTTCTCCCCTAGTTCGTTGACGTATGTTATATACTGACTTTGTGTGCAAGTTGGTTCATTAGCAAGAGGGGAACTAGGATGTTTACTTTTTCGTAGAATAGATTGTAATTGTCCGTTTTGGTATTGTTCCCAGTATCCGCTATCATTAAATAGTTGGCGCAATTTGCTAGCACTAACACGCTTTACAGGAGGTTCAGACATGCCGCATCCCCTTGAATTTGAAATTCGCGATCATTTGCTTAAATATCTAGCAAATGAAATTACTCTCCATGACTTTGAAGATTGGTTCTTTGCCAAGACATGGGACATAGACAGGCTGGATGAACCGTCTCTTTTAGACTTGGTATACCGATTCAAGTTGAATTGGGCTGAGTACTCAGATAGACATTTGTCGGAGAAGGATTTTCGGGGTATGCTTCTATCACTCGTTCAGAGGTATGTTGTATCACCCTCGCCCATCAGACTGGTCTACAGTACTTCCAGTAATGTCCAGTTTCAGCAATCTGCTTCTAGATATTCGGACCGATTCTCTGGTATAAAACTCTCAGTGGTACACGCGTAAGAAACCGTTCTTCTAGTAATATATTAAACCAGTAAACACCTTCTTGTTCAAGAGTGATGCTCAGGTTTATGATTAAGTTTGTCCCTCGATCTTCTCCTTCGAAAAGAACGGGGAATAGCTGGTCTATTATTGTTAAACCAGTAGGAGCTTCTGCTCTTAGTCCAATTGTACCCCTTCCTCTGGCTGTACCAGATTTTAGTGCGATAAGCATATAAAGACTAATTGGCGTGGATGGCATCGTTTCAGGTGAGCCGAGAGTGTTGACAGTGATCACGAGACGGTCAACCATTCGGATTACACTGATCGTCTCATCCTTTTCTTGCAGCACCTTCTCACAAAGCATAGCGGCGGCCAGAAAGGGGCCGCTATTTTCGTTTGCTGTAACCTTCTCCATACGAGACCACTCATTTCTGAACTATGTTAATTTGTTCAACTTGGTCAGTGTGGCTTTGTGACAACTATAATAGGTCATATGATCTATTTTGTCAAGCTGGATGTGGGGTATATTAGAAATCAAAGCTGTGGCTGACAGGACTAATATATATCCTGGTTTTTTTGAGTGGCTTTCCAGGTCATTGGCTTGCTTGCTATTTTAGGGAATTGGTAGCAAAATAAAAGAAGTTTTATCTATAAACATCGAACTAGCTTGCAGAGCGGGTTTACTTGTCATGCATAATACTTTGAGCGAATTACTACTTATTAGCATGTGTCTCTGTGTTATGATCAGCAGGGCGACATTTTTCAATCGCTTCCTCAAGCTGGCGGTAAAGCCAGTTGTCCCTCTCACCCTCCCATGTTTCCTGTAACGCTATCAGAGCTGGGTACAGGCGTGGCTCGGCAATCTCGGTCGCGGCCTCTAGAAGCAAGCTACCGGCATAGCCATTTTCCAGTTCAGCGAGTAGCGGCTCAAGCATACGCGTATCGTGCCGTCGTGCCAGCCCAACCATCGCCTCTCCCCGCGTATCGCCATCCTCATCGGTCAGGCGAGCCGCCAGAGCTTCGCGGATGGCAGGAGTATCCAGCTCAATCTGCGATCCCAGCCCGAACGTAGCCCAATCACGCACATCCGCATCCGTATCGCGGGAAAGTTCGATCAAAGTCTCGACCGCCAGCTTATCCTCAAGGGCCAGGAGCCCCATCACGACGCCAAACCGTACATCCCCATCGGGATAACTTTTGAGACGCGCCAGCGGTTCAATCGCGCGCCGATCATGCCGGTGCCCCAGCGCCGTCGCCACCGCACTCAACACCTCCGGCTCCTGCTCCCGTTCCAGCATCCCCATCAGCGTAGCTACCGCCCCTTCATGAAACGCCTTATCGGGCGATCCCAACTGAGCGAGAACGTGCGCTCCCACAATCCGCTCACTGGCATCTTTAGATGAGCAGAGCGCCAGAGCTTGTGCGAATGTATTGCGGCCCCCACGACGATGTAACAACGAAATGGCCTGCCAGGAAACATCTTCATTCGTTGCGGTCAACGCCGCATGCAACAGCTCCTTATCGTCGGGCTGGTCAATTTGATCTTTTTCGTTATCGCTCATACTTCCCTCTTCTCGAAAATAGGACGTTGACAGCGGTAATAGCGGTACGATGGGTCTAGTATAGCATGCTGTAGCAAGGATGATAGCGACCTATATAAAAGTTGACGAGGAGATGAAAACCATATATCATCATACTCATCCGAAACCATAAAAAAGAGCAAAGGAGCGCCCCTTGATCTATTTGCGAGAGGCAGGTGCGACAGACCTCCTGAGCGTAGCTTCTCGCCCCGCTCTGCGAGCCGCCCGAGGAGTATGGCTGCCAGAAATACCCGTTCTGCCCCTATCAAAAACGCGCCCAAAAAGTACCTTCTCGCAAAAGCTGGTCTTTTCCCGCCTCCTGTGCTATACTGGAGGCATAGCAGTCGGAATGACGGATTGCCCGAGCGTGGGATTGTAACAGATCCGGGCAGCTCCTGGCGGGCAGCTCGTGGGCGTCGGAATGACGGATTGCCCGAGCGTGGGATTGTAACGGCAGCTCCTGGCGGGCAGCTCGTGGGGAGAAGCGGGTCGGAATGACGGATTGCCCGAGCGTGGGATTGTAACGAGCAACCGGCCCGGATGTGGCATAGGCAGTACTGATGTCGGAATGACGGATTGCCCGAGCGTGGGATTGTAACCATGCAGACAGATTACAGTGATAAGTCAACGCGTGAGGTCGGAATGACGGATTGCCCGAGCGTGGGATTGTAACACCATCTTCTTTGTGATAGTTTCAAGCGGCTTGCTGTCGGAATGACGGATTGCCCGAGCGTGGGATTGTAACTATCACTTTCAGGCCAGGCCAGGCCGCACTGGCAAGGTCGGAATGACGGATTGCCCGAGCGTGGGATTGTAACCACATTTCCTCTTAACGCGGCGTCTCTCTTCACTGGGTCGGAATGACGGATTGCCCGAGCGTGGGATTGTAACGCAACTTGCCCACTGGGGGCGATTTCCACGCTCTCGGTCGGAATGACGGATTGCCCGAGCGTGGGATTGTAACCTCTTCCGTTTCGCCGGTGGTGTGGGCCACCCCGTTTTGTCGGAATGACGGATTGCCCGAGCGTGGGATTGTAACCGCCATTCGCTGGTTGCGGGTCGCAATAGAAGTGGTTGTCGGAATGACGGATTGCCCGAGCGTGGGATTGTAACATCTCATCGATCTGAGGCAAGATCGCGACAAACGGGGTCGGAATGACGGATTGCCCGAGCGTGGGATTGTAACCGCAGTACGCGACGTAGGGGAGTTCGGATGTCCCCGTCGGAATGACGGATTGCCCGAGCGTGGGATTGTAACCGGCTATTGCCGCGCTTTTCCCTGGGGAAGCTACAAGGTCGGAATGACGGATTGCCCGAGCGTGGGATTGTAACACGCCAGGGCCTTTTGTGTGAGAAAAATATGAGGGAGTCGGAATGACGGATTGCCCGAGCGTGGGATTGTAACAGGATTCCAGCCGCTCAAGAGACGCTGGTAGTAGACGTCGGAATGACGGATTGCCCGAGCGTGGGATTGTAACTATCTGGATTCCATCCCTCCAGGGGAGCTGCTGATGCGGTCGGAATGACGGATTGCCCGAGCGTGGGATTGTAACTTGCGTGCATTGGGTGGCTATGAATACGCCTTTGGTCGGAATGACGGATTGCCCGAGCGTGGGATTGTAACCTGCTGGCTTACCAGCACAAACACATCCCAGAGCTGTCGGAATGACGGATTGCCCGAGCGTGGGATTGTAACCGCGCATGCTGATCCTGGCCCTGTTTCCCTATCTCGTCGGAATGACGGATTGCCCGAGCGTGGGATTGTAACGCTTATACAGGCGACGGAAAAGCACCGCCTCAAACGTCGGAATGACGGATTGCCCGAGCGTGGGATTGTAACACAGGAGGCGTTGCGGGGGCGTTATGTGCTGGCATATGTCGGAATGACGGATTGCCCGAGCGTGGGATTGTAACACCTTCCGCTCTGCCACTCTGCCTCATACCAGGCAGTCGGAATGACGGATTGCCCGAGCGTGGGATTGTAACAAAAGCCCGCGCCAGACATCGAGCGGCGCGTGGATGTCGGAATGACGGATTGCCCGAGCGTGGGATTGTAACCAGCTCGTCGTTGCACTGGAGCGGTCGCTGGAATTTTGTCGGAATGACGGATTGCCCGAGCGTGGGATTGTAACGAAAGATTAGCGACCAGCCCATACGCTACCGTATTGGTCGGAATGACGGATTGCCCGAGCGTGGGATTGTAACTGCTAGTCCACGGCTTGACGCCTTCGGGCCAGGGCTGTCGGAATGACGGATTGCCCGAGCGTGGGATTGTAACAGCTTTACCGGCCTCACCTCCGGCTCCTGCGCCATCGTCGGAATGACGGATTGCCCGAGCGTGGGATTGTAACAGCCAAGAGGGCGCTAGGCGCATTGCGGGCGTGATTGGTCGGAATGACGGATTGCCCGAGCGTGGGATTGTAACAAATCCACGATTTTGGCACCATGAGCCGCTCGGCTGCGTCGGAATGACGGATTGCCCGAGCGTGGGATTGTAACCGCAATCCGGCGCATATCAATGATGGCGTGCGAGGGTCGGAATGACGGATTGCCCGAGCGTGGGATTGTAACTATCGCCTTCCAGTTCTTCGGGTCATATATTGGCGTCGGAATGACGGATTGCCCGAGCGTGGGATTGTAACTAGAGCCGCTGCGACTCATCCCAGAGGCCGCCAGGCGTCGGAATGACGGATTGCCCGAGCGTGGGATTGTAACCAGTCTGGGTCCGGGTTCTCT